>NZ_JBJKOD010000004.1:0-354775 GCF_045765065.1 Winogradskyella sp. 4-2091
GCAGTATAACATACCGATCTCTAAATAATAGTTAAACAGAATATAAATGATACTTACTACTCTTTAACTTTTACATTCATAGTTAAGACTCTTTTATTATTTTATAGAAACTTCACTTTGTCTATTATATATATAGGTATATCTTTGTAGGCTAAAATTTATACTATATATAATGATAAAAATTACTCTACCTGATGGTTCGGTTAGATCTTTTGACAAAAAAGAAGTAACACCTTATGAAGTGGCTGTAGATATTAGCGAGGGATTTGCTCGTAATGTTATTTCGGCAAAATTTAATGATACAGTTGTTGAAACCACCACTCCATTAACTACAGATGGTAGCCTTACTTTATACACATTTAAAAATGATGAAGGTAAAAAAGCTTTTTGGCACTCATCTGCCCATGTATTAGCACAAGCTCTTGAAGAATTATATCCTGATGTAAAACTATGGGTAGGTCCAGCCATTGATAATGGGTTTTACTATGATGTAGATTTAAAAGAAGGTTCAATATCTGAAAATGACTTTAAAGCTATTGAAAGCAAAATGATTGAAATAGCCAGAGGTAAACACGATTTTAAAATGCGTACTGTTTCTAAAGAAGAAGCCCTCTCCTATTATAAGGATAAAAACAACTATAAAGTAGACCTAATTGAAAACCTAGAAGACGGAACAATTAGTTTTTGTGATCATTCATCTTTTACAGATTTATGTCGTGGAGGTCATATTCCTAATACTGGAATAATAAAAGCGGTAAAAATTTTAAGCGTTGCTGGTGCTTATTATAAAGGAGATGAAAAGAATAAACAATTAACTAGGGTTTACGGGATTTCGTTTCCGAAACAGAAAGAATTGACAGAATATCTTCATTTATTAGAAGAAGCTAAAAAACGTGATCATAGAAAACTTGGTAAAGAACTGGAGTTATTCACATTTTCGCAAAGAGTTGGTCAAGGTTTACCACTTTGGTTGCCTAAAGGTGCTGCACTGCGGGAACGTTTGGAAAATTTTCTTAAAGCAGCACAAAAGAAAGCAGGTTATGAAATGGTTGTAACTCCGCACATAGGTCAAAAAGAACTTTATGAAACTTCTGGGCACTACGCTAAATACGGAGAAGATAGTTTTCAACCTATTACCACTCCTGCCGACGGAGAAGAATTTTTATTAAAACCAATGAATTGCCCTCACCATTGTGAAATATATAACAGTAAGCCATTCTCATATAAAGAATTACCGAAACGCTTTGCTGAGTTCGGAACTGTATATAGATATGAACAAAGTGGAGAACTACATGGATTAACTCGAGTAAGAGGCTTTACACAAGATGATGCTCATATTTTTTGTACTCCAGATCAATTAGACACAGAATTCAAAGAGGTAATTGATCTCGTATTATATGTTTTTGGTTCGTTAGGATTTGAAAATTTCACAGCACAAGTTTCTCTTAGAGATCCTGAGAATCCGGATAAATATATTGGTAGTGATGAAAATTGGGACAAAGCAGAAAAAGCTATTCTAAATGCTGCAATTGATAAAGGTTTAAATTATGTAGTTGAAACTGGTGAAGCTGCATTTTACGGTCCTAAGTTAGATTTCATGGTAAAAGATGCCTTAGGTAGGCAATGGCAACTAGGAACAATTCAAGTTGATTATAATTTACCAGAACGATTTGACCTTACATATAAGGGTAGTGATAATGAGATGCATAGACCTGTAATGATCCATAGAGCTCCTTTTGGAAGTTTAGAAAGATTCGTTGCAATTTTATTAGAACATACAGGTGGAAATTTCCCGCTATGGCTAATGCCAGAACAAGCAATTATTATTTCTATTAGTGAGAAATATGAAAAATACGCCGAAAAAGTTTTAAATGTGCTAGAAAATGACGAAATTCGCGCCCTCACAGACAACAGAAATGAAACTGTAGGTAAGAAAATTCGCGAAGCTGAAATGCAAAAGTTTCCGTTTATGATTATTGTAGGTGAACAAGAAGAAAAGGACAATACTATAACTGTACGCCAACATGGAGGAGATGATCTTGGCACAATTACTGTAGAAGACTTTACGAAATTAGTAAATGACAGAGTAAATAAAAGTTTAAAGACTTTTAAATAATATAAGTTTAATTTAAATACAGAAGCCATAGCAATACGTAGAAACAGAAAGAATTATACAAGACGTGTATCTCAAGAAGATAAACACCGTATAAATTCCAAGATCAGATCTGAAGAAGTAAGACTTGTCGGAGATAATGTCGAAATAGGTGTATACCCTATAAAAAAAGCTTTATCCATTGCCGATGAACAAGGTTTAGATCTTGTAGAGATATCGCCAAATGCGAAACCTCCTGTTTGTAAAGTTATGGATTATAAAAAATTCCTTTACGAACAGAAGAAAAGAGAAAAAGCATTAAAATCTAAAGCAACAAAAGTCGTTGTTAAAGAAATTCGTTTCGGTCCTCAAACAGATGACCATGATTATGAATTTAAGAAAAAACATGCTGAAAAATTCCTTAAGGATGGCGCAAAGTTAAAAGCCTTTGTATTCTTTAAGGGAAGATCCATCGTTTTTAAAGAACAAGGCCAAATTTTATTATTAAAATTAGCTCAAGATCTCGAAGAATATGGAAAAGTTGAGCAAATGCCTAAGCTAGAAGGAAAGCGTATGATTATGTTCATCGCACCTAAGAAAAAATAAGACTAACTGTTAAATCAGTTAAAAGATAATAAGCGAAACGTAAATTTAAAAGAGGAGAAAATGCCTAAAATGAAAACAAAATCGAGTGCCAAGAAACGTTTTAAACTAACTGGTACCGGTAAAATCAAAAGAAAGCACGCTTTTAAGAGTCATATTTTGACAAAAAAATCTAAAAAGCGTAAGCTTGCGTTAACTCACGATGCTTTAGTACATAAGGCTGATGAGGACAATATTAAAACAATGTTACGTTTAAAGTAATATTTTTTTAATCGGTTAAAATAAATTATAAACCCTGGAGTTAGGCAAAACAATTTAGCAAGTACCTATTTAGGTCGCCTACTACAAAAAACAATTAAAGAAATGCCAAGATCAGTAAATTCAGTAGCGAAAAGAGCCAGAAGAAAAAAGGTTCTTAAGCAAGCAAAAGGTTACTTCGGAAGACGTAAAAACGTTTGGACAGTAGCAAAAAATGCGGTTGATAAAGCGATGCAATATTCGTACAGAGACCGTAGAGTAAAAAAGAGAACATTCCGTTCATTATGGATTATGCGTATTAACGCAGGTGCAAGACAGCATGGAATGAGCTATTCAAAATTTATGGGAGGTTTAAAAGCTAACAATATCGACTTGAACCGTAAGGTACTTGCTGATTTAGCAATGAACCATCCAGAAGCTTTTGAAGCTATCATAAACAAAGTTAAATAAGGCTTTTAGCCAAATTAATAACAACATTTCGCTTATAAAATCCGGTTCATTAATTTGAATCGGATTTTTTATTTTCTAATAATCTGTTTTCCAAAATTTATTACAATGAATAACATTAAACTAGTGGTTACTGATTTGGATGGTACCTTATTAAATTCTAACCATGAGGTCAGTTCAAGATTTTTTAAAGTATTCAAAGAATTACAGAAACATAATATTCAATTTGTGGCAGCCAGTGGAAGACCATATTATAGTATTATCCAAAAACTTCCATCTATAAAAAATGAAATTATAATTGTTGCAGAAAATGGTGGTTTAATTATTCAAAAAGAAAAAACACTACTCTCCTATGCTTTAGAAACAAGTAGATTATCGCAATTATATAATTTAGTATCAAAAATTAAAAATACGCATCCTATATTCTGTACAAAAAATCAAGCTTATATTCTAAGAGCTTCTGAGAAGATTATAAACACTATTTCTGAATATTATTCAATCTATACTTTTATAGATTCATTTGAAGAAATAAAAGATGATGTTATAAAAATAGCAATATATCACGAAACCAATTCTGAAACCCATGTTTTACCATTTGTTAAACACTTAAAGCCCGAGCTTAATGTCGTAGTTTCAGGAAAAAATTGGGTAGATATTTCTGAAGCAATTACCAATAAAGGAAACGCTCTAACTTTTTTACAAAATGAACTTAACATAAATGTTTCAGAGACTATGGTCTTTGGCGATTATAATAACGATTTAGAAATGCTGGCCTGCGCAAAATACAGCTACGCTATGGATAACGCACATGATAATGTAAAAACTACTGCCAATTTTAAGACTGCATCAAATGATGATTTTGGAGTAGAAGTTGTTCTAGAGAAATTAATTACCAAAAGCCGTTAACACTAAATTTCTACCAGCAGCTTTATTTCTATGCTCACATAAATAAATTCCTTGCCAAATGCCTAGGTTTAAACGACCATTTGTAATTGGAATTTGAACAGATGTACCCATTAAAGAAGATTTTATATGAGCTGGCATATCATCAGGTCCTTCAAAAGTGTGCTTGTAATAGGATTGATTTTCAGGAACCATAAGATTTATATGGCTTTCAAAATCTAATCTCACTGTAGGATCTGCATTTTCATTTATAGTTAAACTCGCAGACGTATGTTTAATAAATACCTGTAATTGTCCTATTTTAATGGAACTAATTTCTGGAATAGCACTGATTATATAAGATGTGATTAAATGAAATCCTCTTGGACAAGCATCAAGTTTAATTTCTTTTTGATAAAATTCCACCGTTATATTTTAAAATTACAATTAAGAATTCGCCGAAATTTCATCAACTGCAAGTTTAAATTCTTCCCAATTTATACGTTCATCACCATCCTTGTCATAGCCTTCAATTAATTTTGAAGACACAATTCCTCTAATAAATCCGCTAATCTCAGCTTGCTTTAAGAGCTTTACTATTTCACTATTATTGAGTTTTCCATCTCCATTTTTATCAAAAAAAGCAAAGGCCTTTTCTGGTGTACTAAAATGATTTGTAATTAAGATTTGAATTTTATTTAGTATATCTTCCTTTGCTCCCATATAATATTGAATTAATTATTTTAAATTACAAAAAAATCAGAATATGCACTAATTAATCTAGGTCTTCTGTTTCTTCTTCTTAGCAGCTGGAAATAATACATTATTTAAAATTAGGCGGTATCCTGGTGACGTTGGGTGTAAATCTAATTCTGTCTTTGGATCTCCTACTCTATGTGTATAATCTTCTGGATCATGACCACCATAAAAAGTAAAAAAACCTTTTCCCTTTATACCATGTATGTATTTGGCTTCTCCATTTGTTCTATTTTCGCCCATTACCAATACATTAGATTTTATTTGATCTCGCGTAAACGAAGTTGTTTGTCCCATAAAGCCCTTGACTAAAGCTGTATGATTTTGAGTTAACATCGTTGGTATGGGATCCCATTTAGCGGAATATTCCATCAATGAAAAATAATCTGTAGTCTTAGGAATTTTTCTCTTCTGAGTCATATCTATAGACGAAAACTCATAAACATTGGGGCTCCGCTCAAGAGTATAATCTTTAAAAGCAAATGTATTTGTAAAGTCAATTTTACTCTGGTAACTAGGATCACTAGCATCACCATCAAACATTGGTTCACAAATATCGACACCTTCTGCAGACAATGCGATGTCAAAACTATCTGTAGCGGAGCACATAGCGAACATAAATCCGCCACCGACAACGTAATCTCTAATTTTTAGCGCAACAGCCAATTTTTCTTCTGATACTTTAGAATAGCCTAATGAACTTGCTAACTCCTCAGCATTATTTTTTTCCTCGATATACCAAGCAGCAGAACGGTATGTTCTATAAAATTTTCCGTATTGCCCTGTAAAATCTTCATGATGTAAATGCAACCAATCATAAAGCAATAGTTCATCATTTAAAACTTCTTTGTCATAAATGGTTTCATAAGGAATCTCAGCATACGTTAATACCATAGTCACAGCATCATCCCAAGGTTGTTTTCCATAAGGTGTATATACTGCAATTTTTGGCGCTTTTTCTAATACAACAGCTTCTTGATTGACAGCAGGACTGGCTATATCTTCTAAAATTTTAGCTGCTTTAGAATCTGAAATCACTTCAAATGATACGCCTCTGATTTGGCATTCTCTTTGAATAATTTCTGCGTCTGGTAATAAAAATGAACCACCTCTATAGTTTAGCAACCATTTAACTTTAAGCTCTCGTTCTAATGTCCAATAAGTAACACCATAAGCTTTTAGATGATTTTCTTGAGTTTCTGCATCCATTGGAATTAATATATAGGATGCATGAGCCTTATAGCTCAAAATCAGTAAGAAACTAAATATGATTATGTTTTTCAAGTTCATTAGAATTTAAACGAAATATAATGATTATTTAGTCTTTTAAACCTGAATTTATTATTCTTTTAAGATTAAGAATACATTAAAGAATAATAAATTATCAGGCATTAGTCCAATTTGGTTTCATTACCAGACAATAGACTCGCTATGACTTTGGTGCCTTCAAACTGATCTAAAATAATTTTTATAAACACTGTTATAGGAATAGCCATAATTAAACCTGGAATTCCCCAAAGAAAACCCCAAAACATCAACATTACTAATACGGCAATAACATTAATAGAAAATGATTTACCCATAAATATAGGCTCTAAAATAGCTCCAAATGTTACTTGTACTAATGAAATGGCAAGTATAAAAAAGAATAAAGTACTCGTAGGATCTAACTCAACAAAGGCAAAAATTGATAATAAAATTACCGAAATAAACGAACCTACCATTTGAACAAAGTTGATAGCGAATGCAAATAATCCCCAAAATATAGGAAAGCTTACATCAAAAAAAACGCACATTAATCCTGTAAATAATCCTGTTAATGCACTAACCAAAAACTTAACCTTAATAAATTTAATAAGGTCGTTTTCAATCTTCATGAAGGTCTTGACAGATGTATGCTTTCTTTTTAGCAATGTATTATTAAGTAATTTGTGTACATTAATAGATTCAGCCAACCATAAAACAACAAAGAAAACTGTCATTAATAAACCAGTTAAGAACGAATTTAGAAATCCAAGTGTTGATCCTAAGTTTTCCTTTTGAAAAAATTGACCTATAAAACCGTGTTCTTGTTCAATCTCAATTCCAAAATTATCAAATAAATAAATCTTTAGATCTGTTATTTTCAATTCGGCTTTAGATAAAAATTCTGCATTACTAGCTAAGATTTGCCTACTAGATAATTGAACTAATTCAATACCTAATTTAAGACCAATTCCTACTAGTGAAAGCACAATAATTATACTAAAAACTTTAGGGATTTTACGACGCCCCAACCATCGCATTATTGGTAAAAACAATAAAGCGATAAACATCGAAAATATGAGTGGAATAAAAATAAATGACAAAATCTTTAGTAAGTAAAAAACTAAAGGAACTACTATAATTAACAACAATATATTTGTTGTACGTCTTTGCTCTAACATTGTAAAGATTTGGTTTAACTGAGCTTACAAAGATAAGTTAAAAATGAATGTGTAAATCCATAAAAAGTTGTTAAAAAGGCACACCATCATCTTCCGGTCCGTCAAATGCATCAGAAGGTGATGGGAAATTATCTGGTGCAAAAGTATTATCGTTGGCAGCAGCATTCATTTTTGAATGAAATTCACCAAAAGGTGTATCAAAATCATCTAAATTATCAAACTTACCTAAGTGACCGATAAACTTTAATCTAATGTTTTCTAATCCACCATTTCTATGCTTGGCAACAATAAATTCACCTTGACCTGCCGTTGGTGAACGTTCTTCATCATCCCATTCATCAATTTTATAATATTCTGGTCTATATATAAATGATACAATATCGGCATCTTGCTCAATTGCTCCAGATTCACGTAAGTCTGATAATAAAGGTCTTTTACTTCCACCACGCGTTTCTACAGCACGAGATAACTGAGATAAAGCAATAACAGGAATACTTAATTCCTTTGCTAAGGCTTTTAAGTTACGAGAAATCATTGAGATCTCTTGTTCACGATTTCCTCCCTTTTGACTTCCTCCTGCTGTCATTAATTGCAAATAATCAATCATTATCATCTTAATGCCATACTGAGATGCTAAACGACGTGCTTTTGCTCTTAAATCGAAAATAGAAAGCGATGGTGTATCATCAATAAAAAGTGGTGCTTTTTCTAATGTTTTTACTTTAACGTTAAGCTGTTCCCATTCGTGTTTTTCTAATTTACCAGTTCTTAACTTTTCAGAAGATAAACCCGTTTCACTAGAAATTAGACGTGTTATTAATTGTACTGAAGACATCTCTAATGAGAAGAATGCTACAGGTGTATTACTATTTACAGCAACATTACGAGCCATCGTTAATGTAAATGCTGTTTTACCCATACCAGGACGAGCTGCAACAATTACTAAATCTGATGGTTGCCAACCAGAAGTTAACTTATCTAATTTATCAAAGCCAGAAGGTATACCGCTCATTCCTTCTTTATTTGAAATCTCTTCAATCTTTTTCTTCGCTTGAATTACTAAACTTTGAGCAGATTCCGTAGATTTCTTAACATTACCTTGAGTTACCTCATATAATTTTGCTTCAGCTGTATCTAGAAGATCAAATACATCTCTAGTTTCATCATAAGCCTCTTCTATGATTTCGTTAGAAATTTTAATTAGACTTCTTTGAATATATTTCTGAAGAATAATACGTGCATGAAACTCAATATGTGCAGAAGATGATACACGTTGCGTTAAGGAAATTAAGTAAAAATCGCCACCTATAAGATCTAACTTTTGTTCTTTCTTTAATTGGCTAGAAACAGTTAATAAGTCAACAGGCTCTGAGTTTTCAAATAATTTAAAAATAGAATCAAAGATGTGTTTATGCGCTTCTTTATAAAATGCATCAGGACTTAAAATATCGATAACTTCATCAACACCTTTCTTGTCAATCATCATAGCACCAAGCACAACCTCCTCTAAATCAGTAGCTTGAGGTGGTATTTTGCCTTTCTCTAAGTTAATGATTGTGCTTTTATCTACTTTATAACCGGTTACTGGATTGGGTTGTTTCATAAGTAACAAAAATAACTAAATAGTGTTGTTGAAATGAAAAAGCTGTATCTACAATCTTAACACATCATCAACAATTGAACTGTTAATAACTCAAAAATATTGTTAATAGTGATAAAAAAAACTGAAGTATAAACTTCAGTTTTTTTAAATAGCCTATGTTTAGTGGAATTAGTCTTTATAGACTCCCATATCATTGTATTTATCCATACGTTGTTTCACTAAATCTTTTGGTGATAAGTTTTTAAGCTCATCATAAGACTTACAAATGGCATCACTTACAGATTTAAAAGTCTTCTCTCTATCTGTATGCGCTCCACCTAGTGGTTCTTTTATAATTTGATCTACAAGTTTCATACGTTTCATATCCTTTGCAGTCAATTTCAATGCTTCAGCAGCTTGCTCCTTATATTCCCAACTTCTCCATAAAATTGAAGAACAAGATTCTGGTGATATTACAGAATACCAAGTATTTTCTAACATCATTACCCTATCACCTACACCTATTCCTAATGCTCCACCAGAAGCACCTTCACCAATAATAATTGTAATTATAGGCACTTTTAAACGTGCCATTTCTAAAATATTTCTAGCAATAGCTTCCCCTTGCCCTCGTTCTTCCGCTTCTAAACCTGGATAAGCGCCAGGAGTATCTATTAGTGTTACCACCGGAATACCAAACTTCTCAGCAGATTTCATAAGACGTAATGCCTTTCTGTAGCCTTCAGGATTTGACATCCCAAAATTACGGTACTGTCTCGTTTTAGTATTATAACCTTTTTGCTGACCAATAAACATATAAGATTGATCTCCAATTTTCCCTAAACCTCCAATCATTGCTTTATCATCCTTAACATTTCTGTCGCCATGGAGTTCTAAAAAGGTATTACCACAAAGTGCATTTATGTGATCTAAGGTATATGGTCTATTAGGATGACGAGACAACTGAACGCGTTGCCAAGCCGTTAGGTTCTTATATATTTCTTTTTTAGTTGTAGCTAATTTTTTTTCAATCTGCTTACAGGTTTCCGTAACATCTACATCACTCTCCTTACCTATTATTGCACATTTATCTAGTTGCTCTTCTAGTTCTTTTATTGGTAATTCAAACTCTAAGTATTCCATACAATTTGAAGTTAGTTTTTTAGTTAGTTTGTTTATTGAATACAAACCTACGTATTCTTATTATATTTAATAAAGATAAAAGTAAGTTCTATGTTCAATTTACAAAAATAGATTATAATATAGAAACTATAAAAATTTAATCTCGATTCTTTGCAGGTAATTTTTTTCTACTCTTATAGTTTTTAAAAACAGCATCAAACAATACTGTAATTAAAATGAGAATGGCACCTAGATAAAATTGTGAAGACATTTTTTCTGTTTCAGGATATAAAAATAAAGCGATAGCAATACCATAAATTGGTTCTAAATTATAACTAAGTATTACTGTAAACGGGCTTATATAGCGCATTACATCTACTGAGCCTATAAATGCATAAGCTGTGCAAACCGAAGCCAAAATAAATAAGTACACCCAATCTTCATTTGAAAGTGTAAAAAACGCAGCGTTAAAAGTTTTACCTGTAAGCAAAATAAAAATGGTTAGGAAAATAACACCACAAATAAATTCATAAAATGAAATTATTGTAGCACTATGTTGTTCTATAAATCTTCCGTTAATAACCGCAAACAAAGTAGAGAATAAGGCCGAGAATAAACCTAAAACAATACCATTTATATAGCCTATTTCGCTACTTGTAATGAGTAGAACACCAAGTATAACAACAATTCCAAAGACTATCTCATATCCCAAAATACGTCGATTAAAAAAAATGGGTTCGATAAATGAAGCAAAAAAAGCGCCTGAGGAAAACATGGCCAATGCTATAGAGACGTTAGCTTGGTTTATTGCTTCAAAAAAAGTAATCCAATGTAATGCTATAATTACACCAGCAATTGCAAATTGTAAAAATGACTTCTTAGATATTTTAAGATCAAACTTTCTTATTTTAATGTAGATAAACATTAAAATAGCTGCCATTGCCATTCTATACCACACTAAATCTAAAGCGCCAATCGTTATTTCTTTACCTAATATTGCTGTGAAACCAGCAATGATTACCAGAAAATGTAAATGTAAATAGTGCTTAAGTTTAACGTTTTGCATTGCGCAGAAGATATATTGCCAATATACCAAATATAAAATTGGGAAACCATACAGCAATCACTGCAGGAAAATTTGATTGCTCTGCCATTACACCAAATACCTTATCAAAAAACACATATATCATAGCAATTGCTATACCAAAAGCAAGGTTTACACCCATTCCGCCACGTCGTTTTACCGAAGAAACCGCAACCGCAATAATTGATAAAATATAGATAGAAACAGGTAAGCTCCATTTCTTAAGCTTTACAACTTCATAGCGACCAATGTTAGGTGAGCCTCTACGTTTTTCTGCTGCGATAAAATCTAATAATTCACCATAAGATTTGGTTTCGGCTGCATATTCTACAGGAGTTAAATCTTCTAGCTCAAAGGAAAAATCCATATCTTTTTGTCTTTCCTTTTCTACAGTTTCAACGCCATTTTCCCATGATCGTTTTAAATAAGTTCTTAACCTAAATGTGCTGTCTTCTTCGTTATAGCGAATATTATCTGCAAAGATTTTATATTTAAGTTCATTATCTTCAAAATGCTCGTATGTAAAATTTATTCCAGACTTATTATTAGGTATAAAATTACTAACATAGATATAGTCCGTGTCATTTATTTGTTGATAGACTTCGTGTGTTTGCTGTATTTTTTTATTCTTTTTAAGATATTTAAATACAAACTCGTTAAACCCTTTACTTGCAATTGGTGCTAAATACATTCCTAAAAACAATGCGAATGATGCAACGATAGTTGCACCTATCATATAAGGTCTTAAAAATCTAGAAAATGAAACTCCAGAGCTTAAAAAAGCAACAACTTCTGTATTGTTGGCTAACTTAGAAGTAAACCATATAACGGATAAGAATAAAAATAATGGAAATAATAAATTAGCGAAATACACTGTGAAGTTTAAATAGTAAAAAGCGACTTCACCAAATGGTGCATTATTCTGAAGCATCTTACCAACCTTCTCAGCTAAATCAACTGTAATTCCAATAGGAACAAATAGCAATAACATCATTAAAAATGTAAATAAATATCGCTTTAATATGTACCAATCAAGTATTTTCAAATTAGTTCTATGTTGTTAATTATTATAAATCATTTAAATTTATAAACGGTTATCCATTTGTTTAACCATTTTTTCTTTCCATGTTCTAAAGTCTCCTGCAATAATATGCTTTCTTGCTTCTCTGGTTAACCATAAGTAAAACCCTAAATTATGAATGGTTGCGATTTGCTTACCAAGTAACTCATTTACCGTAAACAAATGTCTTAAATAAGCTTTGCTGTATTCTGTATCTACAAAAGTAATTCCCATTTCATCTATTGGCGAAAAATCATTAGCCCACTTTAGATTCTTTATATTAATAGAACCATGAGCTGTAAATAACATTCCGTTTCTTGCATTACGTGTTGGCATTACACAATCAAACATATCTACTCCTAACGCAATATTTTCTAATATATTGATTGGTGTACCAACACCCATCAAATATCGTGGTTTATCCTCAGGAAGAATACTACACACAACATCTGTCATGGCATACATTTCTTCTGCTGGTTCACCAACAGAAAGCCCTCCAATTGCATTACCTTCTGCACCTGCATTAGCTATATATTCTGCAGATTGTTTACGTAAATCTTTATATGTACTTCCTTGAACAATAGGGAAAAACGTTTGGTCGTAATCATAACTTAAGGGTGTTTTTTTAAGATGCGTTAGACAACGTTCTAACCAACGATGCGTCATATGCATAGAACGTTTTGCATAATTATAATCACATGGATATGGCGTACATTCATCAAATGCCATTATTATATCTGCACCTATTTTACGCTGAACTTCCATTACGTTTTCGGGCGTAAAAACATGGTAACTTCCATCAATATGCGACTTAAATTTTACACCTTCTTCTTTTATTTTTCTGTTTGAAGACAAAGAGTAAACTTGATATCCACCAGAATCTGTTAAGATATTACGATCCCAATTCATAAACTTATGTAATCCGCCAGCCTGTTCTAAAATTGGCGTCTGCGGTCTTAAGTATAAATGATAGGTATTACCAAGAATAATATCTGGATTGATATCATTTTTTAATTCTCGCTGATGCACACCTTTTACAGAAGCCACTGTACCAACTGGCATAAATATTGGCGTTTCTATTGTACCATGATCCGTAGTAATAGATCCTGCTCTCGCTTTCGTTTCTTTATCTGTGGCTATTTTTTGAAATTTCATGTATATATCCTAATTGTTAATCAGCGGAAACATCTTGCAATCAATAAAAATTTATAAAAATCGATCTAAATTTTGGCAACGACGTATCTTAAATTGTAAGTCCGTCGGCAAATATAAATAACTCTATAAGATTCCGTCTTAATTTAAATCTAAAATACAGCCTTAAAAATTTATGCTCTTGTCTAAACATTAAGTTTTTTTTATTCAGATTGTTAGCAAATTATACTTTTCGTTAATAAGTGCAAGGTCTCAACTTTTGATAGACATAGGTAAAAAGTTACATTTGTAGCGTAAAACATAAGCAACATAACAATGCCAAACATTAAAGAATTAGAAGATTTAACAACTCAGGTTCGTAGAGATATAATACGAATGGTACACAAAGTAAACTCTGGTCATCCAGGAGGATCATTAGGTTGTGCAGAATTTTTTGTATCACTTTACCAAGACATCATGAACAGAAATGAAGGTTTTGATATGGATGGAATAAATGAAGATTTATTCTTTCTTTCAAACGGTCATATCTCACCAGTTTATTATAGTGTATTAGCGAGATCCGGATATTTTCCGGTTGAAGAATTAAATACATTTAGATTAATAAACACGCGTTTACAAGGACATCCTACGACACATGAAGGCTTACCAGGCATTAGAATTGCTTCTGGTTCTTTAGGACAAGGAATGTCTGTTGCCATAGGTGCTGCACAAGCAAAAAAATTGAACAATGATGATAAACTAGTTTACAGCTTACATGGTGATGGCGAATTACAAGAAGGTCAGAATTGGGAAGCAATAATGTATGCTTCAGCTAAAAACGTTGATAACCTTATTTCTACAATAGATTTAAATCAACAACAAATTGATGGATCTACTGATGACGTTTTACCGATGGGAAGCTTAAAAGCAAAATTTGAAGCTTTTGGATGGACTGTAGTAGATATTGAAAAAGGAAATGATATAACATCTATTATTGATGGTCTAAAGGAAGCAAAATCATTAACCGGAAAAGGAAAACCAGTTTGTGTATTATTACATACTGTAATGGGTAATGGTATTGACTTTATGATGCATACACATGCATGGCATGGTAAAGCACCAAACGATG
The DNA here is from genome assembly GCF_045765065.1 of Winogradskyella sp. 4-2091. Classification (NCBI taxonomy): domain Bacteria; kingdom Pseudomonadati; phylum Bacteroidota; class Flavobacteriia; order Flavobacteriales; family Flavobacteriaceae; genus Winogradskyella; species Winogradskyella sp. 4-2091. The sequence goes on from NZ_JBJKOD010000004.1 coordinate 14,573, forward strand.
AGCAACTTGCAACAGGTTTAGCTCAAAACCCTGAAACTTTAGGCGACTATTAATCATCAATTCAAAAGAAAAAAATGAAAACATATACATATACAGAGAAAAAAGATACAAGAAGCGGATTTGGTGCAGGTTTAGCAGAACTTGGAAGAACAAACCCAAATGTGGTTGCTTTATGTGCTGACCTAATTGGATCTTTAAAAATGAATGAATTTATTGAAGAAAACCCAGATCGCTTTTTTCAGATAGGTATTGCAGAAGCAAATATGATGGGAATAGCTGCTGGTTTAACCATTGGTGGAAAAATTCCATTTACTGGTACTTTTGCAAATTTCTCTACTGGTAGAGTTTATGATCAAATTCGCCAATCTATTGCATATTCTGGTAAAAACGTAAAGATTTGTGCTTCTCACGCTGGTTTAACATTAGGAGAAGATGGTGCAACTCACCAAATTTTAGAAGACATAGGTCTAATGAAAATGTTACCAGGTATGGTTGTTATTAATCCTTGTGACTATAACCAAACAAAAGCAGCTACAATTGCTATTGCTGATTATGATGGTCCTGTTTATTTAAGATTTGGACGTCCTTCAGTGCCTATTTTTACACCTGCTGACCAAAAGTTTGAAATTGGTAAAGCTATTAAATTTACAGAAGGTACAGATGTTACTATCGTTGCTACGGGTCATTTAGTATGGGAAGCGTTAGAGGCTTCTAAAGTATTGAACGAAGCTGGTATTTCTGCAGAAGTAATAGATATTCATACCATAAAGCCATTAGACGATAAAGCTATTTTAGATTCAGTTGCAAAAACAGGTTGTATTGTTACAGCAGAAGAACATAACCATCTTGGTGGTTTAGGAGAAAGTGTTGCGAGAGTATTAGCTCAGCATAATCCTACACCTCAAGAATTTGTTGCTACAAATGATACATTTGGAGAATCTGGTACACCAGCTCAGTTAATGGATAAGTATGGTTTAAATTCTGATGCCATTGTTAAGGCAGTGAATAATGTAATCAAAAGAAAATAATTTTGTTTTGGCATCGTTTTTGAAAGTAGATGCTTAAATCTAAAAAAACGAACATTATGAGAAATTTAAAAAAATCAGTTATTACAACTGCGCTTTTATTATTTATTGGATTTAGTTTAACTGCCCAAAACAACAGTGCTTTTGGTTTTAAAGGTGGTTTAAACTATGGAGGAAATGGCGATTATTTTGATTCTGTAAGTCTTAATAGTAGCAATCCAGATCAAAACATTGGATATCATGTAGGTATCTTTGGTAAAATTGGTAATAAAATTTATTTACGACCAGAAATTGTTTACACGGTCACTAAAAGTGATTACGACAACAATGATTTTAATGTAAAAAAAATTGATGTGCCAGTATTAGTTGGTCTTAAGGTGTTAGGACCAATTAGTGTTTTTGCAGGACCTTCTGCTCAATATATATTAGAAACTGATTTTCATGGTGTAGAAATTGATGACCTTCAAGAAGATTTTACAGTTGGATTAAATTTTGGTATCGGACTTAACTTCAATAAAATTGGAATTGACTTAAGATACGAAAGAGGATTTGGAGAAAATGAAGCGAGATTTATTGAAGATAACATTACTAGAAATAGTAGAATTGATACAAGACCAGAACAATTAATTCTTAGTTTGTCTATTGGACTTTAAACTATTTTAAATTAATTATCAATAAAAAAAGCCACTCAATGAGTGGCTTTTTTATATGTGTAATACTAGTGATTAGTTATTCACTTCGTTATGATTTGTGACAATAGTTTCATCTAAATAATCTGGAGTACCATCACTATCAGAATCTACAACCGTAACCGTTTTTATAGTAATAACACCACCCGTTTCAGATCTATCATATTCATATTCACCTTCAGCAAGAACTGGCTCCTCTTCATTTTCATTTGTATCTACTGAATAATACGTAGTTATTAATTCATTAAATGTACTAACGCCATCATTATCATCATCAAAATCAATGTAGTCTGGGAATCCATCTTCATCTGTATCGTCATTAAAAACATCAATGTCATTATCTAAATCTTCTGAATAAGAAGGAATACCATCATTATCATGATCCTCTACTTCGTACTGTAATAATTCAAACTTAAACATTAAGTTGTCATAAGAATAACCTGTTGATGTCCCTGAAAAATAACCTAAACCCGATGGTACAAACATTATTCCAAGTCCGTAATCTTCATAAACAATACTTCCATTGTCATAATCAAAATCATCAGCAGTCTTAAACATTGGCATAACAAGCTGCCAAGCTCTAATAGCTCCAAATGTGTTGAATCCATCACCGAAGAGCAATAACTCTTCAGGTGTTGTAATTACATCAAAAATATCGTTATCATAATTAAGAGAGGTTCCTTCATACCTTACACGAACTTCATCTGTAAATTTAGGTTCTCCACCTCCTCCTTGGTTAATATTTAATACATAATAAACGTAATCTGCTTCTAAGTATGTTGTAGTATGTTCTACAACTGCATCAATAAGCATTGTATTTTGGTCTGGATTTGGCATTGGTAAGTAATCGCCATTATCATCCATTTCTAACTCCGAGATTACAATGTCTGTATATTTATGATTAATTCCTGATTCAAAAAAAGCAGAATTATAGTAATGCGTCGATAAGTACAATACAATGGAATCATTATCCTTTACTTGCTGTTCTGTTCTATCTTCAACTACAAATGTTGAGTCATCATCATCATCATCCTTACATGAAATGAATATTGAAAAAACTGCTAGTAACAGAATACTTAGTCTTAAAATTTTAATTTTCATAGAAACTGATATTTTTCGTTTAAAACCACCACAGTTTTGAAACGATGTTCATTATTGCTTATTTTTAACTCGCAAGATACAATAATATAATATTTTTGTACTAATCTATTAACGTAGTTTTTATTAACAGAATATGCGAATTGACAAATATTTATGGTGTGTGCGCTATTATAAAACGCGCAGTATCGCTACAAAAGCTTGTAAAAAAGGGCAAGTTAAAGTAAATGGCGCAGCTATAAAACCTTCAAGAGAAGTTTATCCAACAGACAAAATTGAACTCAGAAAAGATCAAATTATTTACCAATTAACTGTAAACGATTTACCACCAAATCGCGTTGGTGCAAAATTGGTGGATATTTACAGAGTAGATACTACTCCAAAGTCTGCTTTTGAAGCCAAGGAACTTTTAAAATACAGTAAAGATTATTATCGAAAAAAAGGTACTGGACGACCAACTAAAAAAGACCGAAGAGATATTGACGATTTTTACGATGAAGAAGAATAATACTTAGCAATACTAATTAATTAATGGTAGGAAAAGATTATTGGGAAAAACGTTATATAAATAATGAAACTGGTTGGGATATTGGATCTGCATCAAATCCTTTAAAGCAGTATATTGATCAAATTAAAGATAAGTCTTTAAAAATTTTAATTCCAGGAGCTGGTAATAGTTATGAGGCGGAATATCTATGGAATAACGGTTTTAAAAACATTTATATACTTGATATTGCACAGCAACCATTAGATAACTTAAAAAAACGTGTTCCTGAAATTCCAATAAACCGATTACTAAAACAAGATTTTTTTAAATTTGAAAACCAATTTGATTTAATCATAGAACAAACATTTTTCTGTGCTATTAACCCAAATTTAAGGGTAGCTTATAAAAATAAAATGTTTAAGCTACTTAAACCAAGTGGTAAATTGGTTGGGTTACTTTTTAATTTTGAATTAACGGAATCTGGTCCACCTTTTGGAGGAAGTAAAACCGAATACCAATCATTATTTCAAAATGATTTTAAAATTAAAACTTTAGAACCTTCAATAAATTCTATAAAACAAAGACAAGGTAAAGAACTGTTTTTTATCTTTGAAAAAAAGACCTAATGGCATTAACAAAAAATACAATTTTAAGTCATAAAGAAATTGAACATAAAATAAAACGTATAGCTTATCAGATATACGAAAGTAATGTTAATGAAACCGAACTCATCATTGCTGGTATAGAAAGTAATGGTTATATACTCGCCAAAAAAATTAAAGCCAATTTAGATAAGATCTCCTCTATTGAATCTACATTGTGTAAAGTCACTATTGATAAAGTAGAACCTACCAACCCAATTAAAACATCTATTGATAAAGAAGCATATTCTAATAAATCAATTGTATTGATTGATGATGTATTAAATTCTGGTAGTACTTTAATTTATGGCATAAAGCATTTTTTAGATGTGCCTCTTAAACAGTTTAAAACAGCGGTCTTAGTTAATAGAAACCATAAAAAATTTCCTGTAAAAGCAGATTTTAAAGGTATTTCACTTTCTACTTCTTTGTTTGAACATGTTCATGTTAATCTGTCTAAGCAACCATATGAAGCTTATTTAGATTAAATGTGTCAAAATTGTTTCTAAGACTTCTTGCATAGATTTGTTATCCGTATTGATAATGTGTTCCGCTTCATGATAAAAAGGTGAACGCTCAAAGAGATGTTTCCCTATAAATTCGAGTAAATCATCTTCTGAATCTATATGACTTATTAATGGTCGTTGTTCTTTTGCAACAAACAATCGTTTAGAAAGTAAAGGAATAGATAATTTTAAATAAAACGATACTACGTTAGTATTTGAATTTATAAGTTTCATGTTTTCGCTGTAACATGGCGTTCCTCCACCTAACGAAAGCACATAATTTTCTGGTAGATTTATAATTTCTTTTAAATATTCTGTCTCTTTTCTTCTAAAATAGATTTCTCCTTTGCTTTTAAACACCATTGACACAGAAGAATTCTCCTTTTCTGCGATATAATCATCTAAATCTAAAAATTTATAATTTAAAACTGTAGCCAATTCCTTACCAAGAGTTGATTTTCCAGATCCCATGTAACCTAATAAAATAATTATCATAATGCTTATAAATTGATTTTTAAAGTGATAGCTATTAAGAGTACAAAAAAACAAAAAATTAAATAAAAAAAGTGTTGTATTATTAATTAAACATTTTATATTTGCACCCTCGTTACTGAGAAACACATTATGACCAGTTAGCTCAGTTGGCAGAGCATCTCCCTTTTAAGGAGAGGGTCCTGGGTTCGAGCCCCAGACTGGTCACAAAAAAAGTTAAGCATTTTGCTTAACTTTTTTTTTATATTTACTTCAATAATTTGCGCACGTGGCGGAATTGGTAGACGCGCCAGCTTGAGGGGTTGGTGGACATTAGTCCGTGGAAGTTCGAGTCTTCTCGTGCGCACTTTCTTTAAAACATTTTTTCAAATACATATTTAATTTTTAGCCTTGGGCTAATTTTATTTTAAATAATTAGCTTCCAAGGCGGACTTCAATTGCAGATCGTAATTGTTATTACACTTTATTTGTTTAAAAAATGCCACCTATTTACGCATCTAAATTTTAAATTTTGTTAAAACGAGACTTTGTATTATTTAATATTGTATTTTTGTTTAACTTTTTTAAATAAAAAATGAACAATATTAAAAATCAGTTTAGTATAAAGGATCTTGAAAACCTCACAGGTATTAAAGCGCATACTATAAGAATTTGGGAAAAACGATATAACCTCCTAGAACCAAAGCGTACAGATACTAACATACGATATTACGATTTAGAAAACTTTCAAAAATTACTCAATGTTAGTTTTTTAAATAACAATGGTTATAAAATTTCAAAAATCAGTTCAATAAAAGACGAAGAGATTATTCAATTGGTTAAAGAAATTGCCGTTAAGAGTGATTCTGATAATCATGCTATTGATGGGTTGAAATTAGCTATGATGAATTTTGACCAAAAACAATTTTATAATATTTACAATACACTACTAAAAGAGAAATCATTTAGTAGCGTTTTCTATGACGTATTTATTCCGTTACTCTCGACTATCGGGATATTATGGCAGACAGACACTATAACTCCGGCACATGAGCATTTTATATTCTCTCTAATACGGCAAAAAATTATTGCTAATACAGAGGAAGTTCAATCAAATGAGAGTAACAACTCTAAAAGAACCTTTGTTTTGTACCTCCCAGATAATGAAATACACGAGCTAGGATTAATGTATATTAATTACGAGCTTATTAATAAAGGCTATCATACTATCTTCCTAGGTGCTAGTGTACCAATTGATAGCCTAAAAGATCTTGCTAATTATTATGATGATATAACATTTATATCCTACTTTACCATAAAACCAGATAAAGAAAATTTACGCAACTATTTAGACACCCTTAATAATAGTATTTTAGAACCAAATAACTCCAATTTATGGGTTCTAGGCCATATGCTTGCTCAAGTTAATCTCGAAAATTTACCAAATACAATTAAAACTTATAAAGACATTAAATCATTAACCGAAACTGTAGCCAATGTCTAAAACTGTATCCATAATAGGTTCAGGATTTTCTGCCTTATCGGCTTCTTGTTATTTAGCGCAAGCTGGTTATGACGTTTCTATCTATGAAAAAAATGAAACCGTAGGCGGAAGAGCAAGACAATTAAAAAAAGAAGGTTTTACTTTTGATATGGGTCCAAGTTGGTATTGGATGCCAGATATATTTGAAAAGTTTTTCAATGATTTCGGAAAAAAAACAAGTGACTTCTATCAACTTGATAAATTAAGTCCGGCTTATAAAATTTTCTTTTCAGATGATGTTATAACCATAGGAGATCATATGGATAAAATCTGTGAAGAATTTGAACGTATTGAAGCGGGAAGTTCTAAACCACTTAGAAAATTTATTTCAAGAGCTCAAGATCATTACAACATTGCAATTAATAAAGTCGTATTAAAACCAGGATTGTCTCCATTAGAATTAGTAACCAAGGAAACCATAACTCGATTAGATCAATTTTATAAAACCATTAGTTCTCAGGTTAGAAAAAACTTTAAGAACCCTAAATTAATTTCAACATTAGAGTTTCCTGTTTTATTTTTGGGTGCTAAGCCCAACAAAACACCTTCTTTCTATAGTTTTATGAATTTTGCCGACTTTGGCTTAGGTACATGGCATCCAAAAGGTGGTATGTATCAAATTGTTATTGCCATGAAAAGTTTGGCCGAAAGTTTAGGTGTAACAATAAACACAAATTGTAATGTTGAAAAAATAAATGTTGAAGGCCTAAAAGCGATTAGTATAACTGTAAATGGAAAAGAAATAGCATCTGATGTTGTTTTGAGTGGTGCAGATTATCACCATTCCGAAACTCTTTTAGCACCAAAACATAGACAATACACTGAAAATTATTGGAATAGCAGAACGTTTGCACCTTCTTCCCTACTTTTCTATGTAGCCTTTGATAAGAAACTAAACAATATAGAACATCACAATTTATTTTTCGATACTGATTTTGAAAAACACGCTGAAGATATTTATGATGACCCTAAATGGCCTAAGGATCCATTATTTTATGTTAACTTCCCTTCCGTAACCGATAAAAGTATGGCGCCAGAGAATTGTGAGACTGGTTTTTTCCTTATTCCAATTGCTCCAGGTTTAGAAGATACACCAGAATTACGACAGCAATATTTTGATATTGTAATTAATAGATTCGAAAAAAGAACGCAACAAAATGTTCAAGATCATATAATTTTTAAAGAGTCGTATTGCGTTAATGATTTCATTGAAGATTATAACTCCTATAAAGGTAATGCATATGGTATGGCAAATACGCTAATGCAAACCGCCTTTTTAAGACCAAAACTAAAAAGTAAAAAGGTAAACGGTCTATATTTTACAGGACAATTAACTGTTCCCGGTCCTGGAGTTCCTCCTGCCTTAATATCGGGTAAGTTGGTTGCCGAATTAATAAATAAAAACGAAAAATAATACCTCTAAAATAGTATGAAATCAATTTTTGACACTGTATCTAAGGAATGTAGCAAGGCTGTTACAAATGCTTACAGCACATCATTTTCTTTAGCTACAAAAATGCTTGCTGATAGTATAAGACAAGACATTTATAATATATACGGATTTGTAAGATTTGCGGATGAAATTGTAGATACATTTCACGACTATGACAAAGAAAAACTTTTTAATAAATTTGAAAGTGATCTAGAAGCAGCCTTGGAGGATAAAATAAGCTTAAATCCAATTTTAAATGCTTTTCAAGAAACATTTCATAAATATAGTATAGATAAACATTTAGTGAATTCTTTCATGAATAGTATGCGATTAGATTTGCATAAAAGTGATTATTTAACTGACCAAGAATTCAAAGCCTATATCTATGGATCAGCAGATGTAGTTGGCTTAATGTGTTTAAAAGTTTTTGTGAAAGGAAACGGAGAGAAATTCGAAGATCTTAAAGATTCAGCTATGAGTTTGGGCTCCGCCTTTCAGAAAGTGAATTTTTTACGAGATTTAAAAGCTGATTTCGATGACCTAAATAGATCGTACTTTCCAAACACCGATTTAAGTCAATTAAACGAAAGTTCTAAAGAAGCTATAATTATAGAGATTGAAGAAGATTTTGCAAAAGGTCTTGTAGGAATTAAAAAATTACCTCTCGAAGCTCGATTTGGTGTTTTTATGGCGTATCGTTATTATAGCAAACTATTAGACAAACTTAAAAAGACACCTGCTTTACAAATTAAATCAACTCGTATAAGGGTTCCAAACTATAAAAAAATTGAACTCCTTACTCGTAGTTACGTAAAATATCAATTAAACCTACTCTAAAATTATAGCACTATTATGCAAGCAATTTTTTGGATATTTATATTCTTTGGTACATTTTTCATTATGGAATTTAATGCGTGGTTCACGCACAAATATATAATGCATGGGTTTTTATGGAATCTTCATAAGGATCATCATCAAAAGGATCATGACAGTTGGTTTGAGCGAAACGATGCGTTTTTTATATTCTATGCTGTTATAAGTATTATATGTTTTTACCTTTGGAGTTATGAAAACGTTTGGTATACATTACCAATTGGTTTAGGAATATTAGCCTACGGAATTGCTTACTTCGTTGTACACGATATTTTTATACACCAACGTTTTAAATTACTAAGAAATATTGACAATAAATATGCTAGAGGTTTAAGACGTGCTCATAAAATTCATCATAAACATTTAGGAAAGCATAAAGGTGAAAATTTCGGTATGCTCATTGTTCCTTTCAAATATTTTAAATAAACTATTCTAGCAATAGTTCGTCTAGTTGGTTTCGTATTTTTTCGCTATTCCAATCTACGGCACTAGATTTATCTATAATAATTTCGCCTTTTTTATTTATCACTAAAGTCCTAGGAATTGATGTAGTTTTCAATTCTTTTGGAGCACTAGTTGTCTTAATGTAAACAGGAAATGTATACTGCTTATCATCTTTAAAAGCTTTAATAATGTCTCTAGGTTCACTAGTTACAAATAGGAACTCAACTTTATCTCCATAGCTCTCATACAACTTTTGCAAACTTGGCATTTCTGCAATACAAGGCGGACACCAAGTCGCCCAAAAATTTACTACGGTCACTTTACTTTTTACGCTCTCAAAATTATAATACGAGTGGTCTTCTTTTAATAGCTTCCAGTTAAAGCTTTCTATTTTAATTCTTTCAGATTTTGATATAGTATCGACCGGATTAAATATTGAGATTGCTTTATGAATGATTATTTGAATTTGTTGTCTAGTTTGTGGAATCAACATTAATAGCACAATAAACAGAAAAATAAAATTTAAAATTTTGCTTTTTAAGGCTTTGTTCATATCCGTCGGTTTTATGCAAAAAGAAGCGTAATCCCAAATTAATGAAATTACGCTTCATATCTAACAAATATTTAAAATTAATTCCTGGTTACAACTCCTGTAACTGTAGCTACAGGACCTGCACCTAAAGAAATTGGTGCGTGTACTGACGCATCACCTGGTACCATACCTGCTAAAGGTTTTAATGTAAAAGGTGATGTACTATTATCTGGACTTGGTTCTACAGAAATAACAATTGTTGCCCCTCTTAAATCTGTTGGAAACGTCATTCCCGCAGGTGCATTCTGTAAATAATCTTCTCCCGGATATGCAGGACCATCGCTTGTGTCGCCTTTAAACAAAGACGTTGAAGCATTATCATCAGCTGTCGCTGGATCTGTAAATGTACCTGTACTAATTGGTGTACCATCTAAAACTGCCCAACCTTCATAAACCCAACCATCAGTTAATGTTGGTAAATCTAAACCTGCCACTGCACTACCGCTTGAGTTGTCTAAAAACCAAACACCACTTTCTTCATTGGTATCATCTGCATCAGTTGGTGTGGCTAAAATATAAGTACCTGTTGAAGCACTAAAATCTCCTACAATACCATTTGAATCTACATTTGCAGAGCTACCTGAAAAATCGCCTGCTAAAATTTTAGTGTCTGCTGGAGCAGGATCACTATCTACTGCTGGTTCAATTGATAGCACAAAAGTCGTTGCACTATTTAATTGATCCGTATCAACAACATACGTTTGTGGAAAAACTACACTACTAAATGTACCTGTAGAGACAGGCGCGCCATCTACAATAATCCAACCTTCATAAACAAAATCGTCACCCAAAGCCTCTAAACCATCAAGACTAAGAACTAAATTTGAATTTGAACTACTACTGTTGTCATCATCATTACTACACGAGCTGGCAAAAATCCCTAATGCCAAGGCCGCTAAAATCATTTTTTTTTTCATTGCTTTTTTTGTTTTTTTGTTCAATCAAAAATATAAAAGCAAATAATAATAAAATGTTAGACAGCTAACATTACGCGGTTTTTTTTAAGATTCTTATCTCTTTTCTGTTAAAATCTAAATAATTTTCCTCCTTTAGTTCGTTTAAGAGAATATTTATAGTTGGTCTAGATGTCCCAATCAATGAGGCTATATCCTTTTGAGTGTATGGATGTCTTATAATTTGATCTCCAGTTTTATCACAGTTTTTACCAAAATCTTGACAAAGCTCAAGTAAAAATTCAACAAGTCTTGTTTTAGTATCTTTAAACAATAAGAGTTGTAATCTACGTTCTAGTTTTTTAAACTTAAAACCTATAAACTTATGTACTTTAAAACTAAAGGATTGGTTTTTTTGCATCATGCTATGCATGGTATCCACATCTATTGAACAAATTGAAGTTTTATTATCAATAGATTGTGCAAATTCATCACGTTTATCATCACCTAAAATAGCTTTCTCACCAAATAATTCGCCTTTTGTTAGAATTGCTTTAATGACTTCATTACCATCTTCTGTATAATAGCCAATTTTAACTTTTCCGCTTTCAATTAAATATATTTTGTTAGCTGAATCAGATTCAAAATAGATATAATCTTTTTTATTGTAAGCACAGAAGTTATGCTCATTTTTATACTCGTTAAATTTATGAGGACAGAGAATCTGGATAAGGTTAACGTCGTCAAAGAACCACAGTGACTGCATTATATAATGGGATTTGTTAGATTTATGCTTAGTCGCATTAAATCGCCAAAACTTACATAAAAATAAAAAGCCTCTGATTTCTCAAAGGCTTCTTCAAAATTTTAATTATTATTAAGCATTTTCTTTCTTAATTAAGTTTAGCGCAGAACCTTCATTATACCAATCTATCTGAGCTTGATTATATGTATGATTTAAAGCAACAGTATCTTTACTTCCATCGGCATGTACTATTTCTAAATTTAATTGTTTGTCTGGCGCAAATGCATCTAAATCTAAAAAGTTGAAAGTATCATCTTCTTGAATTAAATCGTAATCCGCTTCATTTGCAAACGTCAATCCTAACATACCTTGTTTCTTAAGATTAGTCTCATGGATTCTAGCAAAAGATTTTACAATTACAGCAACTACACCAAGATGTCGTGGCTCCATAGCAGCATGTTCTCTAGACGATCCCTCACCGTAATTATGATCACCAACCACAATAGATTTTACACCAGCCGCTTTATATGCTCTAGCTGTATCCGGCACACCTCCAAAATCACCAGTTAATTGATTTTTAACAAAGTTTGTTTTCATACCAAACGCGTTGACAGCACCTATTAAACAGTTATTAGAAATGTTATCTAAATGACCTCTAAAGCGTAACCAAGGTCCTGCCATAGAAATATGGTCCGTTGTACATTTTCCAAAAGCCTTTATTAATAATTTAGCACCTTTAATTTCATTCCCAATTGGTTCAAAAGGTGTTAATAATTGTAAGCGTTCTGATGTTGGACTTACCGTAACCTCTACTCCACTTCCATCTGCCACAGGCGCTAAATAACCATTCTCCTTGACCTCAAAACCTTTAGGAGGCAATTCCCATCCTGTTGGTTCCTCAAACATAACCTCTTCTCCATTTTCGTTAATTAATTTATCTTTCATTGGATTAAAGTCTAAACGTCCAGCAATTGCAATAGCAGCTGTTAATTCTGGCGAAGCCACAAATGCATGAGTATTTGGGTTTCCATCGGCACGCTTTGCAAAGTTTCTATTAAATGAATGTACTATGCTATTTTTTGGTGCATTTTTAGGGTCACTATACCTAGCCCATTGACCAATACAAGGTCCACATGCGTTTGTAAAAATCTTAGCGTCTAACTCTTCGAATATGCCTAAAATTCCATCTCTATCTGCAGTATATCTTACTTGCTCAGAACCTGGATTTATCCCTAATTCTGCTTTCATCTTTAACCCTTTATCTAAAGCTTGCTGCGCAATGGATGACGCTCTAGATAAATCCTCATATGAGGAGTTAGTGCAAGAACCTATTAAACCCCATTCAACTTGTATAGGCCAATCATTTGCTTTTGCTTTTTCTCCCATATCTTTGCCAGCAGAAGTTGATAAATCTGGAGTAAATGGCCCGTTTAACAATGGTCCAAGTTCTGATAAATCAATTTCAATAACTTGATCAAAATATTGTTCTGGATTAGCATATACTTCAGCATCACCAGTTAAATAATCTTTTACGCTATTGGCAGCATCTGCTACATCTGCTCTATCTGTAGCACGCAAATAACGCTCCATAGAATCATCATAGCCAAATGTGGATGTAGTCGCTCCGATTTCCGCTCCCATATTACAAATAGTTCCTTTACCTGTACAAGACATTGATGTTGCACCTGGTCCAAAATACTCTACAATGGCTCCTGTTCCTCCTTTAGCAGAAACAATACCAGCTACTTTTAAGATAACATCCTTTGGTGCTGTCCAACCAGAAAGCTTTCCGGTTAATTTAACACCTATTAGTTTCGGAAATTTTAATTCCCATGCCATTCCCGCCATAACGTCAACAGCATCCGCTCCACCAACACCTATTGCTACCATTCCTAATCCACCTGCATTTACGGTATGTGAATCTGTTCCAATCATCATTCCTCCAGGAAATGCATAATTTTCTAATACGACCTGATGAATAATTCCTGCTCCAGGTTTCCAAAACCCAATACCGTATTTATTAGAAACAGATTCTAAAAAACTAAAAACTTCACTACTTGTACTATTAGCATGCTTTAAATCTGTAGCAGCACCATCTTTAGCTTGTATTAAGTGATCGCAGTGCACTGTAGTTGGTACGGCTACTTTTGGTTTTCCTGCTTGCATAAATTGTAATAAAGCCATCTGCGCTGTTGCATCCTGACAAGCAACACGGTCTGGTGCAAAATCTACATAATGCTTACCTCTAGTGAATGCTTCAGTTGGTTTTCCATCCCACAAATGCGAGTATAATATCTTTTCTGAAAGTGTTAATGGTTTACCAACAATCTCGCGAGCAGCGTCTACACGCTCTGTCATTTTGCTGTAAACGTCCTTTATCATATCAATATCAAATGCCATAGTCTTTTAATTTTTAATTTAATTCTACTAATATACAAAATGCCTAATGACTTTTAAAGCAGAACAACTATATATAATGATGATGGAATAAGTTTTATCAATACTTAATTTCTTATAATTAAAATCAAAATCTTATCTTATACGATGAACTACAATAACAAAAAAAAGCCTAAATCTAGGATTCAGGCTTCTTTTATGAAATATTGATAGTACTATCTTACTAATTGTTTCGTGGAAGGTTTAAACTTCGTGAGCACAATACCATCTACTGCAGCTTCATATTCCGCCATAGTCGGAGTTCTCCCTAATATGGTAGATAATACCACCACTGGAGTTGAAGATAATAATGATTCTCCTTTTTTCTCACCAGTATCTTTTACAACTCTTCCTTGGAATAAACGTGTGGATGTTGCCATTACCGTATCTCCTGGCTCTGCTTTTTCTTGGTTACCCATACAAAGATTACAACCTGGACGCTCTAGGTATAGCATGTTTTCGTACTTGGTACGTGCTAATCCTTTTGGTGCGCTATCGTCAAACTCGAAACCTGAATATTTTTGCAATACTTCCCAATCGCCTTCTTCCTTTAATTCATCTACAATATTGTAGGTTGGAGGTGCAACTACTAATGGTGCCTTAAACTCTACTTTACCCTGTTGCGCTTCAACATTTTTCAACATTTGAGCTAAGATTTTCATATCGCCTTTGTGAACCATACAAGATCCTACGAAACCTAAATCTACTTTTTTGGTTCCACCATAGTAAGATAATGGACGAATGTTATCATGAGTATAACGTTTAGAAACATCTTCATTATTTACATCTGGATCTGCAATCATTGGTTCAGCGATTTCATCTAAATCAATAATTACCTCTGCGTGATATACAGCATCAGCATCTGGCCTTAACGATGGTTTAATACCAGTTTTAAGTTCTGTAATTCTAGTATCTGCTTTATCAACAAGTCCCTGAAGCACACCTTTTGCATTGTCCATACCTTTTTCAATCATGATTTGGATACGACCTTTTGCAATTTCTAAAGATTCTATTAAGGTATCGTCTTCTGAAATACAGATGGAAGCTTTTGCTTTCATTTCTGCAGTCCAGTCTGTGAATGTAAAGGCTTCATCTGCGGTTAAAGTACCAATATGAACTTCGATTACACGACCTTGAAATACATTTTCACCTCCAAATTGCTCTAACATTTGCTGCTGTGTTGCATGAACCACATCACGGAAATCCATATAAGATTTCATCTGTCCTTTGAATGTTACTTTAACTGACTCTGGAATTGGCATAGATGCCTCACCTGTCGCTAAAGCTAATGCAACTGTTCCTGAATCCGCACCGAAAGCAACGCCTTTAGACATACGCGTGTGAGAATCTCCACCAATAATGATATCCCAATCTCCAACAGTAATATCGTTAAGTACTTTATGAATTACATCTGTCATTGGGAAATACTTCCCTTTTGGATCACGACCTGTAATTAAACCAAAGTCGTTCATAAAACTCATTAACCTTGGTATGTTAGCTTTTGACTTATCATCCCAAACTGATGCCGTATGACAACCCGATTGGTAAGCACCATCTACAATTGGAGATATCACTGTTGCAGCCATCATCTCTAATTCTTGAGAAGTCATTAAACCTGTAGTATCTTGAGAACCTACAATGTTTACTTCTGCACGAACGTAGGATCCTGCGTGTAATGTAGCTCCTGAAGTTCCTACGGCATTTTTGTTAAATATTTTCTCTACTGCTGTCAACCCTTGACCTTCAATTGATACTTCTTTTGAAGTCGCATAAACTTGAGGCACTTCTATACCCAAAGCTTTAGCCGCAAATGTTTGCAGTTTTTTACCAAAAACAACAGCGTAAGAACCACCCGCTTTCATAAACTCCATTTTTTGTGGTGTAAATGCTGCAGAAATATCTTTTAATTCTGTGTCTCCATTGTATAATTTCTTCTCTTTTGTATTTATGGTTAAAACAGTACCTGTTGCTACCGAATACATTTCTTTTAATACAGGCTCTCCATCTTCATCACGTATTGTTTTTCCGTCTTCATCTTTTTGAATAACCCAGTTTTTTAAATCTAAACCAATACCACCAGTTACACCAACAGTTGTTAAGAAAATAGGTGCGATTCCATTAGTACCTGCAATTACTGGAGCAATATTAATAAATGGCACGTAAGGACTAGAAGAAATACCTGTCCACAATGCTACATTGTTTACACCAGACATTCTAGAAGACCCAACTCCCATTGTTCCTTTTTCTGCAATTAGCATAACACGCTTATCAGGATGCGCTTCTTTTAAAGCCAACAATTCTGCTTGCATTTCTTTATTATGCTCAAACATACATTGGCCATGTAATTCTCTGTCTGAACGCGAATGTGCATCACCGCCTGGAGATAATAAATCTGTTGAAATATCACCAACACCAGCAATGTATGTTACCACTTCAATTTCTTCCTCTATTTCAGGAAGTTTAGTAAAGAATTCAGCTTGTGCGTAACTTTCAATAATATCTTTAGAAATTGGACAACCATTCTTCATGGCTTTTTCCAATCTTTCTGTATCAGCTTCGTATAAGAAGACCTGTGTTTTTAAAACTTCCGCAGCCTTCTTAGCGATATCAATATTTTTTTGTTCTAAAACTAAATCAAGTAAAACCTTAATAGACGGCCCACCTTTCATGTGAGATAACTGCTCTAATGCAAAATCTGGTGTAATTTCTTTCACTTCAGATTCTCCTAGAATAATCTCCTTTAAAAATTCAGCTTTTACACTTGCAGCACTAGTAGTACCTGGCAAAACATTATAGATAAAAAAGTTTACAGAATCATCTCTATCTGGATGCTCTGTATCTTTAATTTGCGCAATGATTGCACTTAGTAGTTCTGAACCATCAATTGGCTTTGGATGAAGACCTTGAGCTTTACGTTCTGCGATCTCCTTGATATAATCTTTATAAATGTTCATATAAGTAGAGTTATTTCTTTTTAAAAAGGACACAAATCTACACATTTTATAGAGGATTTAAAAATATGTAATGAAATAGGAAGCCTAATGAAAACAATACATTATTTAGCAAACTTTATTGATGTTAATTAAGTTTTTAACAAAAAAAAGTACACAAAATCAATAATTTAACAATAATTCAAAATTTGAGTAATTATAAATTATAACTATTAAATAATAACCATTATAAATAGATGAAAAATCAAACCAAAATTTTAGTTTTAACAACTAATTCAACTTCAAAAATATTACTAGAATGACATCGCAATAAATAGGTAGTTTTATTCTTTTCTATAATAATTATATACCTTAAAGAAAGCAATAATAGCCGCGAATAATTCAATACAACTTCCTATAATTAAGAAAAGAGCACCACCTCTTATACTTCCAGCAGCTGCTGCTGAACCAATTCCAAGTTTAGTGATTATACAATCCAATAAGGAATATCAGAATTGTTCCTGTAAAGTTTTTTAGTTTCATCTAAAACAAACTCTGAATAATCTTCTCGTCAGTGACACCTTCCGCTTCGGCCTTGTAGTTTTTAATAATTCTGTGTCTTAGAATCCCTGTTGCCACTGCTTGAATATCTTCAATATCTGGAGAGAATTTCCCATTCGTTGCGGCATGTGTTTTAGCTGCTAAAATTAAATTTTGTGAAGCTCTTGGTCCTGCTCCCCAATCTACAAACTCCTTTACAATATCTGCTGCAGTATTTTCTTTTGGCCTAGTTTTAGCCACCAATGACACGGCATATTCAATAACATTATCTGCTACAGGTATACGACGAATTACGTTTTGAAAATCTATAATTTCATCTGACGTAAACAAAGAATTTACAGTCATTTTAATATCAGTTGTGGTTGCTTTTACAACATCCACCTCTTCTTGAAATGAAGGATATTTTAGATTAATCGCAAACATAAAACGGTCTAACTGGGCTTCTGGTAAAGGGTAAGTTCCTTCTTGCTCAATTGGGTTTTGTGTCGCTAAGACAAAATAGGGTAAATTTAATTTATATTGATGACCAGCAACCGTTACTGAGCGTTCTTGCATTGCTTCTAATAATGCGGCTTGCGTTTTAGGTGGTGTTCTATTTATCTCATCTGCTAAAATGATATTAGAGAAAATAGGACCTTTAATAAATTTAAACTGTCTATTTTCATCTAAAATCTCACTCCCTAAGATATCACTTGGCATTAAATCTGGTGTAAACTGAATACGCTTAAAGTCGAGACCCAAAGCTTGTGCAATGGTATTTACCATTAATGTCTTTGCTAAACCAGGAACACCTATTAATAGTGAATGTCCACCAGAAAAAATTGAAATCAAAATTTGGTTTACAACTTCATCTTGACCTATAATTACCTTTGCTACTTCTTGTTTAAGCGCAGCAAATTTCTTAACAAAGTTTTCAATTTTAACAACATCAGACATATATTCTACTTTTTTAACCAGTTACTTTGAAAATCACATTCTCTATACTCACCATTAATTTTAATGTAAGTATCAGCAATGGTTTCTTTTTGCCATTTTGCAACTGCTTTAATTTGCTTGTCTTGTAATGCTAAATTTTTAATTTTTAAATAATCTTTTGCGAAGTCTGCTTCATGATCATCAATACGGTCTGTAACCGTTAAAATTTTGAATTTAATACTATTTACACGATCTTCATCTTGTAAAACCTCACTTATCTCTCCGTCTTTTAAATCTTGAATTTGAGAGTATAATTCTGGCTCCATACGTGTTAATTCAAAATTAAAATCTTGCGTTGTAGGATTTGTTAATTGACCACCTTCAAATTTAGTTTCAACTTCATCACTAAACTCTCTAGCTGCTTCAGCAAATGTAAGTGTACCATCTATGATCTTCGCTCTAACTTCTTTTATTTCATCATTAGCTTTTTTAATCGCATCTTGAGTTATTTCTGGGCGCAATAAAATATGTCTTACATCATATTCTTGTCCTCTAACTTTTTCTAACAATATTATATGGTAACCAAAATCAGTTTCAAAAGGCTCTGAAATTTCGCCTTCTTGTAAAGAGAAAGCAACATCTCTAAACTCTTTAACCATTCTTGGTTGTTTTCTGTTCAATGTGTATTTACCACCATCACGTTTAGACGCTGTATCTTCTGTATAAAACAATACTTTGGTTGTAAAGCTAGAATTATTCTCTTCAATATCTTTTTTAAATCCTTTAAGTTTATCAATAACAGCTTGTTTCGCATCCTCTGTTACCTCTGGTATAACAACGATTTGAGCTAATTTTAACTCTGTACCAAACGTTGGTCTTTCTTCTTTAGGTATGTCATTAAAAAAGGTACGAACTTCCTCTGGTGTAACCTCAATATCTGCTGTTACTTTAGCTTGCATTTCTTGAGCCAAGTAATTGTTTTTATTGATTTCATACATTTCATCTCTTAAAGCCTGCTCTGTATCTTTCTTATAGTATTCTAACATTTTCTGTAAATCGCCATTTAATTGACCTAAAATACCTTGAAATTGTTGATCTACTCTACTTTGAATTTGTAACTCATTTACAATAACACTATCTTGAATGGCTTGGTGCGCGTATAATTTGCTTTCTAATAAACTACCAAAAAGCTCACATCTTGTATAATCACTTAAATCAGCACCTTGTGCTTTTAACTGCTCAATTTCTCTATCTAAATCTGATTCTAGTAGAATAAAATCTCCAACAACAGCAGCAACGCCATCTGCTTTAATACGTGTTTTGTTTACAACACTATCTGCAACCTGTTCTTTTACTGGTTGGTCTTCATCAATAATTTCTTGTGCGTTAATAAAGCTAACGGACAAAAGGCAAACGATTAACGTTGCTTTATTTATAAATTTGGAATTGATTGTTTTTAATAGCATCTTTTGTAATATCATTTTCGAGTTGCTTGATGAGCTCTAATTTCCTCTTGTTTATAACAATTTTTTTAATCGATGAATTCACATAATTCATAGGTGCGTAATCGTTTTGAAGGCGCACGTCATTAACTTGCATCAAATATAGGTTTAATGAATCTTTGAGTTGTAAATAATTAGATTTTTTTAACAATTGATTTTTATTAGCATCTGTTATGATAGGAATCTTTTCTGCTACACGGTTGAGCTTTACCCAAAGCGAATCATTTAACAAATACGATTTAAACTGTACAGATATTGAATCTAAATACCTCTTATCCTTGGCTTTAAATCGTTTAAATCGCTTTTTAATTGAATCTAAATTCACTGGGTTTAGAGGTAAACTAATGTACCTTAATTGAATAAGATCGTCATTTAGTTTAAAGGATTCTTTATTGGCTTCATAAAAAAGTTTAGCTTCATCAGGTTTCACAACGCTGTCAATGTTCTTTTTTACTAAGCCTTCTAAATATGCCTTTGTATATAAATCTGTTTTATATTGTTCTACCAATCTTGAATAGCTGTTTTGTTTGTCTTCAGATAAGTTAACTAAAGCACCATCCATTAATAGTAACTGTCTCGCCCAACGATTTACATATGCATTTACCATTAAAGTGCTATCTTCTTTTGAAGCGCCTTTCGGTACTATATCCGCAATATCTTCCTTATAAAGATAGGTGTCATTGACTCTAGCAACAGGCTCACGATCATCTGATTTTTTAAAAAAATCACAGCTCGTAAGAAATAAACCCAAAATTAGTATGTAAAACGTTTGCTTCAAAAAAATAGGTTTAGTTGCCAATTTTAGATTTAATAGAATTAAGCACCTCTTCATTAACTTCTACTTTGTATCGCTTATATAAATCCTTAATCCAGTTATTTTCTATTTCGGTTTGGTAGTCATTGATTACATTTCCTTTGGCTTCTTCTAAAGTTTTAATTCTTGCAGGAAGAACTTCTTTCACATTAATAATATGAAATGCCTCGTTATGATTATTGTAAACATCAGAAACACCTTGTTCTGCTACAAAATCTGATGGCAATACAGGATTATCTAAATTATAAATCCCTTTTGTAAAAATCACATTGAGTTTATCTTCAGAATTTAAAGCTTCGGAAATCTCAGTTTCAGACTTTCCTTTTTTCATTAATTTCCTTAGTTTTTTCAATTTAGATTCGTCTGATGTTGTTGCAATCAAAACATCTACTCTATCATTCCAAGTGTAATTAGCTTTATTGTTTTCATAGAAATTATCTAAACCTAAAGTATCTTTAGACGCCTTATTCCAAATTTCTTTTTCCATAAGGTCAAACAACAAAAGTCCGTCTCTATACTCTTTTAATATATTAGCATACTCCGGATTTTCTGTTTCTAAATTCTCTTCTCTGTATTTAAAAATTGAAGATTCAAAGAAATTCTCAAATTCCTTATCAACAATAGCAGCTAATGGCAGTTTATTATTAGCGTATAAACGTTGTGCATTCTTTAAATGATTTCCAAAAGCTAAATACGTAAACGCTCTGTTATTTATTGTAAAAACAGGTTCATCTTCTTTAAGGTCTGTTGGCAAATCCCAAGCTCTATTATAATAGTCATCCGTCAATGCTTTTACAAAATAAGATTTCGCGTCTGCATTATAATTGATTTTATACTTTCTCTTAAGTTTAGCAACCATGGCTTCATTTATAAGCTTAGATCTAGAGTCTCTTTTAACGCGTTGCACAAAAGATGCCTTTACGTCTTCAAATGGAGGAATTGGTTTTAATTCTAAACGTTTTACAATGTGCCAACCATAATCCGTTTTAAACGGTTTACTAATGTCTCCATCATTCATTAATCCAAATGCTTCATCTTCAAATTTAATAGAACTCAATTGACCACTTTTAAATGGAGTGATTTTTCCTCCATTTTTTGCTGAACTCTTATCTTCAGAGAATTGCTTTGCTAAAGCTTCGAAACTTTCACCTTGATTTAATTTTTTATAAATGGTATTAATACGTTCTTCAGGATTTAGTAAGCTATCTTTTTGCTCAGACTTAATCATTATATGAGCTGCTGTCACAGTTCCTCTAGATAGTCTATTATCCATAACTTTAACCACGTGGTAGCCAAATTGTGTTCTAAATGGCATTGAGATTTCGCCAACTGGTGTATTAAACGCAGCGGTTTCAAAATCATACACCATTTTAAAGGCGGAAAAATATCCTAAGTCCTCAATAAAAATAGTTTCGCCATTGTGCATTTTCGTTTTCACATTGTCAAACCCTTCACTCAACGCGCGTTTTCTTAAATCTAATACTTGGTTGTATGCAGCGATAGTGTCCTTTGCAGTAGCGTCTAATCTTACTAGAATATGAGCCGCTTTAATATCAATATTACTACGGTCATAAGCTTCTTTCACTAACTCATCAGTAACTTTATTTTCTGAAATATAGTTTTTAATCAGTTGCTTTTTATATCTAGAAAACTCACGTTGGTATTTTTTATCTTCGTTTAATTTAAGACGCTTAGCTTCATTTAATTTTAACTGATATTCAGTAAATAATTTTAAATATCCATCAACATCTTTTTGACTTTCATCCTTTACTAAATCGAGATTTTTGTGATATACACGTAAAAACTCTGATGCCATCACAGGATTACCACCAACGTTAATTAATACGTCGTCTTTGTCTTGAGCAAAAGTTACGTTAAGCGCAAATATGAATACAAGTAAACATTTTAATTTTATTGACTTCATGCCATTTATTTTTAATCTAAATTTAATGCAGAACACTATTGTTTTTTTCAAACTGAGCAAAAATAACATAAATAGCTAATTTAGCAAGATGAATAAAACGCAATGTTGAACTATAATTGATAGATACGTAGTAAAAATCATACTAGTTTAACAACTCTTATAGTTTAACGTTGATTTTAACAAATAAAACATTAAGAACGTCGATTTATCAAAATAATTGCTCTTTGTTTTTTTACATTTGGTTAAAATCCCTCGTAATGCAATACACCACTGAAATTTTAATTAAGAAGCCAATTTCAGAAGTTATAAATAAGCTCGATTCCATTGACAACCTTAAACATTGGCAAGATGGTTTAGTAAGTACAGAACATATCTCTGGTATTCCTAGTGAACTTGGCGCTAAAATGAAATTGAATTTTTCTTTTGGTAAACGTCAGCTAGTAGTCATTGAAACCGTAACCAAGCAAAATTTCCCCAACGAATATCATGCCTCGTATACAACAGAAGGTGTGCGAAACATACAAGAAAATTATTTTAATACTACAGAAGATAATTACACTAAATGGACTTCAAAAAACGAGTACCAACCTACTAGTTTTAGAATGAGTGCTATGTTATTTTTTATGCCAGGTGCTTTTAAAAAACAAACCGAAACGTATTTAAAAAATTTTAAAAATTTTGTTGAAAACGGAATTTCTATTCTACAGTCCGCCTAATTTAAATTAACTCCATGCGACAATTAAAATTGATTTGGGATTTTAGAGGACCTGTAGCCAATAAAACTGCAGAGCACCATGTTATTCACTTAAAAGAATATGTAGCTTTAAACGAGCTAGATATTACTATTATTGAAACTGAAACCATCAGTGACATGCATACTTTAGCTTTTATGGTCGTTGCTGAGTCTGAGATGAAACCCATTAGAGATGCTCTAAAACCACATCGTGGTCAGGTTTACACAGCAAAATAACCTTTAAAACAGTCTTTTAAAAAACGCTTGAATAAAACGTTTGGGTGGCACTGACAGTATTATTTTTAAATCTTGAATCAATGTTGATTCTTCATCCAAAAATTTAAAAATTGTTTTAATATGTGCTTTCATAAACATAGACGAAAACATTGAAGCGCCTTCATCATTATTGTTGGCTAAAACATCGAGAAATATTAAATCGTAAAACCAGAATTTAGTTTTCTTATGAAACTTAGATAAGTCATTATCTTGTTTCAAAAAAGAAACGACTTGCTTCGTCTTTTTAGCGGTATTACTAAACGTATAACCTGTACTTGCTTTAGTCCATCCACCAGCTGTACCAATATTAAGGATGTTCTTAGAATTTAAGTCAGAAAACTTAAAAGACGTCATTGGTATATTACCTTTTTCTTTTTCTATTATTTTATATTCAAATATTCCTTTTTTATTTAAATAGTTTTTAATACCATCTTCGTATTCAGACAATCGCAACAACTCGCCCGAAAACAACGTATACTCAAATAATGCCTGTTTATTATTTATTGGCAGGACATACATAAAACGTGTATTATCTTTTTGTGGCACTGAAAAATCCATAAATGTCGCTGTAGAGTCATCAAAAAAATCCTCTTTTAGCTCTACAAACCATCCTACAAAATGCTGATGAATTAAAGGATACGTTTCTTGAGACGCATATACTTCCGGATTAGGTATACTATTAAACAGTTTTGATCCTAAATAATTAACTTTATCAGTTATAACTTGTACTCCAGTTTCTAGTTCTAAAAAACTATCGACGTTTTCCTCAATAAATGTAATATTCGGTTTTTTATAAAGGGTTTTCCAAAGTTCATCGTAAAAATCCTTACTTCTTATCATTTTGTAGCGGTATGGAGCAATTGTTATTTTTTTAGAGAATGAATCACTTCCAAAAAAAACATTAGACCATTCTTTAGTCAACATAGTGTCCCATTCGCCAACACCTTCCTCCCAATAGCACCACGTTCTATCATTCCCCTTATCCTTAATTTTATCAATAATTAAAATTGATTTGTCATCAAAAAAAGAATCATTAGCCATTCTGTATGCTAATAATAAACCAGACGCACCTGCTCCTAAAATTATATAATCGTATGTAGTCAAATCTTTGATAGAAGAATTTTAAATGTAAAATTAAAGCATTTTATGATTAAAAATGCAATTAACATACTCAGAGAAATAATATAATAAGCTTAGAAACCATTTAAATATTGAGACCTCTTGAAAACAAAAGAATTTTAATCTTAGCTTTACATTAAATAAATGAGGCTATCGATTTTTCCTCATCGTTTCGATTTAAAAGATTATATAATGTGTTATGATATTAAGGCAAGTACAGAAACACAGCTAAAAAGAGCTCAAAGAAAAGGCGACTTATCGGCTGTTACAGAAATACTTGAATATTTAATTCCGTTTACAGATTTACCCATTTTTCATGCTTCTGGCTTTTCGCATCCAGAACTATTAATTTATACTAATGACGCACCAGAATTTCCTATTGTTGCAACTTGGGGTTTAGTTCCACATTGGATAAAAGACAAACAACAGCAGCAAAAAATTTGGAATAGCACACTTAATGCTCGTATTGAAACTATTTATGACAAACCTTCGTTTAAAGACTCTCTAAAAGATAAACGATGCATTATTTATATTGATGGTTTTTACGAGCATCATCATTATGACAACAAAATATATCCTTTTTATATACAACGCTCAGACAAAAAGCCTATGGCACTAGCTGGTTTGTGGAGCGAATGGACAGATCCTGACACTGGCGGAAAATTTAATTCTTTCACAATTGTGACTACCAAAGGGAATACAATACTATCTAAAATTCATAATAATCCGAAAATTAAAGAACCTCGTATGCCTTTAATTTTAACAGATGATATAGAAGATAAATGGCTTACTTTTCACCAAAATGAATCTAGCGAAGCTTTCTTCAAAAACCCAATTCCATCTTTTCCTAGCGACAAGCTTAAAGCGCATACAGTAGAAAAGCTGAGAGGTAAAAATTATCTTGGTAATGTAGAAGAAACTTCTAAATTGGTAACCTATGATGATTTAATTACTAATTTTTAATTTAAAATAAAATACCTAGTTTACATTACAAATTTACTTTAGGAATTATTATTAATTTGAAGGTTTCGTCTTTTATAATTCACTTTTTATAGTTTAATTTACTAAAATATAGTTTTGATTGCTATCGTATCTCCAATTGGATTGGCATACAAAATTTTAAAATTCAAAACGCATAAACCCTAAAAATGAGCGACAATAATAATCCTACTGAACATTTAAAATTATACTCTCAAAGATCAATCGGAATTGCAAGTTTCATTGGTAGCCCTTTGGCTGCTGGTTATCTTATAAATCAAAACTATAAAGCTTTAAATGAACCTGAAAAAGGAAACAAAACGTTAATCCTGTCTATAATAGTTACCATTATCATTTTTGGAAGCATGTTTACTTTGCCAGAATATATAGTAGATAAAATCCCTAGAATGATTATTCCTGCAGTTTACACAGGAATCATTTATTTAATCGTAGAGAAAATTCATGGTAACATTTTAAATAATCATTTAGAAAAAAACAACGAATTCTATTCTAGTTGGCGAGCCGTAGGAATAGGGTTTCTTGCATTAATATTAATTACTTCTATAACATTTGCTATCCTTTTTGCGCTACCAGACAAAGTGTACGATACTTATGAAACTGAATTTGAGCAATTTTCAAAAAATGAAGAAGCCTCTTTGCAATTCTATGACTACATAGATAAAAAAGATAATTCTGCTCTTATCACAGAACTCAACGAGGTTAGCATACCAAAATGGAAGGAAAATATCGAAATTATTAATAAAACTAATACCATTGAAGGTTTACCTCCAGAATTAATTGAGCGAAACGATAAATTAATGACCTATTCTAAATTAAGACTTGAAGCTTTTGAATTATTTAAAAAACGGATCCTTTATGATTCTGAATCCTATGATAAGCAATTGAGAAATGTGCATGACCAAATTGATGCCATTCTTAATCAAATTAATCAATAACGCATCTTAGATCACAAATAAATAGATCATCATAAAGTGTGAAATAGCACCAGCTAAAACAAATAGATGCCATATAACATGATTGTAAGGAATTTTTTGAATGGCATAAAATATGATTCCAACGGTATAAAATAAGCCACCAGCAAACAACCACAAAACACCTTCAGAACCAAGTGATTCTGAAACATTAGAAAAATCAAAAATAATTAGCCAACCCATTACTAAATAGAGCAAGGTAGAGAACAGTTCAAATCGTCCTGTAAAAAATAACTTTAAAATCACACCAAAAAGGGCAATTCCCCAAACAGTCCAAAAGAGCGTCCAACCCAAACTATCAGTCAAGGAAATAAGTAAAACTGGTGTATAAGTACCTGCAATAAGTAAATAGATACTAACGTGATCTACTATTCTAAAATAGTGTTTCTTTTTATCGTCTTCCACGGCATGGTAAAACGTTGACGCTAAAAATAAAATGATAGTAGATAATCCATATACAATAACACTAAAGAGGTGCCATGATTGTGTGTTATCGGTTTTTAAGATTAAAAGAATTAAAGCAACTAAACCTAGTAATGCGCCTAAACCATGCGTCCAAGTGTTTAATTGTTCTTCTCGTTTAGTTTGGCTTCGCATCTTCAACGTTATATTTTATACGCTTCACTTTTTTCCCTTTGGACCATTTGGATACACAAGCATAAAAATCTATATCAAATGCAGGTTCTTGTCGTTTTAATCTTTCGTTTTGAAATGCACGTTGCAGAATATCTTCTATTAAATAATCTTCTTCTTCATTTATAGGACTGAACTCTTTTTTTAAAGAAATATCAAATAAACTCGCTGTACTATTAAACCAAAAGGCACGCCAACCACTTCGTAATTCCTTTATTAATTCAAACGTAGTTTTACCTGTTTGTCTATGAATTAGTTTTACTAAAATCTGACCTTCTGTTTTAGTTAACTTCTTTAATTCTGCTGAGAATTCATCTTCAATATACTTCTGTATTACTTTGGCATATTTCTTCTTATCTCTTTTACGTTCAAGTTGGTCTAAGCGCTCTTGTAATGCTTCTAAACGTTCAGCCGCCAACTTAGCGTACGGATAAACTTTGAGTGTTTTTCGTCTTAAAATGATGTATCTAATTCTAGCCGCTTTATTATCGAATTTTAAGTTGGGCAGCACCAAAACTTCGTTTAACTCAACAGCAGTAACTGGTATAGAATCTCCTTCAATAATCATGTATTGAACTTCTGTAGAATCTTGCTCTTGCTCCACAGGTGTTTCTTGCGCAGATAATACGGCAGAAAAAAACATCGCTATGTAAATAAAATTCTTCATTAATTTCTTTAAAGCTAAAACCATACCAAAATACTAGTTTTATACATATTCAAAATTAGTAATATTTATAGTCTATAACCCTAAATTCGTATTAATATTATTATTTTTAAGGAAAATTAAAACTAATGGCTAAAAAACAATTATTGAACAAAAAGTCTTTGGACTTTTTAGAGAAATATTTAAATAATGCGTCACCTACAGGATATGAGTGGGAAGGACAAAAAATATGGATGGATTATCTTAAACCTTATGTAGATGAATTCATTACGGACACCTACGGTTCTGCAGTTGCAGTTGTTAATCCAAAAGCAAAATACAAAGTTGTCATCGAAGGACATGCAGATGAAATTTCTTGGTATGTTAATTATATTTCAGACAACGGATTATTGTACGTAATTAGAAATGGTGGTAGTGATCACCAAATTGCGCCAAGTAAAATTGTAAATATCCACACTAAAAACGGTATTGTTAAAGGTGTTTTTGGTTGGCCAGCGATCCATACCAGAAGTAAAGCAAAAGAACAAGCGCCAAAACCAGATAATATTTGTATTGATATTGGAGCAAAAGACAAGGACGAAGTTGAAAAAATGGGTGTTCATGTTGGTTGTGTAATTACGTATCCAGATGAATTTCATATCTTAAACAAAGACAAATTTGTTTGTCGTGCTTTAGATAATAGAATGGGTGGGTTTATGATTGCAGAAGTCGCTCGTTTACTAAAAGAAAACAAAAAGAAATTACCATTTGGTTTATACATTACTAATTCTGTACAAGAAGAAATTGGTTTACGTGGTGCCGAAATGATTACACAAACCATTAAACCAAACGTTGCTATTGTTACTGATGTAACTCATGATACAACAACACCAATGATAGACCAAAAGGTACAAGGCTATGCCGAAATTGGTAAAGGTCCTGTTGTAGCATATGCACCTGCTGTGCAACAAAAATTACGTGATTTAATAACAGAGACTGCAGAAGAGAAGAAAATACCTTTTCAACGTGCTGCTTTATCTAGAGCAACTGGTACTGATACAGACGCCTTTGCTTATAGTAATGGAGGTGTTGCCTCTGCATTAATTTCTTTACCATTACGCTATATGCATACTACTGTAGAAATGGTGCATAGAGATGATGTAGAAAATGTAATTAAATTAATATACGAAACATTATTAAAGATAGAAGACGGAGAAACATTTAGTTACTTCAAATAACTAGCCAAGCTAGCTTTAGCAGACTAATAATTTTAAAGACCTCAAAGGTTTCCGAAATCTTTGAGGTCTTCTTACAACTATGGATGAAATTATAGACATCGTTGACAAACATGGTAAACCAACTGGTAAAACAGCTTTAAAATCTAAAGCTCATGCCAATGGTTTGTATCACAACACCATTCACTTATGGTTATATACGTCTAATGGTAAAATATTATTACAACAACGGTCTCACAAGAAAGCCATTTTTCCTTTGCTTTGGGACGTATCTGTTGCAGGACATATTGACGCTGGCGAATCTTTTACTGAAGCGGCTGTACGCGAAACTAAAGAAGAAATTGGATTAGATTTAGAAACCAAAGATTTAAAACATATTGGTGTTTTTCTGCATGAATCCAGTTATGCAGAAGGTAAAATTCAAGATAATGAATTTCATCAAGTCTTTATTGCAAAATTACAGACAGACTTAAACCAACTTACTATTCAAGAAGAGGAAGTTGAAGCCGTTAAATTGGTTACTTTCAAGGCCTTTAAATCTTTATTAAATCACAGTGAAACCAATTCGCATTTTGTAACTAGTAATACAGATTATTACAAATTCATATTAAAAACTATAAAGGAAAATAATTAATAATGAATTTACTTTTACTCGCCATTGCACCAGTTTTTAGTGTCATATTATACATATATGTTCAAGACAAATATGAAAAAGAACCGAGAGGGTTACTTATTGCTAATTTTTTATTTGGCGCCATAGTTAGTGTTCTATTAGTTTTTGTAATATACTTTTTCACAGGTCGTTTAATTCCTGTTACAGATCAATTCAGTATTTGGCAACAATTTATTCAGGCATTTATAGTCGTTGCTTTAACTGAAGAATTTAGTAAATACGTTATTGTAAAATACTACACACAACCAAAAGCAGCCTTTAACGAACCATACGATGGTATCATATATGCCGTTATGGTTTCTATGGGCTTTGCCTGCACTGAAAACATAATGTACGTCATCGATGGTGGATACCAAACAGCTATTATGCGCGCTTTCACTGCCGTTCCTGCTCATGCTACTTTTGGTGTGTTGATGGGCTATTTTATGGGAAAAGCAAAATTTTCTAACAACAGATTAGTCTTAAATTTAACTGGTCTTTTATTGGCAACTCTTTTTCACGGTGCTTATGACTTCTTCTTATTCATCAATTTTATTCCAGGGATTTCTACAGGTGCATTTGTGTCTTTAATTATTGGAATTGTTTTAGCACGTAAAGCGATAAAAAAACATCAGGACGATTCTCAGTTCAAATCTTTATAGATTTCGTAAAATATCACTTAATATTTTTTTATTTTGCAGTCGATTAAGCTTTAAATTAACAATCGCGCAATAAAATCATTTTTATGTATAAGATAAAAGTCAATTCTAAACTATCTTTTGACGTATCAAAAGATAGCTTAGAAACTCTAGATGTGGTTAAAACTACTGCGAACAATTTCCATATTCTTCAAGATAGCTACACAATAAAAGCTGAAATATTAGATACTGATTTCAACAAGAAGAGCTATAATATAAAAGTTAATAACAATACTTACAATGTTACAATTCATGATGCTTTAGACCAACAAATAGAAGCTTTAGGTTTTGAGATTGGAGCCGCTAAAAAGATTAATGATGTTAAAGCACCAATGCCTGGATTAATTTTAGAAATTAACGTAAATGTTAATGATGCAGTAAAAGAAAATGAGCCTTTATTAATCCTTGAAGCCATGAAAATGGAAAATGTAATTAACTCACCTCGCGATGGTATTATTAAATCAATAAAGGTAGAAGAAGGAAATACAGTCGATAAAAATTCACTATTAATAGAATTTGAATAATATGAAAAAGATATTAGTAGCAAACAGAGGCGAAATTGCAATTCGTGTTATGCAAACAGCAAAGAAAATGGGCATCAAAACAGTTGCTGTTTTTTCTGAAGCTGATAGAAATTCGCCACACGTAAAATATGCAGATCAGGCCGTTTGTATTGGTCCTGCACCTTCAAACGAATCGTATTTACGAGGCGATAAAATTATTGAAGTTTCAAAAGCATTGCAAGTAGACGCAATTCATCCTGGTTATGGATTTTTAAGTGAAAATGCTGAGTTTGCTGAGTTGTGCGAAGCCAATAACATTATATTCATTGGTCCACGCTCTAAAGCCATACAAGTGATGGGAAGCAAATTAGCCGCTAAAGAAACGGTTAAGGCTTATGATATTCCTATGGTTCCTGGCACAGATGAAGCCATAACTGACATTGCAGAAGCAAAGAAAATTGCCAAAGACATTGGTTTTCCTATCCTTATTAAAGCTTCAGCTGGTGGTGGTGGAAAAGGTATGCGTATTGTAGAAAACGAAGCTGAATTTGAATCACAAATGGATAGAGCTATAAGTGAAGCTAAAAATGCTTTTGGCGACGGGTCTGTGTTTATAGAAAAATACGTGGCTTCTCCGAGACATATCGAAATTCAGATTATGGCAGATATGCATGGCAACGTGATTCATTTATTTGAGCGCGAATGCTCTATACAACGTCGTCACCAAAAAGTGGTTGAGGAAGCACCTTCTGCTGTTTTAACACCAGAATTAAGGGAAAAAATGGGTCAAGCAGCGATTAACGTTGCACGATCTTGTGATTATATTGGTGCTGGCACTGTAGAGTTCCTATTAGATGAAAATCTAAATTTCTACTTTTTAGAAATGAATACAAGATTGCAAGTTGAGCATCCTGTTTCAGAATGGATTGCTAATGTAGATTTAGTAGAACTTCAAATTAAAGTGGCAAGAGGCGAAAATTTAAACATTAAACAAGCCGATTTAAAAATCAATGGTCATGCGCTAGAACTTAGAGTTTATGCAGAAGATCCGATGAATGATTTTCTGCCAAGTGTCGGTAATCTTGAAGTTTACAGATTACCTGAAGGTAAAAATATAAGAGTAGATAATGGTTTTGAAGAAGGTATGGATATCCCAATTTATTATGATCCAATGTTATCTAAACTTATAACGTATGGTAAAACAAGAGAAGAAGCCATTGAGTTAATGATAAAAGCCATTGACAATTACCATATAAAAGGTGTAGAAACAACATTACCTTTTGGTCGTTTTGTTTGCGAACATGAAGCTTTTAGAAGTGGAAATTTTGATACACATTTTGTTAAAAAATACTACTCACCTAGCCTTTTAGAAGAGCAAAATCAACTTGAAGCAGAAATTGCGGCAAAAATCGCATTAAAGCATTATTTGGCTGAACAGAAAGTATTGCGAATACCAGGTTAGTTTTCAGTCGCAGTATTGAGATACAACTGTCACATCAAGCGTAGTCGAGGTGTAATTTAGGCAATTAAAAAAAAATCTTAAACTTCCGAAGCTTCGGAATAGATTGACAAAAAAAATAATACATACAGCTTTGCGCCTTTTGCGACTTAGCGAGAACAATTAAAGTATGGACAACAAAATAAAAACATTAAACGATAAATTAGCCTTAGCCAAATTAGGAGGCGGACAAGCTAGAATAGACAAACAACATCAAAAGAAAAAGTTAACAGCAAGAGAGCGTGTTATGTATCTTTTAGATGAAGGTTCATTTGAAGAAATAGGCGCTTTAGTGACACACAGAACTAAAGACTTTGGCATGGCTGACCAACAATTTTATGGTGATGGTGTTGTTACTGGTTATGGCACAGTCAATGGAAAATTAATTTATGTTTTTGCACAAGATTTTACCGTTTTTGGAGGTTCTTTATCTGAAACACATGCCGAAAAAATCTGTAAAATTATGGATATGGCTGTTAACGTTGGTGCTCCTATTATTGGACTTAACGATTCTGGAGGCGCACGAATTCAAGAAGGTGTACGTTCATTAGGTGGTTATGCAGATATATTTTACAGAAATGTTCAAGCTTCTGGTGTTATTCCTCAGATTTCTGCCATAATGGGTCCTTGTGCTGGTGGAGCCGTTTACTCACCTGCCATGACGGATTTTACACTAATGGTAGAGGACACAAGTTATATGTTTGTTACTGGGCCAAATGTTGTAAAAACAGTAACCAATGAAGAAGTGACTAGTGAAGAATTAGGAGGTGCCAGTGTGCATTCCTCAAAATCTGGTGTGGCACATAAAACATCATCTAATGATGTAGAATGTTTAGAAGACCTTAAAATGTTATTGAGCTATTTACCACAAAGTAATAAACAAAAAGCAGATGATATTCCTTTTGAACTTAAAGACGAAATTAGAGATGTATTATCATCCATAGTTCCTGAGAATCCAAATAAACCTTACGACATGCATAACGTCATTGAAGGCATTATTGATGAAAATTCTTTTTATGAAATCCATAAAAATTATGCCGAAAATATCATTGTAGGTTTTGCACGATTGGGTGGAAAAAGTGTTGGTGTAATTGCTAATCAACCTATGTTTTTAGCAGGTGTTTTAGATGTCAATAGTTCTAAAAAAGCGGCTCGATTTGTTCGTTTTTGTGATTGTTTTAATATTCCTCTTTTAGTTTTAGAAGATGTCCCTGGATTTTTGCCTGGCACTGACCAAGAGTGGAATGGTATTATTGTTAATGGTGCAAAATTATTATATGCATTTAGTGAAGCTACAGTGCCAAGAATTACCGTAATCACAAGAAAAGCTTATGGAGGGGCTTACGATGTAATGAACTCTAAACACATTGGAGCAGATATGAATTTTGCTTGGCCAAATGCTGAAATTGCTGTAATGGGTGCTAAAGGTGCTGCCGAAATCATCTTTAAGCGTGAAATTTCTAAAGCTGAAAACAAGGATGCTAAGTGGAAAGAAAAAGAAGCTGAATATGCAGAACTCTTTGCTAATCCTTACAGCGCTGCAGAACGTGGTTTTGTAGATGAAGTTATTTTACCTCAAAACACAAGACGTAAATTGATAAAGGCCTTTAGCATGTTAGAAAACAAAGAAATAGTTAAGCCTAAGCGTAAACATGGTAATATTCCTTTATAATCGATTTAAGACTGTTTTAATTAAAATAAATTTATAGTTACCATAGAGGAATTATTTATTTATCCAATAATCTTCTGTGGTAATTAATCTGACCTAAATGATATGCAAAATGTGATGATAAGTGAATTAAAAAATAACCTGTAGTCATTGGCTCTTTAAAAACTTGTAGCTCATATTCTGATTCTAATTCGTTTACTGATAATTTTTTTAACGTATTTTCAACTATAATTAAGGTGTCTTCAATTTGCAAAATCAGCTCTGATGCTGGCACATTTACCAATGAAAACTCTAAATCGCGCTGTCTTACATAGCCGGATTTCCCTAAGACGGCTCCTATAAAATGATTTAAATTACCTAATAAATGAATACATAATCTACCTGCTGAATTAGAAATAGTGCCATCTGTTATCCAAAGGTTAGTTTCATCTTTATAGAGTGAAATCTCATCGATTAACTTATTAAGGTCTCTATTGAAAAGTGTGATTAATGAATCGGTTAACATATTATAGAATTTAATTAAAATTAAGAATTATATTTTTGCCTGAAACGTGTACAAATCATAATAACGACCTTCTGCCTTTAACAACTCATCGTGTGTGCCGCGTTCTGCAATTTTACCTGCTTCAATGACTAAAATTTGATCGGCTTTTTTAATAGTACTTAATCGATGTGCTATTACTATGGTGGTTCTGTTATTGGTTAACTCCGATAAACTTTTTTGAATTAAGCTTTCACTTTCTGTATCTAAATTAGAGGTTGCTTCATCTAAAATAATAATTTTTGGATCTGCTAATATAGCTCTTGCAATAGCTATTCTTTGACGTTGCCCTCCTGATAGTTTCACACCACGTTCTCCAATTAAGGTGTCTAATCCATCATCAAACCTATCTGTAAACTCATTAACATAAGCAGCTTTTACGGCATGTTGCAATTGTGCTTCCGTTGCGTTTGGCCTAGGAAACATAATGTTCTCTTTAATAGAACCTTCAAACAAAAATTCATCTTGCAAAACCACGCCTAAGTGTTGTCTAAAACTACTCAATTTTACCTTAGACAGATCTTTTTCATCAATAGTTATAACGCCAGATTCCGGATTTAAAAATGTTGCTGACAAACCTGCAATCGTAGATTTACCAGACCCAGAACTTCCTACTAAAGCAATGACAGAACCAGATGGTGCCTCAAAATTAATATTATGAAGCACAGGTTTTCCTTCTTCATATGCAAATGACACATCATTAAATTTAATGTTTCCTTTTATGGTTTCTAATTCTATAATTCTGTCTTTTTGTTCATCTTCAGTAGCTAAACTCATTAATTCTTCGGTACGATCTAAACCTGCCAAAGCTTCCGTTAATTGACTACCAATATTACTCATCTGTACAATTGGAGCAACCATAAAGGCTAGTAAAAATGTAAATTGTAAAAAGTCTCCTGGTGTAATCTCTCCCTGAATCATGTAGTGTCCACCAATTCCCATGATGCCTGTGGTCGCTAAACCAATTAAGAACGTGGACGAACTTGTCATAATAGCCGTTGCTGTCATACTCTTCTTCACATTCTCAAAAATATTTTCTACACCTCTCTCAAACACTTTGTTTTCTTGTTCTTCGGCATTAAACGCTTTTATAACTCTAACTCCAGCTAAAGTTTCATTTAAACGACCTTTGACCTCAGCATTAATTTTTCCTCTTGCTCTAAAAATTGGTCTTATATATTTAAAGGCTTTTAAGGCAATAATTCCAAAAACAGACAAAGGAATAAATGTAAAAAGCGTCATCCACACATTCATTCGTAATAATATAATTAAGGTAATTATTGCTGTAAATGAACCACCAACCAACTGTACTAAACCAGTACCAATTAGGTTTCTTACACCTTCTACATCTGTCATTATTCTAGAAACTAAGGCACCAGATTTTGTGTTATCAAAAAAGCTAATGGGTAATGACAAGACCTTTTTTTGAACTTGTGCTCTCAATTCACTTATTAAATATTGCGCTTGAATACTTAATACTTTAGTTAACAAAAAAGACGTAATAGCTTGAACTAAAATTGCTGCTATTACGATACCTATTAAAATATATAACTGATCGTAGTTTTTATTTGGCACTACCTCATCCAATAAAACTTTACTTTCTAAGGGTAAAACAAAACCTGCTAAACTCCGAATAATTATAAGCACCAAGCCCAACAACACCAATTTACGTCTTGGCCAAATAATTGTTTTAAAGGCTGTTTTTAAGGTAACTTTAGGTTTCTCTGTATTTGTATTCTTAGGAGATTCTTTAAAATGCTTCATGTAGTGCTAAACTTTATACAAATATAAGCGGTTGCAAACGGAAATGAAATGAATAAAAAATCATTCGGCATTTAATTCATTGGTATTTTAAACACTTCATATTAATAAATCATTATTATGTTAAAGTGAATCTAATTTAGGGTTTAAATAAATTACTTTTGCGCCATGCAAAATGAAAACCGATCTCAGTTAGAATTTGTGGTACTAATGGCAGCATTAATGTCCATTGTTGCCTTGTCAATTGATGCCGTTCTACCTGCTTTACCTAAGATTGGAAACTATTTGGGTAGTGCAAATGAAACTGAGAACCAAAAACTAATTTTTACCATATTTCTAGGCTTAGGTTTTGGACAATTAATTTTTGGACCATTGTCAGATAGTTTTGGTCGTAAACCTATGGTTTACGTTGGGTTTGGGATATTTATTGTGGCTTCCATTATCTGTATCACAACAAGAAATTTTGAAATGATGCTTTTTGGACGTGTTTTACAAGGCATTGGATTGTCTTCACCCAGAACCATGAGTGTTGCTATTGTTAGAGATTCTTACAGTGGTGATCATATGGCTAAAATTCTTTCTGTGGTTACAATGACGTTTATCTTGGTTCCTGTTATAGCACCTATGTTGGGTCAGTTTTTATTAAATAATTTTGGATGGGAATCTATATTCAACGTTAACCTAGCATTTGGTTCTTTAATAATGTTATGGTTTTGGAAACGTCAACCAGAAACATTACATGACAAATACAGAAAAACATTTCGATGGTCTATTTTTAAAACAGGATCGCAGACCTTTTTCAAAATAAAATCAGCAATAATTTACACCTTTCTTTCTGGTTTAATCATGGGATCTTTTATGGTGTATTTGGGAACTGCGCAACAAATTTTTCAGGTACAATACGATTTAGGCGATTACTTCCCATACATATTTGCCAGTTTAGCGATTACTATTGGTTTAGCTACTTTTTTAAATAGTGCTATTGTAATGCGCTTTGGTATGTGGAATTTAGTAAATATCGCTTTATTAGCTTTTACGCTAATTTCATTGATTTATGTTGTTTTATTTTGGTCTGGGATCAATCCAAGTATAGAGATCTTAATTCTCTTCTTAATTCTTCAGTTTACAAGTGTGGCGTTCTTATTTGGTAATTACAGAGCTTTAGCAATGCAACCGTTAGGACATATTGCTGGTATTGGATCTGCGCTAAACGGTTTTATTTCTACCATAATGGCTGTACCTATTGCATATTACATTGGTACTTTTATAACAACATCTGTATTACCGTTGTTTATGGGATTTTTAATAACCGGTTTAATTGGAATATTATTATTTTATAGTGTTAAAAAACCAATTAGAGAATAAGCTTAAAAAATCTCTAAACTCCCTTTACCTTCTCTTACAATAATTGGTTCGTCTTCAGATAAATCTACTATTGTAGAAGCTTCGTTATCACCATAACCTCCATCAATAACAACATCTACTAATTTATCCCATTTTTCTATAATTAATTCGGGATCAGTGGTATATTCTAACACATCATCATCATCTCTAATTGATGTAGATACAATTGGGTTACCCAATGCTGAGACTAATGCTAAGGCTATTGAATTATCTGGCACTCTAATACCTACTGTTTTTCGTTTTTTAAAAGGATTTGGTAGATTTTTAGAACCAGGAAGAATAAACGTATATGGTCCTGGCAAAGCACGTTTTAGAATTTTAAACGTTGTAGTATCAATTTGTTTTACGTAATCACTGAGATTGCTTAAGTCCTCACAAACAAATGAAAAATTCGACTTTTCTAATTTAACACCTTTAATTCTGGCTATTTTTTCTAATGCTTTTATATTGGTAATATCACAACCTAAACCATAAACTGTATCTGTAGGATATATAATTAATCCGCCATTTTTAAGGACTTTTATAATTCTTTGAATTGCCTTAGGATTAGGATTTTCGGGATATATTTTAATAAATTCAGCCATAATAAGTATCTTTCCAATACGTTTACAAAGTAACTATATTTTTCAATACGAATCACTCATGAAACATTTAAAGTTCGTTTTCCTAATTTTAATCTCAATTTCAACATCTATTGCTTGTGATTCTAACGGCTCTGATGACGAAGAACCAGAAGTTTTAAATCCTTTAGAAGCACACACAGCACTCAATGTCTCTTATGGTAGTGATAGTGACCAAGTTTTTGACTTGTATTTACCTGCGAACAGATCAAGTAGTACTAAAACCATTATTCTAGTACATGGTGGCGGATGGTCTTCTGGAGATAAAGAAGACATGGATGACTTTAAAGATTTTATATTAGACCAAATGCCTAGTTATGCTGTGGTTAACATGAATTATAGATTGGCTGACCAGACTAATGAAGCTTACCCAATGCAAATCAATGATATTACAAGCGTTGTAGAGTTTATTGGAGAAAATGAAGATTATTACACTATATCAGACGACATTGGTTTTGTTGGTGCGAGTGCAGGTGCTCATTTATCATTACTTTGGAGTTATGGTTTTGATTCTGCCAACCAAACCGAAATGGTATGCAGTGTTGTAGGACCAACCAATTTTACTGATCCTGCTTATTTAGATAACACCAACCCTATTCTACAGGCTTTATTAAATAATTTAGGCATTGATACTTCAACAGCATACTTAGAGGAAATAAGCCCTTACCATAGAGTAACAATATCAGCACCACCAACTATTTTATTTTATGGTGGTGAAGATCCTTTAGTACCAACTACGCAAGGTACAGATATGCAAAGCAAACTTGCTGAACTCAATGTTACGCATGAATTTACATTATATCCTAATGAAGGCCATGGTTGGGTTGGACTGAATTTGCTAGATACATCAGTAAAACTAAAGGCTTTTATTGAAACCCATTTATAATTACCACTTTCGTCGGTTTACGGCTAATAATGTTAAAAAATTGAAAAACTGTAACATTTTAGAACATTAACAGTCTATTATACATGCATCAATCAATCAAAATCATCCTAGTCTTTTTAATTTCAACTAAGCTTTTTGCTACCGAAATTAAACCTCCGATCATTTTTACTAAAGCTGAAGTTGTAAACGCTTCAACCACTCGTATTCCATTTAAAATCATAGATCAACTCATTGTCGTTGAAGTAGAATTACTAGATAAAGAAGGTAATTTTATTATTGATACAGGTTCCGAAACCCTAATTTTAAATAGTGTTCACTTTAATTCCTCTAAACCCAACGTACAAGACGGAAAGCAAAGAAGTGGTGTACACAGTGATATAGAAAATGTAAAGGCTAAATTTCTAGATAAAATGAGTTTAGAAAACTTTAGTTTAGAAAAATTAAAAGCCGATGTCATAGATCTATCGCATATTGAAAAAATTAAAAAAATAGAAGTATTAGGTATTATAGGCTATAGTATTTTGAAGGATTTTGAAATATTTATAGATATGCACCTTAATCAAATTACCTTAACTAAAACTGATAAACAAGGAAATCGATTATCGGAAAAGGTATATGCAGAGACCATACATGATAGCATCGATTTTAAATTAAAGAATCACACCATTATTGTAAATGCATTCATTGAAAACGAAAAAGTTCTATTCGGAATAGATACTGGTGCAGAGTATAATCAATTGAATAAAAACTTAGATTCAGAAATTTTAGACTACTTTTATCCTAGCAAAGAACTAAAGCTTACTGGTGCTAGTGGTAAGAAAATGACAGTTATGGCAGGAAATTTGTATAGAGTTAAATTGAACGACTCAATTTACTTTGGCCCAATGAAAACTGTCCTTACTAATTTAAAAAAAATGAATAGTGCATTTAGCACTAATCTCGATGGTATATTAGGCTTTGAATTTTTCGCTCAACAACGTACAATTATTAATTACAAAAAAAAGAAACTCTATTTTATTAAGTTTCCTATTATTGAGCCTTGAAAATAAAATCAAAATATCTATTTTTTCTAATCTTTTCATTATTATTCGCCTTTAAAACAATTGCTCAAAGTAAAACTATTAAGGGTTTTGATATAAAAGGAAAAGAAATAACCTTCCTATTTAATGTCAACGATTATCCTAATATTAAAAATAACGTTGAAAAAATTGATGATGTCTTTGTCTCAGGAGAATTTAATAATTGGGCATTAGATCAATGGCCAATGACTCAGGTAAATGATTCTATTTACCAATTAAAAAAAGACCTCTCTATATTTACTTCAGATTTTGGTTGGGAATTTAAATTCATTGTGAATAGTAAACATTGGGCAGAACCAACTAGTGATGTTGAAAACAGTGTTACTGCTGTAGACTACAATGGCTATTCTTTAATGGTGTATAATCTAAAATTTTACAGCGCCTTTGCAACAGATTATGGAAACGTGAGTTTTAAACTTAAAGGCTACAAGGACGCTAAAAAAGTTATTTTAAGTGGAACCTTTAATCGTTGGGATGAAACCGGTTTTGTAATGAAACCAACAGATGATGGTTGGATGGTAACATTACAACTAAATCCAGACATCTATGAATATAAATTTATTATAGATGCCAATTGGATTGAAGACCCACAGAATCCATCAAAAAAAGTAAACGAGTTCAATGGCTATAATTCTGTTATTGATGTACAGAAAAACGTAACCTTTAAACTCTGCGATTTTGAAGATGCAAATACAGTAATCTTAAGTGGCGATTTTAACAATTGGTCTGAGAATGATTACGTAATGACCAAAACTGAAAATTGCTGGACCTATACCAAAAGACTATCTGGTGGTAAACACCATTATAAGTTTATTGTTGATGGAAAATGGTTTACTGATCCTCACAATTCTGTTAAAGAGTACGATGGTGAAGGAAACATTAATTCGGTCTGTATGGTAAAGTAAAATTACCCTCTCATTATTTGAAGCTTAGCAAAACGCAACAATAATTTTTTAGTATCGCCTTTCTGAAATTTAATTTCGGCTTTTGCGTCTGCACCTTTACCTTCTAATTTAATCACTTCTCCTCTACCAAAACGTTGATGATTAACTTTACTACCAACTTCTAAACTTGTATTTGTAGCGTCAGTACTACTGTCTGCTTTACTTACTGGCACCATTTTCTTGGGTGCACTAATTTCAAAATTCTCTGGCTTCGCTTTTATCTTCTTTTTTGGCATTTTTGCAGTTTTAGGTTTTGCAAATCTTACTTTATTAGGCTCTATATCTCCAAATATAGTAGCATCTAACATAGGATTAAATCGTTCTTTTAAAGGTGTTGTTATGTTTACAAACTCATCATCTATCTCTTCAATAAATCGGCTTGGTTCTGCATCTATTAATTTTCCCCAACGGTATCTAGATAATGTATATGTTAAATAGGCTTGTTTTTCTGCTCTGGTTAAGGCAACATAAAATAATCTTCGTTCTTCTTCTAGCTCACTTCTGGTATTCATACTCATGGCACTCGGAAATAAATCTTCCTCCATACCAACAATAAAAACATGCCCAAACTCTAACCCTTTCGCTAAGTGAATTGTCATTAAAGCTACATGGTTAGGATC
The DNA here is from genome assembly GCF_045765065.1 of Winogradskyella sp. 4-2091. Lineage (NCBI taxonomy): Bacteria > Pseudomonadati > Bacteroidota > Flavobacteriia > Flavobacteriales > Flavobacteriaceae > Winogradskyella > Winogradskyella sp. 4-2091. The sequence continues at coordinate 56,578 of NZ_JBJKOD010000004.1, forward strand.
GCCTTTATCGCCATCTAAATCTGTAGCTAAGGCAACATCTTCTAAAAATTCTGCTAAAGAATCACCAGCATCAGCTAATTCCATTTGACCTTCAACAAAATCTTTTATACCATTGAGTAACTCCTGAACGTTATCTAGTTTTGTTACACCTTCTGGTGTACCATCTTTTCCAAGCTCTCTAATTAAACCACTAGTCTTGGTTACGTGTTCTGACAAATCAAAGGCATTCGCTGTTTGATTCATTACTTTATAACTCTCAATAAGCGTTACAAAATCTCTTAATTTGCCTTTAGTTCCATTATTGATGTTGATATTTACTGAATCAATATCCTTAATAAGATCATATATTGTTTTACCAGTTGCATTAGCTGCAACAATTAAACGATCTACTGTGGTTTGTCCAATACCTCTTGCAGGATAATTAATAACACGTTTTAATGCTTCTTCATCTGCTGAGTTAAGTATTAGACGTAAATATGCTGTAACATCTTTTATCTCTTTGCGCTGGTAAAATGATAAACCTCCATAAATTCGGTAAGGAATATCTCGTTTTCTTAAAGCATCTTCAATCGCTCTAGACTGTGCATTAGTACGATATAGAACTGCAAAATCACTATTATGAAGTTGCTCGTTCATTTTAGTTTCCCAAATAGTACTTGCTACATAACGCCCTTCATCACCATCAGTCAATGCTCTATGTACAATGACCTTTTCACCAACATCATTGGCTGTCCAAACTATTTTATCAAGTTTTGTTTTATTATGTTCAATTACTGAGTTTGCAGCACCAACAATATTTTTTGTAGAACGGTAATTTTGTTCTAGACGATACATTTTTACATTATCGTAATCCTTTTGGAAATTTAAAATATTATTGATGTTCGCGCCACGGAACGCATAGATACTTTGAGCATCATCACCTACAACACAAATGTTTTGAAAACGATCTGCTAAAGCACGTACTATTAAATATTGAGAGTGGTTTGTATCTTGGTACTCATCTACCAGAATATAACGAAACTTGTTTTGGTACTGCGCTAAAACATTTGGAAAACGCGTTAAAAGCTCATTGGTTCTTAATAATAAATCATCAAAATCCATTGCACCAGCTTTAAAGCATCGATCCACATATTCCTTATAAATTTCACCCATTTTTGGTCGTCTTGCCATAGCATCAGCTTCCATTAATTCAGGATTGCGATAATAGGCTTTAACCGTAATTAAACTGTTTTTGTATGAAGAAATTCTACTATAAACCTGCTTTGTTTTGTAAATATCCTTATCAAGTCCCATTTCTTTAATAATAGAACCCATCAACTTTTGAGAATCTTGTGTGTCGTATATAGTGAAGTTACTAGGAAAGCCTAAATGATGACCCTCAAATCGTAAAATCTTAGCAAAAACAGAGTGAAAAGTACCCATCCAAAGGTTCTTTGCTTCGCCATCACCAACAATATCAGCAATACGTCCTTTCATTTCTTTTGCGGCCTTATTTGTAAACGTTAAGGCTAAAATATTGAACGAATCAATGCCTTTGCTCATTAAGTAAGCAATACGAAAGGTTAAAACACGTGTTTTTCCAGAACCTGCACCAGCAATTATTATCATAGGTCCATCGACCTGAATTGTGGGTTCTAGTTGTGCCTCATTAAGTTGACTGAGATATTTTTCCAAGCTTGTTTTTTTGAAGCTGTAAATTTACGGATAGTCTTATTCTTATCCGAATTGAAACACTACAAATATTAAAACAATATTATAAAATTGTAAGATAATTAGTTTTCCTTAGTCCCATCACCAGTCATTGCATCTAATAATCCTTGTCTAACATTTAACCAAACAAAATTAAATACAGATTTCGTTTTGTCTCTTTCTACCGTTTCATCTAATCCATATCTATAAATATTACCTTCGTCTCTACTATTGTCTTTTACAATTAAATTTACCAAGTTTGACAAAAATTTATTTCTCTCTTTTCCATTTTTCTTCAAAATAACAACCTCAAAATCATCATATTTCATTTTTAAGTTAACACGCGAACTCTCTTTATTTCCACTAATTGTAAAATAAGTTTGCGCTAATGCGCCATTTAAATCTACATTAAGATTAGATTTTGAAAATTGATCTAATTGGTTCACTTCAAATACACCTAAATCTGCTTTAAACTCAAATTCATCTGATTCATTAGCCACAACAAAATTCCAATCTACTTTTAGAATTGAATTTTCCATAAATGTTGTATTGATTTCAATTTCCGTTGGCTGATTTGCGTTAATATTACTCACATTAGTTAATATGACTTCCATATTTGAAAAATCTAATCGACCTGCCGGATTTTCCATGTTCACTTTCTCTAAATAAGAGATCTTTCCGTTATCAATGTTTATTTGTTTCAAATCTAACTGAAAATCAAGATCACGTAGAATTGAAGCATAAAATGGTTTATGGGTTATATCATCTGCGACTAACTTATCTCTATAAATTTCGGCCTCAGGTGTGTTTAATTTTATATGATCTGAAATTAAATAAAAGGCATCATTTTCATTAAACCCATAATCTAAACCTACGAAGTCAATTTCTTTTATGGATAAGTCAAAGTGATCTCGTTCAGTTTTTAAAATTCTAGAATATTCCGTTTTACCATATTTAGTTTTAATACTTAAGCTTTCTATGTCTATACTATTATTTGAAAATTTAAATAAACTTGCAGTTAAGATTTCAAAATCACTTATGGCATACATCAGGTCATTAGCTTCTAAACTGAAGTCGCTATACTTAATTTGATTTTTTAAACCTTCTACGTGAGGATTTAATTCTAAATCATTTAAGTTAATCTTTAAAACAGGTACACTCACAATTATAGAATCTGTCTTGTAATCTGAGATAAGCACATTAGAATCATTGATGAGAATTTCATTTACACCTATGACTTGCTTAATGTTTTCTATAAAACTAGCCTGATATGAATCGTTTTTAACAACTGAATTGTGCTTATAATTAGCAATGAGTTGGTTAACAAAAATTTGATTAATGTCAATTTTATCATTAACTAAAAATTCCCAATAGCTTAGGTCATTCAATTCAATAGTTTTAGTTTTCGCATCAAGAATAATTTCGTTTGTATTTTTTCCTTTGACTTCTATTTTTGGCATAGTGACCTCTATATTACCCAACCAAATATTAGTATCTATAGACTTATAGTCAACCAGAACAGAATCAGGTAAATTAGCAATGGCCTTGGAGATTTTTTGCTCTAATACCATATTCAGTATAAAAGATAAGAGGATTGACACTAAGACTATTGTTGCAATAATAATTCCTGGTTTTTTATATTTTTTGGTCATAGTTTGATGCATAAATTTTCAGAATCTGTAAAATAAATTAACTTTACAAGTTGAAGCATCAAGATACGTTAATACACGTATTGGTTTTAACTTCAAACAAGTTATTCTTAACTCAAAAAAATCAATTGAAATGGATATCGATAAAATAATAGAGCTTATTTTTAGTATTGCACCTGCTTTAATTGTTGGTGCTATTGCATATTACTTTTTTAAGATGCATACTGACAATGAAAATAATAGAAGAAACTTTCTATTGCAAAAAGATTTACAGAAAGAAACCTTTCCATTACGTTTACAAGCCTATGAACGTATGGCACTTTTTTTAGAACGTGTTGCACCTTCTAAATTGCTTACAAGGGTTAACCCAACATCCTCAAATAAAGAAGATTACGAAGCATTACTTATTGCTACTATAGAACAAGAATTTGAACATAATTTATCTCAGCAAATCTATGTAAGTGACCAATGTTGGTCTATTACACAAGCGGCAAAAAACGCAACGATTCAACTTATAAGAAAAGCAACAATGCAAGAATCTACAGACTCTGCCACAAAGCTAAGAGAAGTTGTATTAACTGATTTAATGGATAAGCCTGCGCCAAGTGGTGCCGCATTAGCTTTCATTAAACAAGAGGTTAGTGAGATGTGGTAATTTTTTGAGATTACTAAACCTTATAGATTGTTGGAATATTAGAACTTCGTTAAAACGATTTACATAGAAACTATTTATCGTGACGTTTCTCAGCGTATTCATAACCTTCTCGCCACCATTTTTCCATAAGTCGTTTGCTAAAGATTAATGAATTTTCAGTGAGAGTTGTAGGAGTGTAATAGAGATTCAATTTTACATTTCTATGCTTTGCAGCCAACTTACCTATTATTATATCATTTTTCTCTACCTGATCTAACAGGTGACCAAAAAGGCTTATCATTAACGAAAATGGGTTTTTACCCAATACCTTTTGCTTTCCTAAAGTTTCCGCTTCTAGCACTATGGCATCAATTTCTGTTGCGCCTCTTAAAATTGCTTCTCTAATAGGAATAACACTACCTAAGCCACCATCTGCATATTCATAACCATCTACTTTGGCTAAAGACATAAAAGGAATGTAATTACATGAAATCCAAATCCAATTACAAAACTCTTCATAAGAACACTCTTGTATAGATTTATACTCCACACGGTTCATTGATAAATTTGAAACAGTGACGACAACATCATGCTTTTCTTTTCTAATTTTTAAATATTCCTCATAGGTTACATTTTTTCTAATGTGTTTTCTTAAGGCTTTACTCTCTCCGAACGTTCGCTTTCGCCTAATAAATTGCCATAACGAATTAATAAAATCTATTGAAACATACTCTCTATCGCCTTTTTTACGTTGCACGAATGGACTTATACTAAAAATATCAGTCTGCTGTACATTTGTAAAAATATCATAAAGCTTACCTATTTCATTTACCGCTAGATGTGGCACCAACAAACTACCTGTTGAAGTCCCTAAAAACATATCGTAATTATGTTTTTCGCGTTCCATTAAATACTGTGCAACACCACCAGCAAATGCACCTTTACTTCCTCCTCCAGATATGACTAATGCTCGCATTAATTTTTGTTTTCTTCTATTTTTTTAATTAAATCTTTTGCAAACTTAACCATTCTCCAGTTATGATGCGATTTCGCTTTTTCTAATTCAGAAATACAGTCTTCGTCACAAGATTTCATTAAGTAAAGGTAATTAAATGCGCTCATTCTTAATTCTGCATTATATTTTTCTCCAGTATATTGTTTTAATTCATTAAAGAGTTCATATTTATTATCGGCTTCGTAGAATGGCGTGTTTAAATTTAAAACTATCCATAATAGACGTACATTTTTATCGCTAAAACCAACAACATCTCTCGTTTTAGATAAGTATTTAGCACGATCTGCCGGAAAACTAGTCCAAAGATTATACAATGCACTTTCTATAGTAACATACGATTTATCGTCTAACAATTTCTCATACTCTGATTTTAAAGCTAAAGGAATTTTTGTTACATGTTGCGCAATCGCCTGTCTTACTTTCAAACCGTTTTTAAAGGTATCTGCTGTTACTAAGTCTGGTACTTGAGAAATAATCTTAGCTTTAGCTTCATCTGAGATATAGTACTTAAGTTGCTCTGCACATTTAGAAGACTGCGCTTCGCAATCTACTATTGCATATTCATTCACAAACACAGATTGCTTTTTTAGAATTTCAAACGCCTGTTCGTATGGAAAATCTTTATTTACAATCCAATAATTCACAAAGCTGGTTAACGATTTACCATAAACTTTTTGGACTTCAGCGATAAAATCTTTGGTTTCTACATTGCCAAACTGATACTTTGTTAGATAGTTTTTTACTGCTTTTTTAAACACAGCATCACCGACTTTATCTTTCAAAGCATGCAACACAAAAGCACCTCTTTGGTAAAAGGTTAAACTACTGGCTTTCTCGTCTAGTAATGACGTGCCATTACCAGTTAAATCTTGCCGACTTAAATCGAGTACGTTTTCTAATAATTTAAAATAAAAATAGTCATCACCAAAAATATCGCGTTCGGCTAAAAGTGCGTAATACGTTGCAAAACCTTCTTGCAACCAATGATGTTTACCAGATTTTGCTGTTACCAAATCTCCAAACCATTGATGTGCTAACTCATGTGCATTAACATTGACATAATTTTTATCATTAAACCCAATAGAATCGACTACAAATGCATCTGAAAAAATGGTTAGACTTGTGTTTTCCATACCTGAATATAAAAAATCGTGAACAGGAACTTGTTTATAATTCTGCCAAGGAAAAGGAAAACCAATTTCTTCTTCTAAAAAATCGAACATCTGTTTTGAATAACGATACGTAGGTTCAAATTTTAAAGAATCTTCTGGGTAATAGTAATATTCTAATGGAATTCCGGATTTAGAAGTTTCAGTTTTCTTATCGTATTTACCAATTGCTAGTGCTACTAAGTAGCTAGACATTGGTTTTTTCATGTTATAAATCCATTCACAATAATTTTGAAAACAATCTCTTTTTAATAACCTACCATTTGAAATAAGCTCATATTTGGATTCAGAAATAAAAGACAAATCAAACTCAACTTTTTCATTAACATCATCAAAACTAGGTAACCAATTGCTTGTATATTTACCCTGTCCTTGAGTCCAAATATTACGCTCGTTTTCTCTATTTAGATAATAAAATGCTTTCTTCGGATATGCTACATATTTAAACGAAAGCCTGTAAGTACTATCCTTTGATAAAACATGCTTTATCCATATTTTTTTTGAATCATTATTAAAATTAATTACCTTACCATTAAGTAGAACATTCTCAAACTTCATATTTATTGCATCAATAAAAATGGAATCAGAATTTTTAAGCATTTTCAAGTCATAGTTAACTTTTCCTGTAACTTTTGAAGAATCAGGAACCAGAACAATTCTTGCATTCAAATTCAAAAAATCCACATAATCCGTTTGCTGAGCAAAGGAAAGGCTGCTAATAAAAACAAATAAATAGATAATAGAATTCTTCATAAATAGATATAAAACAAGAATAAGACCAAAATACAAATCTCATATAACTACAACGAAATAAAGTTAAATAATTGCAAAAAAAAGACCGAGCAATGCTCGGTCTTTAATAAAAACTAATGAAATTTACTTTTTAATAAATCGTTCTGTTACTACGTTTTTTCCATCACTAATCATAATCATATACATTCCTGGCTCTAAATAACTAACATTTAGTTGACCTGTATTTAAATTCCCTTTAAGTATTTCTCTTCCTAAAGAACTATATATACTATAAGTTACATTTGCAGTATTAACTTCAATATTTAACTGAGAACTTACAGGATTAGGAAATAACCTAACTTCTAATAATGCTATTAATTCAGGTTCTAATTTAATATTTTCTACTTCAGCTACAGCTTCTCTTGCAGAAGAGCTAGAAATTGTGTGTACACCTAAATCAGAAAACGTGTTAGAAGAATAACTATCCCATTCTGCAGTATTATAAGTCGTTGTTGGCTCTGTTACCGAACTTATACGTCTTAAGGTTGTATTTTTTCCAAAATTTGAGCTATTATTAAATTCGCCTACAATATCAATTAAAACACCATTTTTAAATAAACCAACTGGATCATTGCCATTAAATATCATTGCGCTCGCAGATGTTGTTAAATCAGCTTCTGTTGTAATTGCTGAAGATGCAGAACTATGAGCAACCACATAAACATCGCCATCTACAACATTACCTGATAAAGACAATGCTGTTCCCCATGATGAACCGCCATTTGTATTTCTTCTTAAATCATATGAAGACAAATCTATTGAAGCACCTGTAAAGTTTGCTATCTCTAGTGCCTTATTATACGAAGAACCTTCAACATATTCTGAAATAAACAATTCTGACGCACTACTTCCAGTACCTGAAGATAACGTTGTACCTGATGCTGAATTACTTACTAATGAAACATTACCTGCTGAGTCCAAAGCATAAACTGCATATGAATACGTTGTATTTGATGCTAAAGAAGCTGCTGAATACGATGTATTTGAAGACGAATCTAAATAAGCACCATCTTCATAAATTTCATAAATAATTACACCAACATTATCTGTTGAAGCAACCCAAGATAAATCTAATGAAGATGTCGTTGCATTTGAAACAACTAAACTACTTGGAGTAGATGGAGCAGTTAAATCTACAGTTTGCCCATAAACTATAACACTATCGCTAGACACATTACCAGATGCATCAATAGCATTTACTACAATAGAATAACTAGTATCAACTGTTAAACCTGCAACCTGAGTAGAGGTGTTTGCTGTCGTAGCATTTAAAACACCATCTAAATACAAATTATATGAAACCACACCAACATTATCAGTTGAAGCATTCCAAGAGATATCTAAAGTCGTTTCTGTTTCGTTATATACAATTATATTCTCTACAGTAGTTGGCGCAATAGTATCAACAGTAGTACCACCATCTATAGTATGCGAACCTATACCATCAAAGGTATTAGAAGAATAACTATCCCATTCTGCTGTACTATAAGTTGTTGTTGGATCCGTTACAGAACTTATGCGTCTTAAGGTTGTATCTTTTGCAAAATTTGAAGAGCCATTATTAAATACACCCACAATATCAATTAAAACGCCATTTTTAAACAAACCTACTGGGTCATTTCCATTAAAAATCATTGCACTTGCAGATGTAGTTAAATCAGTTTCTGTTGTAACCGCAGAAGCTGCAGAACTATGAGATACTACAAAAACATCACCATCTATAACACTACCTGATAAAGACAATGCTGTTCCCCAAGAAGAACCTCCATTTGTATTTCTTCTTAAATCATATGAAGATAAATCTATTGATGCACCTGTAAAGTTTGCTATCTCTATTGCCTTATTATACGAAGAACCTTCAACATATTCTGAAATAAATAATTCTGATGCACTACTTCCAGCACCTGTAGATAACGTTGTACCAGATGCAGAATTACTTACTAATGAAACATTACCTGCTGCATCTAAAGCGTAAACTGTATATGAATACGTTGTATTAGAGACCAAAGAAGTTACTGTATAATAAGTATTCGCAGATGTATCTAAATAAACTCCACCTTCATAAATATTATAACTAACAACACCAACGTTATCTGTTGATGCTACCCAAGTTAAATCTAACGTAGTCGTTGTTGCATTTGAAACAACTAAATTAGATGGTGCAGTTGGTGCTTGTGTGTCAGAAGAGGAAGAACCAAACTTATCTTCTGCTTGTGGTCCTCCCCAAATTTCTGTTGCAAAAGCAGGATTATCTATAAAAGGATTTCTATTGCCTTGTAAATTTTCAAGAATTGGGTTTCTTTGTTCTTCAAAAGCAGAAACGGGATCATCTACATTCCATTGTAAAAAAAGGTCAATCATATTTGCATCGATTGAAACGGATGTTCCTTCTCCAACATTAATTGGCAAACACTGACTATCGTATCTTAAATACAAATACATCATCATACGTGCAACATCACCTTTCCATTCATCACCAGGATACCAAAAAGCACCAACAATGCCAGCATCACCACTTCCATCTGTAAACTTTCTATTATTTCTGGTAGAATTCCATTGCGTATCACAAGGCCTTAAATGATGTGCATCTGCTCCTGGCCCAGATGTTCCTAGATTAGGATTACCTAAAGATTTAGGGAAAACATGTTCTCTGTTCCAATCTCCAACACTTCCTCCATTATCATTAATTCCTCTAGTTCTATCAGTCTTAGAATCTCCATCATTATCATCATAACCATAAATCATCAAAACTTTTGAACTATCATTTGGATCTAAATCAGTTTGCTTAAGCGCATCCCAAACTCCTGGCGTATAAGTTAAAAAGTTAGAATGCGTACTAATCACTTTCACTGCTAATTCATCTTTTAAGGACAGCCCTGAAAGGGTAAGGTCAACATCGTTGTAATACGATGGAATTTGAGCGATACCGAGTAAAGGAATTGCTAAAAACAGAAGTAATAATTTTTTCATAAAAATAGGTTTTAAATTTAATTAATGCTAAAGCTTAAATTTACGAAACTGTTATCCGTAAATGATGTGGTAAAACCGTAAACATACTGTGGTAAAACCGTAAATTTTGAATAACTCAAGTATGAATAACTCAAATTCTATTTACCTCTTCAAAACACTATTGTTATATTAGCAACCTATGAGTGTGAATTTACAAACTCCCATTGATTACCTCAAAGGTGTTGGCCCAAACCGCGCAGATTTATTGCGTTCGGAGTTAGGTATTCAAACGTATCAAGACCTCATCAATTTATTCCCAAATCGGTACATAGACCGCACACATTATTACAAAATAAATCAGTTACTTCGTAATGGTGCTGAAGTACAGATTATTGGCAAATTAATGGGCTTTAGAGAAGTGGCTCAAAAACGTGGTAAACGTTTAGTTGCTGACTTTAGAGATGACACCGGACAAATGGAATTGGTTTGGTTTCGTGGTCAGAAATGGATAAGAGAAAGTCTAAAACCAGGACAAACCTATGTGATTTTTGGAAAAACCAATTGGTTTGGCGGAAAATATAGTATGCCACATCCAGAAATTGAATTGCAAAAAGAACATGAAAGTAATCTGCGTTCTGCCATGCAGGCCATTTATCCTTCAACCGAAAAATTATCTAATAAAGGCATTACAAACAAAATAACATCCAAAATAATGCAGCAATTATTTTTGGAAACTAACGGTCGTTTTGTTGAAACATTACCAGATTCTATTTTGAAAGAATTAAAATTAATTTCAAAATCTGAAGCACTTTTTAATATTCATTTTCCGAAGACTCCAGAACTTTTAGCAAGAGCAAAATTTAGGTTAAAATTTGAAGAATTATTCTACATTCAACTGCAATTAATTATTAAAAATCTCATTCATAAATCTAAAATAAAAGGCTTCCAATTTGATAAAGTCGGTACTTATTTTAATAGCTTCTACAAAGACCATTTACCGTTTGAATTAACCAATGCACAGAAACGTGTTTTAAAAGAAATTAGGCACGATTTGGGTAGTAATGCGCAAATGAATCGACTTTTACAAGGTGATGTAGGTTCTGGCAAGACCATAGTTGCATTTATGTCAATACTCATGGGACTTGACAACGGTTTTCAATGTTGTCTCATGGCTCCTACTGCTATTTTGTCAGTTCAGCATTACCAAGGATTAAGTGAACTATGCAAACCCTTAGGAATCAGTGTTTCACTACTTACAGGTTCAACTAAAACTTCAGAACGAAAAATTATTCATGAAAATCTAGCAAACGGCAGTTTACAACTCTTAATTGGCACACATGCGCTTCTTGAAGACAAAGTAAAATTTAAGAATTTAGGACTCGCAATTATTGATGAGCAACATCGATTTGGTGTAAAACAGAGAAGTAAATTATGGCATAAAAGCCCACCTCAATCCTCCCAAAGGGAGGAAGCCAAAAACGTGCTAAAAAAATATATGACCGCTCGTCCTTCGGCTTACAATTTGATGAAAACATTTCAGCAAGAAAACAAAAAAAATAGTACTGAAGCAGAACGAATTTTACGGGAATGTTTAAGAGCTAAAAAATTAGATTTCAAATTTAGGCGTCAACATATTATTGATGAATTTATTGTAGATTTTGTTAATCTCGAAAAAAACTTAGTCATCGAAGTTGATGGAGGATATCATAACAGTTTACAACAACAAGAGGTTGATGAAATAAGAACATTAATATTAAAAGACTTAGGCTTTAAAGTTATTCGATTCTCAAATGAACAAGTCATTGGAGACATAGATAATGTAATAAGCCATATAGAAAAGCAGCTAAAAAGTCTCCCTTCTGGGGAGATTAGAGGGGCAACTATTCCGCCGCATATTCTTGTAATGACCGCAACACCAATTCCGAGAACCTTAGCGATGTCTGTTTATGGCGACTTAGATATTTCAATTATTGACGAATTACCAGCTGGAAGAAAACCGATAAAAACAGTTCATAGATATGATAATAATCGCCTAAAAGTTTTCAAGTTTATGAAAGACGAAATTGCTTTAGGTCGACAAATTTATATCGTCTATCCATTAATTCAGGAAAGCGAAAAAATGGATTATAAAGATTTAATGGATGGTTATGAAAGCGTTTCTAGAGAATTCCCAATGCCAGATTATCAAATTTCAATTGTACATGGAAAAATGAAACCTGCCGATAAGGATTACGAGATGCAACGTTTTGTAAAAGGTGAAACCCAGATAATGGTAGCCACAACTGTTATAGAAGTTGGTGTAAATGTACCAAATGCTTCTGTAATGATTATTGAAAGCGCAGAACGTTTTGGCTTATCTCAATTACACCAGTTACGAGGACGTGTTGGTAGAGGCGCAGAACAAAGCTATTGTATACTAATGACGAGTCACAAACTCAGCCAAGATAGCAAAACAAGATTAGAAACTATGGTACGTAGTAGTGATGGTTTTGAAATTGCAGAAGTAGATTTAAAATTACGTGGACCTGGCGATATTATGGGCACACAACAAAGCGGTATACTAAACCTTAGAATCGCAGATATTGTAAAAGACAAGGATATTCTAGAACAAGCACGTTATTATGCAAAAAACATATTAAAAAACGATCCTAGTTTAGCTGCACCACAGCACCAAGCGATTTTAAATACCTACAGACAAATGAGTAAGTATAAAAACATATGGAATTATATTAGTTAGAAACAACTTTCAATTTATCCATTAAAAACAATTATATAATGAGCATGCTACATCTAAAATTAGAAACCGACCCAAGATGGGCAACTATTGCTGAAGAAAACCTTGAAGAAATACTTACAGATCATGCCTGGTGTGAGCAAAAAGCGGCAACGAATGCCATTACTATTATCGCTAATAACTCTCAGTACGAGGACTTAGTTACAGATTTACTTGAGTTAGCTAAAGAGGAATTAGAGCACTTTCAAATGGTTCATGATATTATTAAAAAACGTGGTTACAAATTAGGAAGAGAGCGTAAAGACAGCTATGTCAACGAACTGTATAAATTTATGAATAAAGGTGGTAGCCGTCTTAAAAGTATGGTAGACAGACTGCTATTTTCAGCTATGATAGAAGCGAGAAGCTGTGAACGCTTTAAACTCCTCTCAGAACGCATAAAGGATAAAGAACTATCTAAATTTTACCACGAATTAATGATTAGCGAAGCTGGCCATTATACCATATTTATAACTTTCGCAAGAAAGTATGGTAAAGATATAGATGTAGATAAGCGCTGGCAAGAATTAGTGGAGTTTGAAGGTAAGGTTATTAAAAGCTACGGAAAGTCTGAATCTATACACGGCTAAAATCTTTTTACTTCTGTTAAAGCTGTAAGAAAAGATTAAGTCCAATTATTTATAAATCAGCTTGAAATTATGAATAACGAAACTATTTCACTCTGATATAAGACAAAAAAAGGAAGCACACGATGTACTTCCTTTTCTCTCTTCTTCAAAGCAATTTTATATTATGCTACTTGCTCTTCATGCTTACCCTCGTAAACCTCTTCTACCAATTTAGCATTGAAGGCTGGTAAATCTTCTGGCGAACGACTTGTTACTAACCCAGAATCTACTACAACTTCTTCGTCTACCCAATTTGCACCTGCATTAATTAAATCGGTCTTAATAGAGTCATACGATGTGACTTTTCTACCTTTAAGAACATCTGCCTCTGCCAACAACCATGGAGCATGGCATATTGCTGCTACTGGCTTATGATTCTCAAAAAATGATTTCACAAAATTTACTGCATCTTCATTTTTTCTTAAAATATCAGGATTTATTTGTCCTCCTGGTAACATTAAAGCATTATAGTCTTTCTGATTGACTTCATTTAATGTTTTATCTACTTTATATGAGTTGCTCCAATTACCATCAGCCCAACCTTTTATTTCTCCCGATTCTAAAGATACAATATGGACATCTGCTCCTGCGTTTTCCAAGGCCTGTTTTGGTTCTCTTAATTCGCTTTCTTCAAATCCGTTTGTTGCTAAAATTGCTACTGTTTTTTTATTTAAATTTTCCATTTTTGTGTATGTGTTTTAATTTGTGTTTAATTCTAATTTTAAATTGTAATAATTTTTAAATCATAGGTAAACCCTAATTAACACTCGTACTTAACTCATTATTTTGTAAACTATTCATCGCTTCTCCTATTACAGTCTCGCCCTGAATAATTTCAAAGGTTTTATTATTTGGCGCATCATCATGCAGTGCTTTTACTAGAGTTTGTGCCACATCTGCTCTACTAATTTCGCCTTGTTTATTTAATTTTTCGCTCAATTCAATCTTACCATTTCCTTCAGTATTATTTAAAGTTCCTGGTCTCACAATTGTATAATTTAATTCACTAGCTCTGAGATGCTCATCTGCATTTTGCTTCGCTTTCATGTAATCTTCCATTCCATCTACGGCATCAGGATTATCTGCTCCCATTGTACTTAACATTACAAACTTTTTAACGTCAGCCATTTTAGAAACTGCCATTAATCGTTTGGCACCTTCTTGATCTACCTCAACAACATTTTTCCCGCCAGATCCTGCCGCAAAAAGCACTTTATCTACGTCTTTTACTGCATGTGTAAGATCTTCTGTTATATCTGCCAATACAGTGCTTACACCTTGTACTTTAAATTGTTCTAATTGATCTTCTTTTCTAACCATTGCAATAGGGTTAAAATATTGCGATGCTTTTAAAAGGTTCACTATTTTTTTTCCTGTGGTACCATTGGCACCAGCTACTAAAATATTCTCCATAATTTTTTTATTTACTATTAACATAAAACGCATAAATAACGCCTGGTAACCATCCTACAATTGTTAATAGAATGCTAATTAGAAACTCAGTACCTACACCATGCTTTAAAAAAACTGCTAACGGTGGTAATAGAATGCTAAGGATAATTGTTAATAATGACATAATATGTGTTTTATTGGTTCGAGTCAAAATTATAGAGAATTAAAGCTTCTGTTTAGCGCAAATGAATGCGATATTGATTCAAATACTAAATTGGGAAAACTTTAATACTTATAAGCAATGAAGCCCAAATACGAGAATGCAAGGGCTTAACTATAAACTATGAAGATATCAGTAAGAGTGAGATAGAAATTTAAGAAAAACTTATTTATCCTGATGGTTATGTAAAAATTTTGAAGTTTTAATTATTCGCTTAATAACTGATTAATAAAATCGCTAAACTCTTTCTTAAATTCAATATACTTATTACCTGTTGCAGGACCATTAAAACCCGTATGTATCTTTCTTACCTTTCCCTTTTTATCTAAGAAAATAGTTGTTGGGTATGATAATACATGATTTAACATTGGCAGTTTTTCTTGCGCCTTGGCTTTATCAGATGTTCCATATTGTGCTAATAGAATCGGATATTCTATTTCTATTCTAGATTGTAAACGATCTATACTTTTAAAGGCTGTCTCTTTGGTTTTAGCGTACTCAAATGCTAAAGCCACAAATTCTATATCCTTGTTTTTATTCTTTTTATAAAACTCTGAGTAGTATTTACTTTCGTCTAAACAATTAGGACACCATGTGCCCATAATTTGTACAACAACCACTTTATCCTTGAAACGATCATCTATAATAGAAATTTCTTCATCCGATGTATTAGGAAATACAAAATCAATACTATCATAACCTTCTTTTAAAAACGTAAGGTTATTAGAATTTGGTAGTTCATAATTTTTGTTGCGTTTAGCCACAAAAGGTTCTCTCCAGTGGTTACCAGAATAAAAAACACCTTGCATTGTAGAATCTGTAACCGTTGCTGTAAATAAAAAGGCATGTGCACCATCAAAAGTAGATAGCTGCATTTCGTTTCCATCCATTACACCTTCAAGATATCTATAATCTCCTGTTGTCGTTCTAAAGGTTCCTGTTACTTTCTGCCCTTCTTGTTTAAAAACCCCTTTAGCAATATATTCATCTTCTGCTATGTCTTCACTAAAAACAGTTTCCCAGATTCCTGAAACATTAGCACTTGGTTTATTAGTTGTTTCAAAACGCGTATCATTATTATACTCTGCAAAGAATGGCACTATTCTACCTAAACTTTCTTTAATAAAACTACCTTTTAGATTATTACCTTCAAACTTTGCTGCAATGTAGCCTTCAAAAACAGGTGTCTCAATAAAAACAGAATCATTTCTGTATGCTATTTCATTGACCTCTATGATCTCTTCAGCATTAAAAATATGTAATTCCGTTGGCGACTTTACTTCAAAATTAAACGGTAATTCTTTATTATCCTTTACTTTTAGTGTAGCTCTGTATGTTCCCGTTTTTAATTCTTGTGCTTTTAGTATGTTAGAATTATTCTCATCTTTACAAGAAAACATAAGTAGTACAAAAACACTTACTATAATATATCGCATAATGGTTTGGGTAAGATTTTAATTTATTTTTTATAATTCTTGTGGCTTTATATTTAAAACAATAGCCCTATATCGAATGCCTCGCAACAACATCATTGGTCGTGCAAAATTTCTAAAATTACAGAAGCACTAATTTTAATTATGGAAGCGTTATTGAAACCTTCCCGTTTAAAATTTCATCATCATTTAAAAGCGTATTGCAAAAAATAAGTGTTAGGGTTTGTCCATCGTTTTCCACAAATAATTCCGTTTCTGAGGTGGAATTATATTCTATAAACACCTCATTGGTAGACTTCACCAATTCTCGTTGAATATAGGTTATATCAAATCCATAATTCACACCATAATATTGACCTGTCTGTGGATATCCATTGTCTAACTCATTAAAATTAATCTGAAATATATCTGGCCAAATCCCAAATCTAATACCAACATTTCCTTCATCGCAGCATTGTGGTTCTTCTATGGTAGCATACGCAGTTCGCCAATTGCCGTTGAGACTGTAATAATTGTTTTGCTGATAGGTGCATGGAATCTCTGATGTGGTAAATGATTCCCAATCTAATTTTTCATTATCTCCATTTTTAGAATAACAGGTGTAATAATATGTTGTGTTTGGAGATAATGAAGACATATCCATACTATAGGTTCTCATAGATGCTTCATAAGCAACGTCTTCTTCAATTATAAAAAACTGATCACTACTGGCATTAGTTTCACTACCAGTTCTAAAAATAAAGCCAACCTCGTAAGAATCTGATCCTTGATAATAATTATTAGAATTATCTATAAAACCGTTAAGTGTAACAGAATTTTGCGATGTATACGTTGCATAAGATTGTACTGGTGGTACATCAGAGGGTTCGTCATCTTCTCCTGTAATTTTGTCCACTACATCACATGAATATATTGTACAAGCAACAAATAGTAAGGCTAATAATTTTCTCATCTTAAATAATTGATTTTTGGTATCACAAATATATTGTATTCTATCATCATTATAAGTCATCAGCATAGAACAAAACAAATATCTTTAAGTAAAGCTTAAATTTTAATAATGGATGTTTCATTACCTATCAACTATTATTATCTTTGTGGCTTGACTAAATTATACTATGAAAATTTCATACAACTGGCTTAAACAGTTTATAAATACCGATTGGGACGCAGAGAAAACAGGAGATTTACTTACTGATCTTGGTCTTGAGATAGAAGGAATTGAAACCTATGAGTCTGTAAAAGGCGGCTTAAAAGGTATTATTGTTGGCGAAGTATTAACTTGTGAGCAACACCCAAATGCAGATCGTTTAAAAGTAACGACTGTAAATATTGGTACAGATGCGCCTCTACAAATTGTATGTGGTGCTCCTAATGTCGCAGCAGGCCAAAAAGTACCTGTAGCAACTATTGGTACAACTTTATATACTGCGGAAGGCGAAGCTTGGAAAATTAAGAAAGGTAAAATTAGAGGCGAAGAAAGCCATGGGATGATATGTGCCGAAGACGAATTAGGTCTTGGTGAATCACATGATGGTATTATGGTTTTAGATGATGCCACTTTGGTCGGTACGTTAGCAGCAGACTTATTTAAAATTGAAAATGATCAGGTTTTTGAAATAGGCTTAACGCCAAATCGAGCAGATGCCATGAGTCATTTTGGTGTTGCTAGAGATTTAAAAGCTGGTTTATTACAAAAAGAAGTGTCGTTAGAACTCATTACGCCTTCTGTAAGTTCTTATCACGTAGATGCAAGAGCATTAAAAATAGATGTTGATGTACAAGATTTAGAAAAAGCGCCTAGATATTGTGGTGTTACAATCTCCGATCTAAAAGTTGAACCTTCACCTGCTTGGTTGCAACATCGCTTAAAATCTATTGGTTTAGCACCTATTAACAATATTGTTGATGCAACTAACTACGTACTGCATGAACTTGGTCAGCCATTACATGCTTTTGATGCCGATAAGATATCTGGCAATAAAATTGAGGTTAAAACCTGCGAAGCTGGTACAAAATTTACCACTTTAGACGGTGTTGAGCGCGAACTCCATGAAGACGATTTAATGATTTGCGATGCTAAAAAACCTATGTGTATTGCTGGTGTTTTTGGCGGTTTAGATTCTGGCGTATCAGATCACACTACACGTATCTTTTTAGAGAGTGCCTATTTTAATCCGGTTAGCGTACGTAAAACTGCTAAACGACATGCTTTAAACACCGATGCTTCGTTTAGATTTGAAAGAGGAATTGATCCTAACATTACAGAGTATGCGCTAAAACGTGCTGCTTTACTTATCATAGAAATTGCAGGTGGCGAAATTACAAGCGATATTGTAGATGCATACCCAAAGAAAATTAAAGATTTTGAGGTTAGATTAAGTTTTGAAAATGCTAAAAAATTAATAGGAGAAGAAATCCCTAAAGAAACCATTAAAAGTATTCTTACATCTTTAGATATAAAAGTAAATAACGTCACGGAAACAGGTTTAGGTTTAACCGTACCTGCTTACAGAAATGATGTACAGCGCGAAGCGGATATAATTGAAGAAATCCTAAGAGTTTACGGTTATAATAATATTGCAACAACAACAAAGTTGAATGCATCTATTTCTAATTCAT
Organism: Winogradskyella sp. 4-2091; assembly: GCF_045765065.1. NCBI lineage: Bacteria > Pseudomonadati > Bacteroidota > Flavobacteriia > Flavobacteriales > Flavobacteriaceae > Winogradskyella > Winogradskyella sp. 4-2091. Next base: position 75,544 of record NZ_JBJKOD010000004.1, read on the forward strand.
CACGCTTTGAAGATTATAAACTTCAAAATGTCATTGGCAATCAATTAGCGTCTCAAGGGTTCTATGAAATTATGGCCAATTCTTTAACGTCGCCCAAATACATAGAATTAAGTGATGATTTAAATGAGGAGCATAATGTAAAAATGCTAAATCCTTTAAGTAATGATTTAGAAGTAATGCGACAATCTTTATTATTTTCTGGACTAGAGGCCGTTGCACACAATATTAATAGAAAACGAGATGATTTAAAATTATTTGAATTCGGAAAAACATACCATCACTATTCTACATCTCGAGAAGAGCACAAGCACTTATCACTTTTTGTTACAGGAAATAAAGCTGAAGAGCGTTGGAATTCTAAAGCTAGTCAAACCGATTTTTTCTACCTTAAAGGATCCATTGTAGTTGCATTAGAGCGTTTAGGTTTAACAAAATTAAAAACCTCTCCTGTAAAATCTGATATTTTTAGTGAAGGCATGAGCTTTTCAATAGGTAAAAAGAAGATGGTAGATTTTGGCTTAGTAAAAAAATCGGTTTTAAAACCTTTTGGAATTTCTCAGAACGTATTATTTGCAGATTTTAATTGGGATAACGTGATTGAAATGGCAAAACACAATAAAATTAAGTTTAGCCCAATACCAAAATACCCTGAAGTTAGGAGAGACTTTGCTCTGTTATTGGATGATAAAATCACATTTGAAGAAATAGATACTATAGCCAAACAAACCGAAAGAAATTTACTTAAAAGCGTGAATTTATTCGATGTTTATGAAGGTAAAAAATTGCCATCTGGTAAGAAGAGTTATGCCGTAAGTTTTATTCTTCAAGATGAAAATAAGACGTTAAACGATAAGCAAATAGATAAAATAATGTCTAAGCTGCAATCTAATTTTGAAACTAAACTAGGTGCAGAATTAAGATAACCTTTACGTATAAAACGATATAAGCCTCAGGTTCAACAACTTGAGGTTTTTTTGTGCTATTTTTAAAATAACCTGTACTTTAAAATAAGTAGGCTTTAAGAATTATTTAAGATATTAGTAGCGACCTACTTGCGATAAACCCTCACTTCTTTTATATTGCAGTACTAATTAATCAATCGCTTAAAATATGAAAAAGATCTTAATCTTACTTATTGCAGCACCTCTGTTATTTAACAATTGTGCTTCCATCTTAAATGGTAAAGTTCAAAAGAATGTTACCGTTAGAACTAAAAATGCTAAATCTAAAGTTTACGTGGATGGTTCTAGCCAAGGAACAGGAAGGGCTGTAAAATCTAAAATGAACAGAGATGCTGACGTAAAACAAATTAGAATTGAAACTGAAGGTTACAAAGATCAGTATATTATTCATTATCAAAACCAAAAATCACCTTTATACATTATGTCTTGGGTTCCTTTTGGGATCTTATTATATCCTCCATTTTTAGATGTTAGTTCTAAAAGTTTTAATTATAAAAAAGAGATTTCAGTAAGAGAAAAACTGATTCCAATTAACGAAAAAGAAGAAGATGACAAATATTTATTTGTTTCAAATACAGCTTTTGATATTGGAGAAGATGACTTAAAAATTAGAAAAATTAGACACCGTTCTTTAAAAAAGAATAAGAAGAATAAGTTTAAGGATATAGATTCTAACTCAGAAGAAGTAAATTTTGATAATTCAATCTTTACAGATGCTTTAAATGAAATATTAGTTAACTATAAATACACAGATACTACTAATACTATTTTTAAGAGTAAAACCAATTCGTCTTATTTAAGTGCTACAGTAAAGAAGCTAGATTTACAACACGTATACCAAACAGCCGCAAGAAGTTACATGAGTTTCTTAAAATCTGAAATAGAAATTGAGTGGGATTTTCAAGATGTTTATGGACAATCTTTATATAAGCGTAAATACAAATCGTTATCAGGAGAATTTTCTTATGATCATTATGGAAAAGAAACGATTCTACTTTCTGTAAAAGATGCTATTTCTACATCATTCTTAAAATTTATTGCTGATTCAAAAGTGAAAAAATTACTTAAAAAAGGTAGTGATGTTGAAGACAAATTAGATGTATTATCACTAGAAAAAGGTACATTAGTATCTAGCTTAAGTGATGCTATTGAATCTTCTGTAACTGTAAAAGTAAACGAAGGTCATGGTAGTGGATTAAAAATTAGCCAAAACGGCTACATAATTACTAACTTCCATGTGGTTGCAAAATCGAAAGAAGATATTACGGTTATCTTAAAAGATGGTACTGAAATGGAGGCCCAATTAGTTCGCCAAAACGAGCAATTAGATTTAGCTCTAATTAAAGTTGATGCAACTTTTGATAAACACTTTAATATTCCTAGTACTAAAAACTATTCTGTAGGAGATGATATATTTGCTGTTGGTACACCTAAATCTATTGAGTTAGGACAAACATTAAGTAAAGGAATTATTTCCGGAGAAAGAACAAATACTGAAGTACAATTAATACAAACTGATGCTAGTGTTAATGGAGGAAACAGTGGTGGTCCATTAATTAACAGTGATGGTCAACTTTTAGGTGTTGTTAACTCTAAATTATCTGGATTTGGAATAGAAGGTTTAGGTTTTGCTATACCTGCTGAACTTATTTTAGAAGGCTTATCTATTCAAATTAAATAAAAGTATTGACGTAAATCTCTTTTAAACAGGAGTGTTACTACATATTAAGCCTCATAAGTATTACACCATAAGTAATATTTGTGAGGTTTTTTCTATTTCTAGCCTTTACAATTCAATTATTATATAGTGACAAAATAATAACCCTACCCTACTTTAGGGTTTAGATTAATTCTAGCAGGTACGTTTACTATTTGTGATAATAAATATTCGAAAATCCAATTATAAATATTTATAGACATAAAAAAGCCTTTAAACAATTATGCTTAAAAGCTTTCTATATGTAATACATTAAGTTATTTGTTCAACAAATTATACTTGCTCTGACCCAAAATTAAATTGAATAGATTTAAACTTCATTTCAATATAAGAGATTAAAGCATAAAAGAATACAGCTGCTCCAGACATTTCCAAGAATTCTTCAAAAGTAAACATCAATGCATAAGTTATAGTTTCCTCTCCATGCACTTCAGCATGCATTCCTCCTAGCATTTCCATACCAACAGCACCCGAAACAAATAACACACCTGCTAAAATAAATAGCTTTAAAATTCTTTTTGGTAAGCGCATCATAAATTTAAAATAAGCGATACCAAGAATAATAACTACAGCTACATAAGGAATAAACCATGCAAAATATAATAAACCAGATGTATTAAAAAGAGCTTCCATTGGTGCTCTAAATTGTTCATGAATCTGAATCATTTCATCTAAAGAAATGAATACAAATATTGCTGACAAACCTAGCCAATGCCAAAACTTTTCTCCAAGAGCTTTGCAACCATAAGCTATAAACGCCAATAAAATAGCATCACCCAATAGCACTAATGCAGAAAAATATGTTGGTAAATTAGCTTCTAGATTTACACTAAAGAGTTTTACCAGCAATCTTGTTACTTTACTTTCCATACCAGCTGTATTAAACAACAGGTAAATAGCGAATAAATTACCTAGAATCAATAAGATAATTCCAATAAATAAATTGCGAAGAACTTTAGTATTTCGAACTTGAAATTTCATAAAAATTGAGTTTATATTCTTACACCATTCACTGATAGTTATAAGAATATGAATTAGATTGATAGCTTAAAGCCGCCGAAGGTAAAATATTTACCTAATTGAACTCAATAAATTATTCAAACGACAAATAACTTCGATTAAAGGTTTTCACTGTGCTGTACTTAAATAATTAAAAATCTGAATAACAACAACTTATGATTACATATTAATGCAATTTTATTCTCTAAATATTATATAAAATTTAATACAATTGCTTGTAAAAGTTCTTATTTTTAACATTCAATAAAACTAAAAATTATGGCAAAAATAACGTTAAAAGGAAATCCTATTGAAACAATAGGTAGTTTACCAACAACTGGTAGTAAATCTCCAGATTTTAAACTTACGGCAACAGACTTATCCACTAAAACTTTAAATGATTATGAAGGTAGTCGTTTAGTCTTAAATATTTTCCCTAGCGTTGACACTGGCACGTGTGCACAATCTGTAAGAACATTTAATGAAAAAGCAAGCGAACTTGAAAATACAAAAGTGTTATGTATCTCTAAAGATTTACCATTTGCACTCGCTCGTTTTTGCGGCGCAGAAGGTTTAGAAAATGTAGAGAGTTTATCTGACTTTAAAACAGGTAGTTTTGGAAACGATTATGGCTTAACGTTTAAAACAGGTCCTCTTGAAACATTACATTCTAGATGTATCGTGGTACTTGATAAAGACGGAACAGTACTTCACACAGAACAAGTAGAAGAAATTGTAGATGAACCAAATTACGAAACTGCATTAGAAAGTTTAAGCTAATAAGGGAATGCAAAAAAAGGAATCCTTTTTAGTAAATAGAATAAAAAGCGTTGGTTTTGCTTTTAAAGGCATGCTAATTCTTATTAGAACGGAAGCCAGCATTAAGGTGCAATTATTTATAGCAATTGTAATGACCTTTGCTGGCTTCTTTTTTGATATTTCTAAAAGCGAATGGATGGCTCAAGTTATAATGATTGGTATTGTAATGAGTTTGGAAGGTATGAACACTGCTATTGAATATATTGCAGATTTTATTCACCCAGAATACCATAAGAAAATAGGCTTAATAAAAGATGTAGCCGCAGGTGCTGTTTTTATCGCTGCAATTATTGCAGTTATTTTAGCTGGCATTATTTATCTCCCAAAGTTTGTATAAATTTATTAAATGTCATTCAATTTAATAGACAGAGTACTATACCTAAATAAAAGAGGAAACCCTGAACCAATGGAACAAGTTTGGCAATGGATTGACAAAAATGAAGTTGAACCAGCAAACAAATTTATTAGTGGTAGTGAAACTTATTATTGGAAAATAATTTCGTCACTAAAATTTAATTCTCTTATAGTCGAAGAAAATACCGATTGGGTTTTAATTTTCACAAAGAATAAAACATTTAAAGCATTAGGAAAGTATATTTTATATTCTGAAAATTTAATAGGAAATAAAAATCATCCTAAGATTCATACATTATGGATTTTCAATTCAAACTTTGAAGGACTGGAAGTATCCAAACAGCCTTTATTTATTTGTTCTCCACATAATTTCAAAAGCAGTACAAGAACCATAGATCATGACTTTCAACTTCTCATTTCAAAACTTAAAAACCCTAAGATTAAACTAACCGAGTTTATCATAGATCCTAAATCAAAAGAACGTTATAAACGAATACGATAAAAACTAACTTATCTCTTCATTCTATACCAAAACGAGAAGAATAAACGTTACTAATTTGTATTTTTGTTAAATTCTGATTTTGCAATCTTTTTTAAAAAATAAAATGAAGCAATCGTTACTAATTTTTCTGCTTTCATTATTTGTTTTTAGTTGTGAAAAGCAAATAAAATCAGTTCATCATGTTCTTAAAATTAATGGTCGTTTAGGTCAACTTGAAATTAAAAATGCTAACGATTATCTTACAGCAAAAGCATTCGCTTTAGGTAAATTTAATTATCGAGAAGATTTAAGATTTACTAAGGTAAAATCCATGCATTCCTCTAAAGTATTGTACTTAGATGCAGAAGTATATAATGCTTTTATAAAAATGTACGATGCTGCAGTTAAAGATGGTGTTTCATTAAAAATTATTTCAGGCACCCGAAATTTTAATGAGCAGAAGGCCATTTGGGAACGTAAATGGCAAAAGTATAATAGTCTTAAACCTACAGAACGTGCAACGAAAATATTAGAATATAGTTCTATGCCAACCTCGTCTCGTCATCATTGGGGAACAGATTTAGACTTAAATAGTTTAAGTAATTCGTATTTTAGCAGCGGAAAAGGAAAAGTCATTTACGATTGGCTCAATGCAAATGCAAATGATTTTGGCTTTTACCAAGTATATACCGAGAAAATAAACGGAAGAACCGGTTATAATCTCGAAAAATGGCATTGGTCTTATTTACCTTTAGCAAGTGAGTATTTAAATTTTTATAATGTTAATATTACGGCAAAAGATGTAAACGGATTTGATGGAGCACTATTAGCTAATGAACTAAATATTATAGAAGACTATGTAAATGGTATTTCTAAAAAAGCAAAAGCGTACAAATAAATATTTCTGATAAAGAGAAAATATATACCGAAATGAATTCGGCTAAGAATGGCAAAAAAAACAACAAAAAAGAAAACAACTTCAAAAGCAAAAACGACAAGCAAAGCAAAGGCGTCTATAAAAAAGCCCTCCTTTAAGCTAAGCAGTCAGCATAAACTAGTTTTTGGTAGTTTACTTATAATTTTAGGACTTCTACTTTTTATATCTTTTTTATCGTTTGTGTTTACCGGTAAAGAAGATCAAAGTGTTTTACATAGTTTTCCTGAGCGGTCAACAGAGTACAAAAATTGGGCAAGTCAATTAGGCGCTTGGGTAAGTGAATTTTTTATTACAAAAGGGTTTGGTATACCATCCTTTATATTTTCTGGTTTAATATTTCTTTCTGGAGTTTATGTCACTCTTAATTTAAACAAAACAAAACTCCGAAAACATTGGATTTGGGGAACACTAATAGTAATATGGTTATCTATATTATTAGGCTTCTTTTCACACAAATATGATTTACTTGGTGGCACCATAGGTTTTGAAATGAATCAATTTTTTCAAGATTATATCGGTAAAATCGGTACCATCCTTCTTTTATTATTTGGTTTTATCACTTATTTAGCCATTAGATTTAAAGTTACTGGTGAGAGTATTGTAAACACTTTTAAGAGTGCTAAATCAGCTATTAAAGATGATTTACAATCTGAAGAAAATGATAAAAAACCAACTGTAATTTTTGATAATAACCTAACGGAAGAAGCTGAAGCAATTAAATCTGCGTTTGAGATTCCTTTAGAAGATCCAAAGCCAACTATAAGCAACCATTCTAAGCCAACTGTAAAGGCAGAGCCAAAAACTGAAGTCAAGACTGAAGAGCTTAAAATGGAAGTGACGGCCAAACCTGTTGAAGAATCCGTTGAAGTGCCAGAATTAAAAGTTGAAGTTGAAACCGTAGAAGAAGAAAAATCTGAAGATGATAATTTAGCAGATAAATTAGTTGAAGACTTTGGGCAGTTTGATCCTACTTTAGAGTTGAGTAAGTATCAATTTCCGACTTTAGATTTATTAAAAAAATATGATAACGAAGGGATTTCTATAGATCAAGAAGAACTTGAAGAGAATAAAAATAGAATTGTAGAAACCCTAAACAATTATAAAATTGGTATTAGTAGTATTAAAGCGACTATTGGACCAACAGTTACACTTTATGAAATAGTACCAGAAGCTGGTATCAGAATTTCAAAAATTAAAAATTTAGAAGACGATATCGCTCTTTCTCTTGCTGCATTGGGTATTAGAATCATTGCTCCTATTCCTGGTAAAGGAACTATTGGTATTGAAGTACCAAATAAAAATGCGACTATTGTTTCAATGCGTTCTGTAATAGCATCACAGAAATTTCAAAAATCTACAATGGAACTTCCAATTGCATTTGGTAAAACCATTAGTAACGAAACCTTTGTTGTAGACTTAGCAAAAATGCCACACATGCTAATGGCTGGTGCTACAGGACAAGGTAAATCTGTAGGTTTAAACGCTGTACTAACGTCATTACTTTATAAAAAGCATCCTGCGGAAGTAAAGTTTGTATTGGTTGATCCCAAAAAGGTGGAATTAACGCTGTTTAATAAAATTGAACGTCACTATTTAGCTAAACTACCAGATAGTGAAGATGCTATTATTACTGATAATACAAAGGTTATTAATACATTGAATTCATTATGTATTGAAATGGATAACCGTTACGAAATGCTTAAAAATGCATTTTGTAGAAATATTGCTGAGTATAATGCCAAATTTAAAGCTAGAAAATTAAATCCAAATGATGGTCATGCATTTTTACCATACATTGTATTAGTTGTAGATGAGTTTGCGGATTTAATTATGACAGCTGGTAAAGAAGTAGAAACACCTATCGCTCGTTTGGCGCAACTAGCAAGAGCTATTGGTATACATTTAATTGTTGCAACACAACGACCATCTGTTAATGTAATTACTGGTATTATAAAAGCCAATTTCCCAGCACGTATTGCTTTTAGGGTAACAAGTAAAATAGATTCACGTACCATTTTAGATGGCTCTGGCGCAGATCAATTAATTGGTCGGGGAGACATGTTGTATACACAGGGCAATGAACTTATACGTATACAATGTGCTTTTGTAGATACGCCAGAAGTTGAAAAAATAACAGAATTTATTGGCGGTCAAAAAGCATATCCTGATGCACATTTATTACCAGAATATGTTGGTGAAGAAGGTGGCACAAATCTTGATATAGATATATCAGACAGAGACAAATTGTTTAGAGATGCGGCAGAATTGATAGTGACAGCACAGCAAGGTTCTGCATCTTTATTACAGCGAAAACTAAAATTAGGATACAATAGAGCCGGTAGAATTATAGATCAATTAGAAGCCGCTGGAATTGTAGGTAATTTTGAAGGCAGTAAAGCAAGGCAAGTATTAGTGCCAGATTTATTAGCTTTAGATCAATTATTAGAAAACGAAAAAAATCAATAAGATTAAATATTATAAAATAAATGAAATCAAAGATTCACGACAACAATAAAAATAAAATAAGCGCTATGAGTAAAAAATTATTTGTAATTGCATTTTTAGCATTAGGATTTATAGGATTTGCACAAAGTGATGCCAAAGCAGAAGCATTACTCAACGAAGTTAGCACTAAGATAAAAGCTTATAAAAACATAAGCTTAGATTTTAAATACGAATTAAATAATGTAAGTGAAAGCATTAGCCAAGAAACGCGTGGAGATGTTGTAATGGAAGGCGAAAAGTTTAAATTAAATATATTAGGAATTACGCGTATTTACGATGGAAAAACGATGTATACTATTAGTCCTGAAGACGAAGAAGTAACAATATCCTCAGATAATACAGAAGATGAAAGTACAATTACACCAAGTAAAATGTTATCATTTTATGAAGATGGTTATATCTTTAAAATGGATATTGTTCAGACGGTAAAAGGTAGAAAAATTCAATATGTAAAACTAAGTCCTATCGATACAAATTCTGAAATCAAACATGTATTATTAGGTATTGATGCGACTACAAAACACATTTATAACTTAATTGAAGTTGGTAAAAACGGTACTAAAACAACATTAACTGTTAATTCTTTTAAAACCGACCAACCTATTTCAAAAACCTTATTTACATTTGACGAAAGTAAATACAAGGATTACTACATCAACAAATTAGATTAAGGCAAAATTATAACTGTGTGAAAATACTCGATAGGTACATACTTATCACATTCTTAAGGACGTTTTTAAGCGTCTTTATTATATTCATGTTTATCTTTATTTTGCAAGGAGTTTGGCTATATATTGCTGAGCTAGCTGGTAAGGATTTAGATGTTATTGTGACTGTAAAATTCATTCTGTATTACATGCCAAAATTAATTCCTTTGGTAGTTCCGCTAACTGTATTATTGTCTTCAATAATGGTTTTTGGAAATTTTGCAGAAAACTATGAATTTGCTGCTATGAAATCCACAGGAATTTCACTGCAACGTGCTATGCGTAGCTTAAGTGTCTTTATTGTAGGCTTAGGTATAGCCTCTTTCTTTTTCGCCAATAATGTGATTCCTTGGGGCGAATACAATTTCTATAATTTAAGAAAAAATATTGCTAAAGTTAAACCCGCTTTGGCAATTGCAGAAGGTCAATTCAACGAAATAGGAAATATAAATATTAAAGTAGATAAGAAATCTGGCGATAGAGGTCAGTTTTTAGATGGCGTACTTATTCATAAAAAAAGTAACAAGCGTAAATCTGGCAATTTTATCGTTATTATCGCCGAAAAAGGCGAATTAAAAAGTAGTCCTGACTCCAATATTTTACAGCTCGAATTAATTAACGGAAATTATTACGAAGAAGTATTAAATAATAATCGCTCTAATACAACAGATCAGCCACACGTAAAAAGTTATTTTGACAATTATATTTTTAATGTTGATTTAGAAAATTTAAATCCTGATGACCTTGATGAGAAAAGCCAAAGTGACAGGTATAACATGTTAGATGTTTCTCAATTAAACTATACCATTGATAGTTTAAAAACACAAAGACAAAATGATTATTCTGCCTTGTCAAATACCTTATACAATAGAAGCACCTACTCTTCTTTAAATATGAATATTGATACCGTTAAAGTTGATACCTTGTATACAGGAAAAAATATTTTAGACCTTTTTAATACAAACCAAAAGGTTCAAATATTAAATCTGGCAAAAAACTCGGCTAATAGCACAAAGCAGATTATAGAATCAAATAAAAAATCATTTCAAAATAAGCAGATAAGATTAAACAAGCATATTATCGTTATGCATGACAAGTTTGTGTTAGCTTTTGCATGTGTTATCTTATTTTTTGTTGGTGCACCACTTGGAGCTTTAATAAGAAAAGGAGGTATAGGATTACCAATGGTTGTGGCCATCGTACTTTTCTTAACCTACCATTTCTTTGGGATTTTTGCAAAAAACAGTGCAGAAAAAGGAAGTTTTAGTCCAATAATTGGCGCTTGGTTATCTACAGCTGTTATGCTCCCATTAAGTATCTATTTAACAACAAGAGCTACCAATGACAAGGGGGTTTTTCAGTTTGATGCCATTACTGTTCCATTAAAAAATTTGTTTTCTTCAAAAAACAAAGTTCAACTTTCTGAAACAGATACAAAAACTTATAATTTTTATAAAAAGTATTCATTAAATGAGTTAATTGGTATCATTAAAAATCAGAATGAATTCGATTTAGATAAAAAACCTAAAGAAATTGCGCTTCACAGTATATTAGATAGAAATATTTCGTTAGAAGGTTTAAAATCCGAAGGCTTAGAAATTCCAAACAAACTTATTGATGCACGGGTTTTATTGAAAGACTATAAAGACTATTCTAAAACTAGTATTATTAGTTTTTTCTTAGGTATTATTCTATTAGTTTTATTTTTCGTTTTTAAAAATAACAAACTTCCAGATCTTGCTGAAACCGCTAAAGCGTTAAGTATAATTGCAGGTTTGTTTTTTGCAATATATGTAGTTGTAGATGCCTATATATATTCAAAATTTTATAAAACACTTGATTTAGAAGGCAAACGAATAAATCCATTTATTCATATTATTACTTTACCTATTTACCCTTTAAAATATCTCGTATTAAGGAACAAGGTTTCGCAAGACTTTTACACGAGTTGTCTTCAAAATATAAAATAACCTTACCTTTGCTTTTTATAAACTCAATGACTATGATATCTAATTCAGTGAATACTAAAACAAAACTTAATACAATAGAAGAAGCTATTGAGGATATTAGGCAAGGTAAAGTGATCATTGTTGTTGACGATGAAAACCGTGAAAACGAAGGGGATTTTTTGGCTGCAGCAGAAAAAGTAACACCAGAGATGATTAATTTCATGGCAACTCATGGTCGTGGTTTAATCTGTGCACCACTTACAGAGCATAAATGTGAAGAATTAGAACTGAACATGATGGTAAGAAATAACACTGACCCAATGGAAACCGCTTTTACAGTGTCCGTTGATTTAAGAGGGAATGGTGTTAGTACAGGTATTTCTGCTAGTGATAGAGCAAAAACTATACAAGCTTTAGTACAAAAAGACACTAAACCTTTTGAGCTGGCAAGACCAGGACATATTTTTCCTTTGGTAGCAAAAGAAGGTGGAGTTTTGAGAAGAACAGGACATACTGAGGCTGCTATAGATTTTGCAAGATTAGCTGGTTTTGAACCAGCAGGTGTTATCGTTGAGATAATGAATGAAGATGGGACGATGGCTCGTTTACCACAACTATTAAAGGTTGCAGAGAAATTTGATCTTAAAATAGTTTCTATAGAAGATTTAGTAGCCTATCGTATGGAATACGACTCTTTAATAGAGAAGAAAGAAGATTTTGATATTGAAACGCGCTTTGGTAAATTTAGACTTAGAGCTTATCTGCAAACTACAAATAATCAGGTGCATATTGCACTAACCAAAGGAAACTGGAAATCTGATGAAGCCATCCTAACACGTGTCAATTCTACATTAGTGAATAATGATATCCTAGGAACCTTAACTAATAATGCTGATAAAAAATTAGATGACATGTTCAATGTTATTAATACGGAAGGAAAAGGCGCTATTATTTTTATCAATCAGCAAGCACAATCTATGAATTTATTAAACCGTCTTTCATTATTAAAAGAAAATCAAATTGACGGTCAATTAATAAAAGCTCCAAGTTTAGCTATGGATTCTAAAGATTTTGGAATTGGAGCACAAATACTACACGACCTTAAAATTAGCAAACTTAAACTGCTATCAAATAGTCTCCAAACTAAACGTGTAGGTATGATTGGTTATGGTTTAGAGATTGTAGAATATGCTGAATATTAAGAGATAAATAGCTCTTCCTAATTATTACTTCTAAATATTATACTTGAAGCACTTGTTTAAGTTTACAGTTATAATTAGATTCTATTTCTCAATGTAAATAAAAAAAGAAAGCCGCTCCCTACAGCGACTTTCTATGTGTTCTCTTAAATATGAGAACGTCTCAAACTATTGAGCTTATCATGTCATTATTTTCTATTTCGCTTTTTTAAGTAGAGTTTTCAATTCATTTATTTCATTTTCTAAACGATCTATTTTTTCTAATTTTTTATTCTGCGCTTCAATTAGTTGATTTTGCTCTTGAATTGCTTTGGTAAGAACTGGAATTATATCACTATAATAAACCCCTAAGTTTTCATTTTTTTGTAAAACACCAGGTTCATTTTCATCTGGATATACGAAATCCTGAGTTTTCACTACTTCTGGTAAAATTTTTAATAACTGTTGTGCAGAAAACCCAAGTTTCACTTCGGAAGGATTGTTGGAATTTTTCCATTGATAACTAATAGGTTCGAGTTTCATAATTTCATTTAAGCCATAACTTAGACTCTTGATATTCTTTTTTAAACGAATATCACTAGTGTTTACAACACCTGAAGTGGCATAAACGTCATCCCATCTAAATGTTGATGTACCTAAATCATATGTATTATCTATAGGAGAAACCCAAGAGCCATAAGGCCCAATCATTAAATTTCCAAAATCTGTAATATATTCAGTAGACCCTATTTGTATTGCTGTCCCATTGGTGTGGGCAGATCGATAAAATGATGCCACATATTCTAAATTTATACCATTAACAGATGCTCCATTGTTAGTTAGACTTAGAATATTTGTGCCTGCAAACATCACATTTTCTCCAGCGTCAACTCCAAATGCCATAGGGTTAGCATCTGATTCAATTCTAAAATCATTGTTTCCTCCCGTTTCATTAAAAATAGCCGATCCTCTAAGGTCTAAAGTTGCATTGGGTATTGTTGTATTAACTCCTATTCTATTAGTACTAGCATCTACAAACAGCGTACTAGTATCTACACTTAAATCGCCGTTATTACCATTCTGCAAATACATTAATGTATCATTATTGGTAATAATTTCATTACCGTCTAAACGTAATGAATTACCTATTTCTAAAACACCAGAGCCTATAGTTCCATTAGCATCAGCAGTATAAGTAAACTCTACTCTACCTGAGTTAACTTCTAAGTCACCAGCATTTGCGTTTATAACTCTACCTGCACCTGGACCTCCTTGATCATAAGCTTGGTCTAGCGTGTTAGCACTACCTATAAATGGTGTCCAAGTTGTTCCGTTCCAATAATAATAACCTTCTCCACTGCCTCCAATTACTGATGCATTTGTGTTCCATACCAATAAACTTGTTGCAGGTGCTGTAATTGGTGTTGTATTATTTGTAACATTTACTAAACTTACTCTTGGTATTAACAAACCACCATCTGTAGATGTAATGTCTAATGCAGATGATGTATCTGGATTTGTATTTCCTATCCCAACTTGTGCATAAGAAATTACTGTTAATAAACAAAAACCGATAACGATAGCTAATTTTTTCATGGTTGTCATTTTTAAATTGGTAATTTTTAATGTGATTTATACTTTACTATATTGTGAAATAAATAGTCTAATGTTTTAAGCACAGCTTATAATTATTAGATGGCATTATTCAAAGAATTAACATCCATAGATGATTTTTATTGAAGGCGTTTTTTTTAACGACCTACAATCTTTTTCATCTTAATTGTGTTATTTAAATGGCACAATTTATAGTTAGTATAAAGGGGGAATTTAATACTGATGTAAAATTACAGAACACATTATTATATCACTGTAAGACATGTAACAAATGCTATGAGATATGTAACATTGTAGTATTTACAAGTGTTACACCTGCTTTAACTGTAATTTTTGAGAGATTCTTTATACGCTGAAGTTAATACAGCAACTTAATGTTTTTGATTAGTTCTCAATTGTATTTGAATACAAACAAGTAAATTTTAAAAAAAATGAATTGCAAAAAAAAAACCACTTTATAAGTGGCCTTTCTTTCAAACTAAATTTGTAATATCTAATCCAAGATTGTTTATTTAAACCCAATATATTCTAATTCGGTTTCTAAAATATTCTTAACATATATTTTATAGGTTGGGTAATCTTCAGGCGAGACATTATCATATGGTGTAACGGCTTCAATAGTTACATTCAGTTGATTAGGCCTAGGGTTTTCATAGGTAATAGAATACTTATGATTCTTAAAGTTAAAGTTTTTACTTTCTGGAATTTCAACAAAAGTTTGACCTTCTTCAATCTCTATATTATATTGAGTTGAGTAAGAATCCACACTTTCGTATTGAATATAATCAATTGGATAATTTCGTTCTTCTAATTGAATAATAGAATTCTCATATGGATGCGTAAGTATCGGCAACTGTAGAATTTTAATAGATCCTATACTACTCAACTTTTTATTTAGAGTTAAATCAGATTTAAAAGTAAGTGAAGCTGTGTCATTTTGTTTTTTATAATCTGAAACTGTGTTCAATGTAAAATCATCACTTAGTTTAGATTCAAAATCTTCTGAAATGGATTTCTTAATAATATCTTGGTTAGGTTCACTAAACACTTCATTATAATAAGGCGTATTATGACCTATAACTTCAGTAGCTATTTGCAAATTCATGTTTTGTTGAGATAAATTAATAGTAACCTTATTATTAATTGCTGATTTTATTCTATTAACATTATCTAAGTGGATTAAATCATAAGTTTTATCACTCTTGGCAGTACTAAAAGGTATTTCTAAGGCTGTAGCTCCTCTCAAACTTGTTGGTAACGATTTATATGGCAAATACTTATTTGTCAATTCTAAAAATTGCTCTTTACCATCTATCATTACTTTTACTATACAATGATTAAAATCTGTACTTGGTAAAACCAAATTGTTTCTTCCATAATCTGAAGTTAATACCAATACTAGATTGGATTCTAATTCTGCCATTTTAGCTAGTGTAACGAACAAAGTTGAGAAATCTTTACAATCGCCTAAGCTTGTATTTATAGTTTTGGAAGGCTTTTGAGGAATAAATCCGCTTTGCTTAAAACTCACATAGCTATAATTAAAGTTAGAGGTAATATAATCGTAGATAATTTTAGCTCGCTCATTTTCACTTAGGTTTTTAAAACCATTAGGAAAAAGTAATTTAAATTCACTTTCTACTTTAGAGTTAACCTCTATTCTTGTTCTTACTAAATCTGAATACCATTCTGCAATTTCGTTCCAACTATCAATTGTATTATAATGTAGATAGCCTAATTCATCTACTGAATTTGGCATGTAATCTTCGGCAAAATCCATAGTTTTTGCACCTTTTAATTCCCACTGATAAAGCTTATATCCATTTTTATTAGAAATTTTAGGCTCTAAGTCTCCATTAATATATTTATAATTGAGATGACTGGTTTTTGGTATCAAAATATCTATTGAAGTTAAAACCATTGGATGAAAAGAATCAAATTGTATTTTATCTGAAATGTCTTTGTAGAAGCGTCCTGTAGTAGTTGCCAATCCTTCATAATCTATATAGACAACATCACCAATACTTATATCATTAAATACCAAATTAGAGCCTCTTCGGTCTGCAGGTACAATATTACCATCTGGTTTAACTAACTCTGACTTTAAAAATTTATAAGAACCACTAAGGCCCAAATTGTATTCCTTAAAGGTGTCTATTCCACTATTAGATGTTACTTCATAGACATATACATACCTATATTTAAATCCGCCTTCTTCAAACACTTCTATATTACTTTCATCTAATAAAATATTAAACCCATAATTATTTGTAGTTATTTTATTTCTGTTTTCTGTAATATAATCATAAGCGTCTTCTAAGACCAATTCATTTATAAGGTTAGATTTTTTTGATATATCATTAATCTTTTTTCTGAGTCCAGAATCGCCACTATTATGCTTAAGTGCCTTCTCGTAATATTCTAAAGCCTCATCTGATTTACCAAGTTGTTTTAAAATATCGCCTCTTAGCTCCATTGTTGTAAAACTGTAGGGATAATTTTGAAGCATTTCTTCTGTATACGGCAATGCCTTATCAAACATTTGATATTCTACATAACGATTAACCATGCGCTTTAAATAAGAATTATCCATTCTCATTTCCTTATAATGCTTGTCAATTAAATCTAAAACTTTATCCTTCTCGTTTTTCTTATCGTAATAATTGATAAGCTTATTTTCTGCACTTAAGCTAAAATTCTCTTTAGAAATACTTTCTAAGGCTGCAATAGTTCTATCTTGATCTTGAAACAATTGATCAAATAACGGAGCATATCTAAGTTTAAAGTTTGTGTTCTCGTTTTTTTCCGCTAATGAATTTAATCGCTCCAGTGTGGTTTTAATTCCAGATAAATCCTCTTTTCGTGCGTAGTAGAGAAAATCGGCTGCACCATTAATAATTTCTGAATCAAAAGCATTCTTTAGTTTTTCTATGTAATCTTCAAATTCAGTCATGGTAAGTCTAGAAAGCTCATCGTATTCTGTTACCTTATTTATTATAGGCAAGTAATATTCAGGATCATCGCGCTCTATGTTTTCATCTAACTCATCTGATGACGTATAATCTTTTTCTAAATTATAAGTTGTCATTAATGCGCTTCTTAGCAATGAGCTCTTAGGATATTTTTCATAATGAGGCATTAATATATCTCTTGCTTCATTATATTTCGAATTTCTTAAAAATGTATAATAAAGCGCATAGGTGTATAAAAAGTTATCTGGTTGAGATTTTATTTTTGCTTCAAAATAACTCTCAAAATCATTTTTCTTTTCAACAGGATTCAAATCTAATAATGCTGACTTATTATAACTCGTTGGTTTGTTTGAAAAGGAAATAGACGTTAATGGTTTTTTATTTTCATCAAAAATCGCTATCATAAAATAAGGATTAGAATTGCTTTCAGCTGATTTAAATAATAATCTATTATTACCTTTAGGCAGGTTTACCAATACCTCGTAACCATTTAAATCTGTAGAAACATCTTTGTCATACTTATAAATTTCAACATCATTTAAAAAAAGTTTAAATGCAGAACCACAACCTACACGCAAAATAACTCTTTGATCTATTGAAGAATTAATAAAAGTTTGTGCATAATTAACGTTGGAACCATATTCATTATGATTTGAAAAATTCTGATAAGCCTCAATAGGATTTGTTCCATTATACCATTGAATAATCCCGTTACTTTTAGCGTCAAAATCGGTATTATTACTAGGTGTTGTTTCGGGTGCGTAAAATTTATCTAAACCACTTTTATTCATGTTTTCAAAACTTCCGCAATACTGCCAATCTTTTATAGCATTCATTTTGGAGTTTAGATTATTATAAGCATCCCAGTTATTATTATGTCTATTTCTAATAGCATCTAAATAAAGAATAGCATCTTTTAGATCCATACTATTTAGTTCTAAAGACATTACAGCATCTAAAGTTTCAAAAGTGTTTTTATTGAAACCATCTTCTAAATAATCATCAAAAAGAAATGTTCTATTCCAAAACGCAAATAAATAATATTCAAAATCTTCTTTTTGTAGAAATGTGTTTAAAAAATCGTCATTACGTGTTATTTTACCAGACTCATTTCTGTAAATCTCATTCAGTAACAACCAATCTAAATCTGAACTTTTATTTTTATCAATAATCTTACCAGCTTCTACTCTATTATTGGATAATAAGTGGTCCCAAAACTTTGCTTGATTTTTGTTTTGTGAAAAACAATTAATGGAACATAAGATGACTACAGAAAAAAATAACAGTGTTTTATACATAAATAGAAATTATAATAAATTAATTAATAGCTTTAATAAGTTGAGCCATTTTCTCAGCTCTTAATTTTACCTCGTCTTCTGTCCATGATAATTTAATTAAACAAGAAATATTACGAGAGATATAGTGATCCGATTGGTCAAAAGATTTAGTTTGAAGATACTCTAATCCTTTTTTAACTTCGGAAGAAATAGGATATAAAGATTTTAAATCCTTTAAATGGTTCCATTTTCTAATGTAATGCCAATTGTTTTGATAATAATTCCAACAGACATCAATACCATTTATTTTAAATGCTTCAATTACTTTTTGAGCACCATCTAAATCTGGCATAAAGAAATTTAAAAAAGCATAACTCTCTTCTCCACCAACTGGCACAGTTCTAAATGTTACGCCAGGTACTCTAGCTAATTCATTTTTTATGATTGTAAAATTCCTTTTCTGTATGGCTATAAAATCTGGTAGTCGCCTTACTTGTGCTAATCCTACAGCTGCATGTAACTCTGAAATTCTAAAATTGTAACCTAAAAAGGGATGCGTTTCTGCACCTCTATCATTACCAACATGGTCATGACCATGATCACTAAAATGGTCTGCATTAATGTAATAGTCTTTATTATTAGTAACTACTGCTCCACCTTCTCCACATGTTATAGTTTTTACAAAATCGAAAGAAAAACAGCCTAAATCTGCGATACTACCTAATGGTTTTCCTTTATAAGAGCCTCCTATGGCTTGGCATGCATCTTCAACAAAAACTAGATTGTGGTCATTACAAATTTTACTCAAGGCGTCCATATTACCCATAGAACCGCACATCTGCACAATCATCACAGCCTTAGTCTTTGGCGTAATAGCCGCTTCAACAGCTTTAGGATCTAAGGTTAGTGTATCATCAATATCTACTAAAACCGGAATTGCACCTAACATCATTATGGCTTCAAAACTAGCTACAAACGTAAATGTTGGCATTATAACCTCATCACCTGCACCTACGCCTGCCGAAGCCAATGCCACCGAAACAGCTGCAGTTCCGCTAGACACTAACTGAACGTGATTTGAATTAAAGGTTGTGGCTAATTCTGCTTCAAGCTCTTTTGCTTTCCAATGACCTTTACGCATGCCATCAAAACCATAGCGCATTAAAACACCATTGTCTAAAACATCGTTAACTTCTTTTCGTTCTAAATCACTGAATAATTCAAATCCTGGCATATATTAAATTGGTTTTATAAATTGAAAATTGTACAAACAAATATAATATTTTGAAGGTTTTAAAATAAGAAACTGA
This sequence comes from Winogradskyella sp. 4-2091, assembly GCF_045765065.1. NCBI lineage: Bacteria > Pseudomonadati > Bacteroidota > Flavobacteriia > Flavobacteriales > Flavobacteriaceae > Winogradskyella > Winogradskyella sp. 4-2091. The sequence continues at coordinate 95,325 of NZ_JBJKOD010000004.1, forward strand.
CTACAAATCTATTATAGTTTCTGACACCTGTTTTCTCACTTTTTTTAAACCAGCAAACATATCATCGCCTGCTCTATAACCTACAGGAAGCATTAACACAGAATTAAGTCCGTAGGTATCTAACTTAAGTAATTTGTCTACCTCTGCAGGTAAAAAACCTTCCATTGGGCAACTATCAATGCCTTCAATTGCACAAACCGTCATTAGGTTACCTAATGCAATGTAGGCTTGCCTTGTAGCCCAACCTATCTTTTTTTCTAAAGGCATAGATTTTAGAGTTGTCTGCAACTGAGCTTTAAAAGGATCTAGAATAGAATCTGGTGTATTTCTTATAGATTTAATAGTTTCAAAATGAGCATCTACATCATTTTCATCAATCTTAGTCTGTATACATAAAACCAATACATGTGATGCATCTACGACTTGACGCTGACCATAAGATACATCAACTAATTTCTCTTTTAGTTTAGCATCTTGAACAACCACCATTTTTAGTGTTTGTAATCCATAGGACAAAGCCGTTAGATTAAAGGCTTCTTTTAAAGTTTTTAGTTGCTCTTTAGAAAGTTTCTTTTTAGAGTCAAACTTTTTTGTCGCGTAGCGCCATTTTAATTTTTCTATGACAGACATTCTATTCTTTTTAACAAAAATAAGGAATTATCAATTGCCGAATTTCACAAACGACCTCAATTATTAACTTAGATTACTTTAGTTCATAAATTTAAAATTTAACGGTTTTCAGGGTATTACATAAACATATTCCAATTTAGATTTGTAACGTAAAACCTATGAGTACATATGTTGCATATATATCGTACAATACGTTTTTTCATATTGAGAAAGACTATTAATGGAAAGAAATGATAATAGACATTTTACATTTAAGGTTTAATACAAGTAAAACCTTAAGAACATTGACCGTTTATCGTATTTTTTTGTATGTTTGTCGATATTGCTAAGTTTTAGAAAAGTCGAAAAACCCGATTTTATTTAGAAACAAGATTTCAATAAAAATGAATAAAAACCTCATATTAATTCTAGTTCTAGCGTTTAGTTTAAACACTTTTAGTCAAGACTTTAGTGCCATCTGGAATACTGCAAACACGGAAACTAATTCTACGTTAGATAACCAAATTGAGATTCCAACAAACCCAGTGTACACCTATGATTACACAATAAATTGGGGCGATGGTAATACAGACACTAATGTCACTGGCAATATTACACACACTTATGCCTCACCAGGTACGTATACTATAAATATATCGGGAACCTTTCCTCAAATTTATTTTAATAACACAGGAGATCGACTAAAAATTGAGGAGATTCTTGATTGGGGAAATATTCAATGGCAAAGCATGGAAAATGCATTTTGGGGTTGTAGTAATCTAAATTTTGATGCGATCAGTTCTCCAGATTTATCCCAAGTTACAAGTTTACAGAACATGTTTAGGAATTGTAGCAGCTTCAATGGAATCGTTAATAACTGGAATACTATAACAATAACGAATTTATCTGGCATGTTTGCTAGTGCAGTAACATTTAATAGACCTTTAGATAGCTGGAATGTGAGTGCTGTTAACAACATGTTTGAAATGTTTTTTAATGCTAGAAACTTTAATGAACCTCTAGATAGCTGGAACACCTCATCCGTTACAGATATGGCAAGTATGTTTAGAGAAGCCTATGATTTTAACCAAAATATAGATAATTGGAGTGTAAATCAGGTTACTACAATGCAACGCATGTTTAGTGGCGCTTCAAATTATAATTCGCCTATTAATTCATGGAATGTAGCCAATGTTTCTGATATGTTTGAAATGTTTGAGGATGCTAACAATTTCAACCAACCATTAGATAATTGGGATGTGAGTAACGTTACTAATATGTCTGGTATGTTTGATGATGCAGATGATTTTAATCAGCCTGTTGAGATATGGAATGTTGGGAGTGTTACGGATATGTCAAATATGTTTAATGAAGCAGGTTCATTTAATCAACCGTTAAACAACTGGGATGTTAGTCAAGTTACAAATATGTCTAGCATGTTTGAGAGAGCTACTATTTTTAATCAACCTATAAACAATTGGGATGTTGGAAATGTAACGACTATGCACTCCATGTTTGACGGAAACTTTGGTGGTTCAAGTTTTAATCAACCGCTAGATTTATGGAATACTATTAATGTTACAGACATGAGTTACATGTTTAGACGATGTGACTTTAACCAACCTATTGCTAGTTGGAATGTTTCTAACGTCGTAACCATGTCTGGTATGTTTTATTTAACGCCTGCCTTTAATCAACCTATTGAAAATTGGGACGTTTCTCAAGTCACTAATATGGCGAGTATGTTCTATCAAGCCGAACAGTTTAATCAACCATTAAACAATTGGAACACTGGTGCTCTTACAAACATAAATAGCATGTTTAATAATGCACCTCTATTTAATCAACCATTAAATAATTGGGATGTTAGTAACGTAACAAATATGTCTAGCACATTTAATGGTGCAAGTCTATTTGATCAAAATTTAGCTACTTGGAATATTACTAGCGTAACAAACATGACTAACATGTTAAGTAATTCAAATTTAACTTTAGAGAATTATGATAATACCCTTATCGGATGGGCTGCTCAAACCGTTCAAAGTAATGTTTCGTTAGGTGCATCATCACTTACCTACTGTGATAGCTTAGAAGAAAGGCAAGATCTAATTGATATTCACAATTGGAATATTACAGGAGATAGTGTTAACTGCTCGTACGTATTATGTACATCAATTATTTCGCCTATTGATGGCGACACCAATGTACCTGCCAACTCAAACATTATTTGGGATCCTGCTCCAAATGCTACAGGATATATTATTAGTATCCGAAGAGAAGATGATATGGGCAACATCATTCAAATTATTTTTGATAATGAAGATGTTGGTAATGTTGTGAGTGTCACTTTTACCAACGAATTTCTTCCTGGTGATAATGTATTTGTAACCGTAACACCATATAATGACGAAGGGCCAGCAACCGATTGCGATGAAATCTATTTTAAAACCGTAGAAAGTTGGGTTAACAGTCCTGATGCTTTTAAACTAACATACGATACGCAACTGCTAGACGGTACGTTTACAACACCTATAAACCAATTAGAAATACAAACAAGATCAGGAATAACCTATGATTTCTCAATTGATTGGGGCGACGGACAATATAATAACAATGTCACAGGAGATATAACACATACCTATTTAATACCTGGTGTTTACACGGTTAGTATTATTGGCGATTTCCCTGCACCAAGACATGAAGAATTCTATAGTGATGGTTACAAACTATTAACAATAGACCAATGGGGAACTCAAGTTTGGGAATCAATGCAAGGCGCTTTTGCTGGTTGTGATAATATGGAATACAATGCCACTGATATTCCTAACCTTACCAATGTCACTGACATGAGTAGAATGTTTATTACTTGCTACAACTTTAATGGAAACATAAATTCTTGGAATGTAAGTAATGTTACTAATATGTACGCCATGTTTGGTGTTGCAAATTTATATAACCAACCTTTAGATAATTGGGATGTTAGTAATGTTACTAATATGTCTTTAATGTTTTTTGGTACAGATGTATTTAATCAAAATATTGATAATTGGGATACATCTAGTGTTACAGATATGAATAGAATGTTTGAAGGTACAGATGCTTTTAATCAACCATTAAATAGTTGGGACGTGAGTAATGTAACTGATATGAGCAGTATGTTTGAGCGTGCTGCTGTTTTTAATCAACCTTTAAATAATTGGAATGTTAGTAGTGTAACTAGCATGGAAGAAATGTTTTACAGCGCTTCTGATTTTAATGGAGAAATTAGTAATTGGGATGTAAGCAACGTCGTTGATATGAATGAAATGTTCAGATCCGCCACTGTATTTAATCAACCTATAAACGGATGGAATGTTGGCAATGTAATTACTATGAGCAGTATGTTTTATGGTGCTTCATCGTTTAATCAGCCTTTAAATAATTGGGATGTTGGCAATGTAATTACCATGAGTAGTATGTTTTATAATGCATCTGCATTTAACCAACCATTAGATTCATGGGATGTATCATCGGTTACCAACATGTATTCAATGTTTAGAAGTGCAACCTCATTCAACCAAAATATAAATAATTGGAATGTAACTAATGTTATTAATACCTCTAGTATGTTTCAAAATGCTTCCGTTTTTAATGAACCATTAGATCAATGGGATGTAAATTCTGTCGTAAACATGACGTCTATGTTTGAAGACGCGTCAATATTTAATCAACCAATAAATAACTGGGATGTTAGTGCTGTAGCTACAATGTCTTCTATGTTTGAAGATGCAATTGCATTTAATCAACCTTTAAGTTCTTGGGATGTAAGTTCTGTTACGCTTACAGATGCTATGTTTAAAGGTGCTATAATTTTTAACAATCCAATAGATAGTTGGACAGTCGCTTCTGTTACCAATATGATGTCCATGTTTGAGGAAGCAACTGACTTTAACCAACCTTTAAATAATTGGGATACTGGAGAAGTGCTCACAATGCAAGAAATGTTTAAAGCAGCTGCATCTTTTAATCAAGAAATAGATGCTTGGGATGTTTCGTTTGTAACCAATATGGAAGAAATGTTTATGGAAGCTTCAACTTACAACCAAACAATGGATAGTTGGAATGTTGCCTCTGTAACCACTATGGAAGGTATGTTTGAAGATGCAATTGCCTTTGATAGTGCAATAAATAGCTGGAATGTACGCCAAGTATTAACCATGAAAAATATGTTTTATGGTGCCACTGCATTTAATCAAAGGCTTAACAATTGGCGAGTCACTGGTGTTGAGAATATGGAAAACATGTTTAGGGACGCCATTTCTTATAACCAATCTATGGATGCATGGAATATTGGTACGGTTACCATGAGAAGTATGTTTAGAGATGCTTCTGCCTTTAACCAGAATTTAGTGGATTGGGATATAAGTAATATCACTAATGCAACCAATATGTTAGATGACTCAGGATTATCTAGAGAAAATTATGATGCAACATTAATTGCTTGGTCAGAGCTTACATTAACACCAGGATTAACTCTTGGTGCGGATAATTTATTGTATTGTGATGCTTTACAACAACGACAAAGTATAATAGACAATTACGGATGGAACATTCTTGGAGATATACTAGATTGCCCTATTCCTGAATGTACCCAGTTAATTTTACCATTAAATGGCGCTACTGATGTACCTGTAAACACTAATTTAACATGGGAAGATGTTCTATTTGCTAATGGCTACCGCTTAGAAATCACAATTCAACCAGGTGGAACTGTAATTAATGAAGTCTTAGGCGATGTCACAACGTATCAATTTCCTACCAACTTTACTGGAGGAGAAACGGTATTTGTGACAATAATTCCATTTAATGATACTGGTGATGCTGTAGGACCATGTACTGAAGAAAGTTTTACAATCTCTTCTAATCCTGCAACAATTCCTGAGTGTACAAATCTTACTTTACCTTTAGATGACGCTACAGAAGTTGAAGTTGAAACAGACATAAGTTGGTCTCCTGTAATTAATGCTAATGGCTATAGGTTAACTGTAGTTACAAATCCTGGAGGCATCGTAATTGTAAATAATGAAGATGTTGGGAATGTAAACACCTATGATTTCCCAACGGATCTACCAGAAGAGACACTAATAGAAGTAACAATTACCCCTTATAATGATGAAGGCGATGCTAGTAGTTGCGTAACTGAAAATTTTACGACACAAACTATTCCTACAGCACCATTATGTACCAACTTAATAAATCCACTTAATAATAGTATAGATGTTGCCATTGATACAAATATTTCTTGGAATGCTGTAGCAGATGCCACAGGATATTTAATTAGCATAGGTACTACAAGTGGAGGAATTGAAATAGCCAATAGTATTGATGTCGGAAATATGACGACTTACGATATACCGAATGACCTTCAAAATACGCGGACTTATTATGTGACTATCATACCTTACAATTCAATTGGTGATGCAACTGGTTGTAATGAAGAAATTTTTATTACTGAAGATCCAATTTCTACAACACCTGCATGTACTAATCTTACGAGTCCTAGTAATGGTAATACTGATATTGCAACTACTTTAAATCAAATTACGTGGAGTACTGCTGCAAATGCGACATCCTACAGCGTAACCATTTCAGGAACCGTAAATAATGATATTACTAATTTTGAAACGACTGATACCTTCTATAATTTTACTAATGCTTTTGTAAATGGAGAAGTTGTAACCGTTAGCATAATTCCTTTTAATGCTACTGAAAATGCATCAGGTTGTATCTCGGAAAGTTTTACGATTATTCCTGAAGCCCCTAACTGTACAAACCTAACTAGCCCTTTAGATGGGGCCAATGGTGTTGCTGTAGATTTAAATCAAATCACATGGAATACTGCTACAAATGCAACGTCCTATAACGTAACCATTACTGGTACAGCGAATAATAACATAACCGATTTTTCTACTACTGATACTTTTTACAATTTTGCTAATACGTTTACAAACGATGAAGTTGTGACGGTTACCATTATCCCTGTTAATGGAACAGTTGATGCTACTGGTTGCGCGTCTGAAAGCTTTACTATTATTCCTGATACACCAAATTGTGCAAATCTTGCTAGTCCTTTAAATGGCGATACAAATATTGAAACAACATTAAACCAAATAACATGGAATACAGTTGCCAATGCGACACTTTACAGAGTGACTATTTCTGGGACTGCAAATAATGATATTACAGATTTTGAAACGACTGACACTTTTTATAATTTCAGTAATCCGTTTGTAAATAGTGAAGTTGTTACCGTAACAATAATTCCTATTGATGATAACGTGGAAGCTTCTGGTTGTGCGTCGGAAAGTTTTACTATTATTCCTGAAACACCAAGTTGTACAAATCTTATAAGTCCAATTGATGGCGAAACTGAAGTTGCTGTAAATTTAAATCAAATCACATGGAATGCTGCTACAAATGCAACGTCCTATAACGTAACCATTACTGGTACAGCGAATAATAACATAACCGATTTTTCTACTACTGATACTTTTTACAATTTCGCTAATACGTTTACAAATGACGAAGTTGTTGCAGTTACCATTATTCCTGTTAATGACACTGTTGAAGCTACTGGTTGTGCGTCTGAAAGTTTTACTATTATTCCTGACACGCCAAGTTGTACAAACCTTACGAGTCCTTTAAATGGCGACACAAATATTGAAACAACATTAAACCAAATAACATGGAGTTCAGTTGCCAATGCAACACTTTATAGAGTAACTATTTCTGGAACTGCAAATAATGATATTACAGATTTTGAAACGACTGATACCTTTTATAATTTCAGTAATCCGTTTGTAAATAGTGAAGTTGTTACCGTAACAATAATTCCTATTGATGGTGCTGTGGAAGCTTCGGGTTGTGCGTCGGAAAGTTTTACTATTATTCCTGAAACACCAAGTTGTACAAATCTCACAAGTCCTATTAATGGCGAAACTGAAGTTGCTGTAGATTTAAATCAAATCACATGGAATGCTGCTACAAATGCAACGTCCTATAACGTAACCATTACTGGAACAGCAAATAATAACATAACCGATTTTTCTACTACTGATACTTTTTACAATTTCGCTAATACGTTTACAAATGACGAAGTTGTTACAGTTACCATTATTCCGGTTAATGACACCGTTGAAGGTACTGGTTGTACATCTGAAAGTTTTACTATTATTCCTGATACACCAAGTTGTGCAAACCTTTCTAGTCCTTTAAATGGCGATACAAATATTGAAACAACATTAAACCAAATAATATGGAACACAGTTGCCAATGCGACACTATATAAAGTTAGTGTCTCTGGAACTGTAAATAATGATATTACAGATTTTGAAACGACTGATACCTTTTATAATTTTACTAATCCATTTGTAAATAACGAAGTTGTTACCGTAACAATAATTCCTATTGATGGTACTGTGGAAGCTTCGGGTTGTGCGTCGGATAGTTTTACTATTATTCCTGAAACACCAAGTTGTACAAATCTTATAAGTCCAATTAATGGCGAAACTGAAGTTGCTGTAGATTTAAACCAAATCACATGGAATGCTGTTGACATTGCAACAAGTTACAAGGTCACAATTATTGGTACTACTAATAACAATGTCACAAATTTTGAAACTACAAATACGTATTATGATTTCACAAATGTGTTCGTAAATGAGGAAGTTGTTTCGGTTACTATAATTCCTGTGAATGATACCGTTGAAGCTACTGGTTGTACATCTGAAAGTTTTATTATTATTCCAGAAACACCAAATTGTACAAACCTTACGAGTCCAATCAATGGAGAAACTGATGTGGTCATTGATTTAAATCAAATCACTTGGAATGCTGTTTCTAATGCAACATCTTATAAAATTACTATCACTGGAACTTTAAGTAATAACGTTACAGCTTTTGAAACGTCTGAAACATTCTATAATTTTTCAAATCTATTTGAAAATAATGAAGTCGTAAATGTAACCATCATTCCTGTTAATGACACTGTGGAAGCTCTAGGTTGTACCTCAGAAAGCTTTAGCATTGTAAAAGTACCACTATGTACATACCTCATTGCTCCTTTTGATGGTGAAACAGATGTAGCAGTAGAATCCCAGTTAGCATGGGAAGACATTTATAATGCTGATGGTTATTTACTCGCCATAGGCACAACTGTTGGTGGTACAGATATTTTAAATTATTTAGACGTAGGGCAAACTACCTCATATAGTTTTGATGATGATTTGGAAAGTATTACAACTTATTACGTTACAATAATTCCTTATAACATAAACGGTGAAGCCGAAAACTGTACTGAAAGTAGTTTTACAACACTCAAAATTCCTAAGAACGATGTTAAGTATGGCTTCTCTCCTAATGGTGATGGTGTTAACGATTTTTGGAACATTGTTGGCATAGAAGACCATCCTAACAATACCGTATCTATTTATAACAGATGGGGAGATTTAGTATTTGAAATTGACGATTACAATAATACGTCTAACGTTTTTAGAGGTGTAGCCAATAAAAAAACGAAAATGGGTGCAGGAAATCTTCCTGATGGAACCTACTTTTTTCAGTTCTCTATTAGTGGTGAACATAATTTTAAAACCTTAAAAGGTTACGTAATTATTAAAAGATAATTAAATGATTTTCAGAAAAAAAGCCACCACTCTAATAATTATTATTGGATTAGCATGTTCAATGTTTAATACCATATTTGCTCAGCAAACACCTTTGTTTTCGGAGTATAATTACAATCCATTTATTATAAATGCGGCTTATGCTGGCATGACATCAAATACCGAGTTTTCAATAAGTAATTCGGGATATTTCAATCAATTTGAAGGAAGCCCTAAGAGTTTTGCTCTCAGTGGACATGGCTCTATAAATGAGAAGAAAGCTGGTATTGGTGCTGGTATCTCTAGAGATGAAATTGGCGTAACAACGTCAACACGTTTTTTTGCAACTTATGCCTACAAAATTTATTTCGATTTTGACAGTAATCGTCCGTATTGGCAGAACTACCATCCTGGAGTGTTGTCTTTTGGTGCTTCAGTTGGCTTACAACAATACCAAGATAACCTAACAGAATTAGGTATCATTGACGATGAGGTTTTCGCTCAAAATATAAACTCAACTATACCAACAATAGGTTTTGGTTTTTTATTTAATCACAACACCTTTTATGTTGGCATTTCTTCTCCTAATGTTGTTGGTGATGCATTAGTAGCAGACAAGAGTATAAATATTACCAACACCTATTATGGCTACCTTGGCTACCGCATATATAACAACAGATTTCAAGACTTAATGATAAAACCAAATGTATTATTAAAATATGAAAATGGTGCTCCATTACAAGCCGATATTAATGTTGCCGTAAGTTTTAAAAATCAATTTGAACTTGGAGCTGGTTACAGAACAAGTAATTCATATAACTTTATTGCAGGCTTATACTTATTTAACAATTTTAGATTGATTTATAATTATAACTTAGCTACAAACAATTCGCCATTAGGAAATGCGCATGGATTCATTTTAAGTTGTCAGCTTGGTGAAGGATTTAGTAATAATTAAACTTACATTAATTTTAGATATCTATTCTTTTACAATCAAAAATTCCGAACGTCTATTTTCAGCATCTTGTTCATCTGTACAATTAGATTTACAATTTATTTTAGGCTCTAAACTTCCCATACCTTTTGCAGACAATCTTTCTTCACTAACACCTTTGGATATTAAGTATTGCACTGTTGCTTGTGCTCTTTTCTCTGATAACTTTAAATTATATTCAGCCTGACCTTTAGAATCTGTATGCGAACGCACTAAAATTTTCATATCAGGATAATCTGTCATAATCTTAACCAGTTTATTCAATTCTGAAGCACCTTGAAGCGTAATATTACTTTTATTGAACTCAAAGTAAATATTATTTAGCTTTACTTCGGTTTCAGTGATCATTTCATTTATGAGTTTTAAATTCGCTTTGATCACAATATCTTCTCCTTCTGACTCCTCTACTCTATAAAATGCGGTTTGATAACCGTCCATGGTAATATTAATAGAATATGCATTCTCACAGCTCACATTGAAGCTAGTTTTACCAGCTGCATCTGTCGCTTGCGTTGCGATTTGGTTATGTTGATCATCTAAAATTGCAATCTTTGCTCCTGATAAAATTTTAGAGCTTTCAGCATCTTTTACTATTGCTACGGTTTCAAACTGGCAAATAGGTATCGCCATATAAATATTATCTGCTCCTGATCGATTAGAAGAAAAATAACCCACTTTCAATTTTGAATTTAAACTAAATGCAAAATCGTCTTTATTAGTATTTACAGAACTACCTAAATTAACAGCATCTTCAATACTATTTAAATCATATTTGAATATATCTAATCCTCCAAAACCTTGTTTCCCTAATGAAGCAAAATATAATACATCATTATCTGTAATTGATGGAAAACCTTCCTTACCTGATGTATTAACACTTTTCCCTAAGTTCACTGGCTTTCCATAAGAATCTCCATCTATACTAATTTTCCAAATATCTGTATCACCTAAACCACCTTCCATATTTGAGGCAAAATATAGAGTTTTACCATCTTTACTTAAACTTGGGTGTGTTACAGTATATTCATTACTATTTATTGGTAATGCTATGATATTACTCCATTTACCGTTTACAAGCGTTGCCTTATACAAGCCTTGCTGTGCTAATTTTAAACGTTTCTTTTTAATTTTTTTATAAGCACCTTCACTATGGCCATCTCGCGAAAAATACATTGTTTTCCCGTCTGCACTTATGGTTAAAGGTCCATCATGATAACTTGTATTTAATTCTGAAATCTGTTTTGGTTGAGACATAGTTCCATCTGCATTTCTAGTCGATTGATAAATATCTAAATATGGTTGTTTTGTCCAATTATCTTTTTTACTTGCGACTTGCCTAGAACTCACAAAATACAATACATTTTCATTAGATAATACAGCTCCAAAATCACTTTGATTCTCATCATTAATAGCTATGTTTTCTACATTAAATGCCTTTGAAATATCTGCCAGCATTGGTATATAGTCTGGATTTGACAAATGTGAAATTGCACGTTGATCATTAGGCATCAATTTGGCAAAACTATCCATTTGCTTATTAGCTGCTTCATAATCTCCTAAAGATCTCAAAACTTGCGCATAACGATAGTAAGTCTCTGCATCTTGGTTAACTTCTACTGCTTTTTTATACCATTTAGATGCCTCTTCAATATTAAAAACATTATAGTAACTATCTGCCAATTGCTTATAAACATATGCATTCGCTTCATTGGTATGTGTCAATTTAAGATACTGATTTATAGCATCTATATATTGATAGCTTTCAAAAAGTTTATCCGCCTTTTCTGTTTTTTTACTTTGCGCATAACTTGACGCAACAATTAGGAATAAACTTAAAAAACTAATAATTTTTTTCATTTTATAAATTTTATTTGACCATAAACTTCTACGTTTTCTAATGTTGTAAACTGAACTCAACATTAAACCACAATACCCATTAAAACACTGTTATCTAAATAATTATAGGCTAAAATTAAAACAAATGATTTTAAATTTAAAATAATATGATGGTTTAAAGTTTCATCTTTATTAAGAATCGATAAGCTACTAATTAGTAAGTTAAACGTAAATACTACTGAAAACCAAATTCAAATTAACGGTTTTCAGGGTATTGAAAGAGATCTTCTACTGATAGTTTTGTACAGTAATAAAAATGGAAATTTTAATCACATGAAAACGAAAATATCTACCCTAATTGTATTAATTCTAATTATTCAATCTTGCGGATTTAGTACAACTCCTGAGAATTATTTTGAATACACCACCGTATATACTAATTTGTTCAGTGACTTCGGATCTAAAGATTTTCAAAATTTTAGAACGTTAATAAAGCAAAATGCCTTAATTATTGAAAATGAAAACGGTGAATGGGTTACTCAAGATAAATTAGTACCTCATATAGAAACATATGTTATTAGTAATATTGAAAAAAATATAAATAAAATACAGGGTTTAAAAAAAACAGCAAGCACTGACGCTATGATTGAAGCATCTTTAAATTTACACGAATTTACTTTAGAAATCTATCAAAAAGAGTATTTACATATAGCAAATCTCATAGATTGTAACGCTTCTGAATCTATAGTTAATGATGCCATTTCAGAATTAGATAAACATCATTTAGAAAAATATTTAGAATTATATACTAAATTAATGGATGTTGCTTTACCTTATGCCGAAGCGAATAAAATAAAAGGATAAATCTTATAAAGTAACCCAACTAAAAACTTAGTACTCAATTTTAATGCAAAACATATCTAATTACATTTTAAATTTAACTTCAAAGAAGTTAGCTACGTATTTAATAGTTTATCCTTTAATTCTTACGCTTGCACATACTTCATTGACTTTAGTCAGTCGTTTAAATTCTTTTGATTCTGAAATCTATAATAGAATTGTTACTGCTATAGAATATGGTATTTTTATTCTGTTCTTATTCATTATTTTATTTTGGTTTTTATGGCTTAGAGCAGCAGCAAAATCAGTAGCGGAATTAAAATTAGGTTTACCAATTAAATGGTTTCATTTAGCATTTGGATTATTTTTATTCTATTTAGTTTTTAACCTTTCTTATGATTTTCTTATCAATTTTATAAGTAATATTAATCAAGATTATACGTGGATCATGTATGCTGCGCGTGAAACTATAAATTTTGTAGGACTCTTGGTTTTATACCCAATAATATGTCATTATTCGGCTAGAGCTATTTATGTAAAAAAGAATAATGCAGCAGCAACCTTTGTGAAATCAATACCTTTTACATTACTGTTAATTTTTATTCCAATTAGTATTCCTTTTTTTCAGAATTACTTTAGTCCTATTAAAACTAATCAGAATACACTTATTAAAATATATGTTTTAGGCTTAGGAATTATTTTGTTGCTTTTTATGACAGGTTTAATAGCTGCCTTTACGGGAGCCGTGTAATTGATCCGATAAAATCACTATTATATATAATGCAAAAAACCCATAACTTTCGTTATGGGTTTTCTTTTGCGGAGAGTAAGGGATTCGAACCCCTGGAGGTGTGACCCTCAACAGTTTTCAAGACTGCCGCATTCGACCACTCTGCCAACTCTCCTTTAGCGGCTGCAAATATAAAAGCCTTTTTGTTCTCGGCAAACATTTTTAATAGTTTTTTCAAAAAAAAATAATTTTTGCCAACTTATAGAAATAATAGGTCAGAAAATAGATCCTATTTAGATGTTCGGCATAAAAAGTGATGAGTTAATTATTAAATTTACAGATTATTCAGTTTTAGAATCACTTATAAGTTTTACTGTCACTGTTTCATTAACATTAAAAACATATAATCATGAAAAAAGTAATAATAGTACTAGGGTTTATTTCTGCTATAATAGCAACCATTTTATCTGCTTCGAGTTATTATAACTTCGCTACAGCACCAATTGTAATTGCTTTTGCATGTGGTATCGTGGTTTTATTCCTTTCTAAAAAAGAGAAAGTAAAAACAAAACCTATTCAATATATATTTCTATTAGTAATCATATCTTTAAGTCTAACGATTTATAAAAATGTAATTATTCCAGTAGAGGAATTAGAATCAGAACAAATTGAAATTTCTGCTGACGATAATGAAGAAGACGCTGTGGACAACGCTGATATAATTACGAAGAAAAACAGATTGAATTAATGCTAAAATTTCTATTAAACACAGACAACTACTTCAACCTATTTATCTTACATTTACCTAAATTATTTTAATCTATATAACTTGCTGTTATTTCTATTGATTTCGAGGGGAATTTTAATCTATTTTTTTGCAGCACAACCTTTTAAAACAGTATAAAAAAAGGATGAAAACACTCATTGCCTCTGCACTTATTCTTGTTGGTTCTTGCGCAACAATTCGACATAGTGAAAAAATTGACAATCTTAAAAACAATATCTCTTTTAAAGATAAAGCGGTTGTAACCAAATACCTCAATACCATAATTGAAGACGATTTAAAAACACATGTAGTTGAAGTCTCTTCTGACAAATACAATGGTAGAATGACAGGGGAAGAAGGTCATAATGACGTTTGTAATTATATTAGAGATCAATATAAATATCTTAACATATTACCTCCTACTACAAATCTCGATTACTATCAAACTGTACCAAAAGAAGCTCTACCAAATGACCTTAATGCATCTCAAAATATAATTGCTTACATAGAAGGATCTGAATTTCCTGACGAGTATATCTACATTGCCGCACACTCAGATCACGAAGGTGTAAAAAACGGAGAAATATATAATGGTGCAGATGATAATGGCTCTGGCACGGCAGCAGTTATTGAAATGGCAGAAGCATTTAGTTTAGCAATTAAAGATGGTTTTAGACCAAAACGCAGTGTTGTATTTCTTCACGTTACAGCTGAAGAAGTTGGATTACATGGCTCTAGATATTACACAGAGAATCCAATATTTCCAATTGAAAATACCGTTGCTACGTTAAATATTGATATGATTGGTCGCGTTGACCTTAGACACAAAAATGATGAAAACTATATTTACCTTATTGGCTCAGACAAAATGAGTACAGAATTAGATTTTATTGCTCAAAAAGCAAATTCTGACTTTACTAATCTCAATTTAGATTATAAATACAATGATGATAATGATCCTAATCAATACTATTACAGATCAGATCACTACAATTTTGCCTTAAAAGGAATCCCAGTAATATTCTTTTTTAATGGTGAGCATGAAGATTATACAAAACCAACAGATACAGCTGATAAAATTAATTACCCACTTTTAGAAAAGCGATCAAAATTAATTTTTGCAACAGCTTGGTATTTGGCAAATTCTGCTGAACGCTTAACTGTAGAAGTCATCTAAATCAAATTCCTTATTTTGTTTATTGAACAAAGTATTCAATCTGATAAAACTATTTAATATAAAACAAATGAAAAAACTATTAATTCTTGGATTTAGCACACTACTCTTTCTCGGTTGTGGCAGCTCATCAAATAAAAAATCTAATTCACAGGTTAACGAAATAGAAAACGTTGATCCGGCTGAATACGCTTCAACCATAACATCAGAGGAGCTAAAAACAATGCTTTATAAATATGCTTCAGATGAGTTTGAAGGTAGAAATACTGGGGAAAAAGGTCAGAAAATGGCTGTTGAATATTTAAAGGAAAAGTATCAAGCATTGGACATTCCTTCGCCACTTGGTGGTGAAGATTATTTTCAAGAGGTTCCATTAGAGAAACAAAGAGTATCACAAGCAAAAGTTAGTGTAAATGGAAAATCATATGAAAGCTATAAAGACCAAATTGTTTTGGCTGCTTCAAGTAGCATAAATATCTCTGCTGACGAAATTATTTTTGTAGGCTATGGTATTGATGATGCGACCTATTCCGACTACAAAAACATAGATGTTACAGACAAAATAGTACTTGCGAAAGCTGGTGAACCTAAAGACAGCTTAGGAAATTATATTACATCTGGGAAAACAGAAAACACAAAATGGACTAATGGTCGTCAAGCTATATCTAGCAAACGAGAAGCAGCGAAAGCCAATGGAGCAAAAGCGCTATTATATTTAGATAGCGAATCGTTCCCAAGATATGCGCCTTATTATCAAAGACAAGCAGCATCTGGAGCAACTGGTAGATTATCATTAAAAAGTGATACAGATAAATTATTAATGTTAATGATTGATGAAAATTTAGCTCATGCACTTTATCCAAAAATCACTGAAAACTCTGCACCAATGTTTCTAAATGTAAACGTGAATTTAGATGTTGAAAATCAATCTGAGTCCATTGTATCAGAAAATGTTGTGGCTTACATTAAAGGTTCTGAAAAACCAGATGAGATTATAATCATCTCTGCGCACTTAGATCATGAAGGTATTAAGAATGGAGAAATATACAATGGCGCAGATGATGATGGATCTGGTACTGTTGCTATTTTAGAAATTGCTGAAGCCTTTAAAAAAGCAGAAAAAGATGGCCATGGTCCTAAACGAACTATGCTTTTCTTACATGTTACTGGAGAAGAGAAAGGATTACTAGGGTCTAAGCATTATGCAGATAACGATCCTATTTTTCCACTTGAAGACACAGTTGCCGACCTAAATATTGATATGATTGGTAGAACAGATCCTAAACGTAAAGTTGGAACAAGAAACTATATCTATCTAATTGGAAGTGATAAATTGAGTTCAGAGCTTCATACTATTTCTGAAGAAGCGAATAGCAAGTACGTTAATATGGAATTAGATTATAAATTCAACGATGATAATGATCCTAATCGTTTTTATTACAGATCAGATCATTATAATTTTGCCAAAAATAATATTCCAGTAATTTTTTATTTCAATGGTACACATGATGATTACCACCAACCTTCAGATACTGCAGATAAGATTGAATACGATTTATTAGAAACAAGAACACGCTTGGTCTTTTACACGGCTTGGGAAGTTGCTAATAGAGCAGAAAGAATAGTAGTTGATAAAGCAAGCGAATAAAATATATAGTGCGTCTCACTTATTAAAGCCTTTCATTTATTTGAAGGGCTTTTTTTTATGCTAAGTTATATTAACAAAAAAAGCTTCTCTTTTCAGAGAAGCTTTGTCTTTTGGGTGGAAGACCGGGTTCGAACCGGCGACTTTCGGTACCACAAACCGACGCTCTAACCAGCTGAGCTACAACCACCATTTTAAATTGGATTGCAAATGTAAAATATTTACATTTTTCTACAAAGTGTTTTTTAACTTATTTTAAGTCAAATAATGAATCTACTGCAACATAGCGCTCAACAGTGTAACCCTCAGCATGTTCCACTCCAATTAATCGCCCTAAATTTCTTGCTCGGTAATCTACACTATCTGTAAAGTTCTTACTTGAGATAGGTGTTTCTGGTTCTTTACTATCTGGATCAAAAAACTGAGTTTTATAAGCCAATACTGCATCAACCTTTTTATCCATATAACCTGTAACATCTACAACTACATCTGGTTCAAGATCTTTCCATTGAATATAATGATAAATCGTTTTTGGTCGCCAAGGCTCTTGTTCAGTTTTTTCATCATTATAAGTAGTTACAATCTTTTTTAATCCACTTAAAAAACAAGCATCACTGACTAATTGGCTGCCTTTAGGATGATCAATATGCCTATCATCAACTGCATTGCAAATAATAACCTCTGGTTTATTAAAACGAATCATCTTAATAAGCTCTAACTGATGTTGTCTATCATTGACAAAGAAACCATCAGCAAAACGCATATTAATTCGAGAATGAACTCCTAAAATTTTAGCCGCATCTGCTGCTTCTTTATCTCTCGTTTCTGCAGTGCCTCTAGTTCCTAATTCGCCTCTAGTTAAGTCAATAATCCCAACTTTCTTACCATTAGAAACTTCTTTTGCTAATGTTGCACCACATCCTAACTCAACATCATCAGGATGAGCTCCAATGGCTAATATGTCTAATTTCATTCTTTCTTATCTTAATTGTGAAGTTAAATGAAGCATCAAATACCATACGTATAGATCTTTTTCTCATCATTTAACTATTTCTAATTATCAAAAATATTAAAAAGTAGATAAAAAACAGCTTTGTTTTTATTTCGCAATCGGTTTCGTTTAATATAAACTGTCGTTTTTTCAAAAATCGCTATGTAAAAATGAAAAAATCGCAATAGCACTAAAGTATGACTTTCGTCATAATTATTGGCTTTTTATGACTCTACCTTTACACTGTAATCAGAAAAACAAAATCCTTATGAGCTTAATGATAGCCATCCTAGTCATCACTATTTCACTTTTTATTTGGGGAAAATTTACACCAGACATTATCGCGCTTATTTCAATGTTAAGTCTTTTCATTTTTGGCATTTTAGATTTGCCAGAAACATTGAGTGGCTTTAGCAACCCTACCGTAATTATGATTGCTGCTTTATTTATTATAGGTGAAGGACTATCTCAAACAGGTTGGACAGCCTTAGCAGGAGAAAAATTTATAAAACTAGCTGGAAAAAGTAAAGTAAAGCTTTTACTTATCACAACATTAGGGTCTGGTTTACTCTCTGGAGTAGTTAGTAATACTGGTACTGTAGCGACATTAATGCCTGTTACAATTGCTTCTGCTTGGAGTATAGGCACGTTGCCTTCAAAGTTATTAATGCCTGTTGCATTTGGTTCTAACACTGGTGGTTTACTTACATTAACTGGTACACCACCAAATATTATTGTAAATAATACAATGATAGAAAGTGGTTTAGAAGGTTTTTCTTTTTTTGAATTTGGACTTATTGGCCTTCCACTTTTAATAATAGCACTTCTCTATTTTAGATTTATTGGCTATAAATTATTACCAAAGAATAAAACAAATAACAAACCTGTAAACATTAGTACAACATTACACCAATGGATTGAGGCCTATAAAGTAGACGGTGAATATTACAGATTAAGAGTGAGATCTGTGTCTCCTTTTTTAAATACAAAACTTGGCGATTGGGATTTTGAAAACAAACATGGTGTTTCAATTCTTCGTATTAAACGTAGACATCCTAATCGTTTAAAAGGCAATAGTCCATTTATTGAATTACCTACAGATGATACTGAATTTTTATATCACGATATTATTACCGTTAAAGGTGATACTGAAGCTATAAATGCTTTAATGATAACATTTAGATTAGGGCTATTACCATTAGATCCTATTGAGAATGAACTACGTGACAACTTAATTAATCAAGAAGTTGGTATGACGGAAGTATTGGTTACACCTCAATCTGCTTGGGTTGGTAAAAAAATTAAGTCGAGTCACTTATTTGAACGCTACAATGTACAGTTAATGGCTGCATCTAGAAATAATAGCCCATTAATAGGAAATGAAATTACTGTTAAAGCTGGTGATGCCTTTTTAATTCGTGGTGAATGGAGTGCTATTGATGATCTAAAAAAGCATTATGAACATTTAGTAATTTGTGGTAGTCCAGAAGGCATGGCAAAAACGGTAACTAACCTAACAACTAAATCCTATATCGCTTTATTATCGTTAGTTCTAATGATTGTAATGTTAGTTTTTAAAATAGTTCCTGGTGCGATTGCTTCGTTAATTTCCGCAGGTATTATACTTATCACAGGCTGTGTTCCTATTGCTAAAGCTTACAAAGGTATTAGTTGGATTAGCGTGGTAATGATTGCCGCAATGATACCAATGGGAATTGCGCTTCAAAAAACCGGAACAGCTGAACTTATTGCTAATGGCTTAGTAAGTACTCTAGGGAGTTTACATCCTGTTGTATTGCTTGGTGGCGTTTTTTTACTAACCACATCATTTAGTCAAGTAATTAACAATTCTGCGACTGCAGTACTTATGGCTCCTATTGTAATTATTGCTGCAAACTCTCTTAATATTTCAGCAGCTCCATTTATGATAGTAGTTGCTATTAGCGCTTCAACAGCCTTTTTAACACCTGTTGGAACCACAACTAATGCTATGGTTATGACTGCAGGTGGATACAAATTTATGGACTATTTAAAAGTAGGTGCGCCATTGCTCCTACTCTTCTTAATAACCTCATTATTATTAGTGCCATTAATATGGCCGTTTTAAATCGAATGTCGAATTAAAAAAATATTATCATGGAAACTTTATTAAACACATCAGCAAGAAAGTCTAGAGACTTAACAAAGTATGGAATAAAGAATGCCATTGCAAAGTGGAATTTAAGTCCAGAAGAGTTACAAGCCATTACTGTAAAAAAAGGAATGGGAACAGAAACAGCTAACGGAACTTTAGCAATCAACACAGGGAAATTTACTGGTCGATCTCCTCAAGATCGTTTTATAGTAAAAGATGATTACACAGAAAACAAAGTTTGGTGGGGAAAAACCAATAAGGCTATATCTCCAGAAAATTTTGATCATTTACAAGCGGAAATTGTCAACTTTTTAAGTGAAAAAGAAATTTATGTTAGAGATGCATATGTCTGTGCAGATCCAGAATTTAAAACTAATGTGAGAACAGTTACTGAATATCCTTGGTCTAACATGTTTACTTACAATATGTTTTTAAGATCAGAGGACTCCGAATTAGAAAATTTTGAGGAAGACTGGTTAGTACTTTGTGCGCCAGGTTATGAGGCATCAAATCCTAAAGCAGTAGGCTTAAGACAGGGTAATTTTTCAATTCTTAATTTTTCTAAAAAAATTGCCTTAGTCGGTGGATCTGGCTATACTGGTGAAATTAAAAAAGGAATATTTTCTTCATTAAATTTTATTCTTCCAGTTGAGAAAAATGTTTTACCAATGCACTGCTCTGCCAACGTTGGTGAAGCTGGAGATACTGCAATTTTCTTTGGATTATCTGGTACTGGCAAAACCACGCTTTCTGCAGATCCTACACGAAAGTTAATTGGAGATGATGAACATGGCTGGACAGCAAACAACACTATCTTCAATTTTGAAGGAGGTTGCTACGCTAAAGTTATTGACCTATCTGAAGATAAAGAACCTGATATCTTTAGAGCTATTAAACCTGGAGCTATTCTTGAAAATGTTGTTTTCAAAGAAAATGGAGACGTTGATTATATGGACAGTACAATTACACAAAACACGCGTGTAAGCTATCCTATTTATCATATAGATAATATTCAAAACCCATCATATGCAGGTAATCCTAAGAATATTTTCTTTTTAACGGCAGATGCTTTTGGTGTTTTACCTCCTGTTTCAAAATTAACTCCTGGTCAAGCAGCATATCATTTTATTTCTGGTTATACGGCAAAAGTTGCTGGTACAGAAGCTGGTATCACAGAACCTGTTCCATCATTCTCTGCTTGTTTTGGAGAACCATTTATGCCTTTGCATCCTACTGTTTATGCTGAGATGCTAAGTAAAAAAATGCAAGATGCAGGTGTTAATGTTTGGCTCATAAATACCGGTTGGAGTGCTGGCCCTTATGGCATTGGTGCACGTATAAAATTAAAGTATACAAGAGCTATGATTTCGGCTATTCTTAATGGCGAATTAGATAATGTAGAGTATAATCAGCATCCTATTTTCGGATTATTTATGCCAAAATCTTGTCCTAACGTACCAGATAATTTATTAGATCCTATGAACACTTGGGAAGACAAAGGACAATATATCAGCAAATCAATACAACTGGCGCATTCATTTCATCTAAATTTTGAAAAGTTCGCAAGTGAAGCTTCAGAACAAATCATAGAAGGTGGACCGCTAATTGATGAACATCATCATTTACACGATCATATTTAAATTTCCATGAGCTAAAAGAGCCCTTAAATGGGCTCTTTTTTTATTACATATAGAATTATGAAAAAATACATATTTATTTTAGTTGCCATTATATTTAACCAAATTCAGTTAGAAGCACAAAGCACTGGAGAGCAGGAATTAGGGTCTTGGTACGAAATAACCTTATCAAACAGAATTAGCGATAAATACAGCGTATTTGGTTCTTTAACAAGTTGGAATTATGAGTTGCCAGCAGAACGATCTCATTTACTATTGGCTATTGTTGGTGCAAAATATCATTTAAATACTAAAACCTCAATAGGAATAGGTTACGCTTATGGTGATATTGATTCCTTTTTTGAAATCAATGACACGCCTCATACTAAAGAACATAGAATTTTAGAGCAATTAGTATTTAATCACAAATTAAATTCTATAAAATTATCACAACGATTTAGATTAGAACAACGGTTTTTAGAATATGAAACTGAAACTATCTTGAAGCATAGACTACGCTATAGATTTAAATCAAAAATCCCAATAAATGATACATTTTATGTTTCAATTTATGATGAAATTCACTTTTATTTAAATGAATTCGATTTTCAGCAAAACAGAATATTTTCTGGACTAGGCGTGAATTTTAATAAAAATATAAAAGCAGAATTTGGTTATGCAAGACATTCTTTTAAAACGAAAAGTTATAACAGACTATCGATTCAGCTTAATTTAAAATTTGACTCAAGGAAAGAGAAAACATAAAAATTATCTCAAAATTATTAAATAAGACAATTTTAATTCAACTCTTTATTATGCATTCTCAATAGCTTGATTGATATCTTTCTTTAAATCTTTAATAGTCTCAATACCAACTGAGAAACGTACTAACTGATCGGTTATACCAACAGCATCGCGTTCCTCTTGAGTTAATAAAGCATGAGACGTTAAATGTGGAGATACGACTGTGCTCTCTACGCCTGCCAAACTCATTGAAGATTTTATTAGTTGTAAAGCCTTTTGAAATTTTTGAGAATCTAAACCATCTACCAACTCAAATGATAGCATAGCTCCAAATCCACTCATTTGGGATTTTGCTAATTTATATTCTGGATGTGATTTTAATCCTGGATAATATACTTTTGAAACATTTGGGTGCTTATTCAACCATTTGGCTAATTTTAAAGCATTTTTAGTCTGAGCTTTTACGCGTAATCCTAAAGTTTTCATACTGCGTTCTAACATCCAAACGGTCATATCACTAAGGCTTCCTCCTAAATTTTTTCCAACATTCCAAATGCGTTCTATATGTTCTGCTGAACTTGCTACTGCGCCTGCACATATATCACTATGTCCTCCAAAATATTTGGTTGCTGAGTGCATAACCATATCTATGCCTAGGTTCATAGGTTTTTGATTAACAGGTGACGCAAATGTATTATCTATAGAGGTTAAGATGCCTTTAGATTTTCCCAACTTGGCTATCGCCTTAATATCTGTGATAGTTAACAAGGGGTTAGATGGCGTTTCAATATGAATTAATTTTGTATTACTTTGAATTACAGCTTCGAAATCTTCAACCTTATAACCATTTGTAAAGGTATATTCAATTCCATATTTAGGAAATTCTTCCTTTATAAAATTTACAGTTCCTCCATACAAGGTATTTTGCACAACTAAATGATCACCTTGCTTTAAAAATGCCAAAAACATGGTACTTATAGCTGCCATACCAGATCCAAAAATCATAGCCGATTCCGTATTTTCTAAGGCCGCTATTTTTTTAGCTAAATACTCTTGGTTTGGTGTATTAAAATAACGAGGATAACGCTTTACGTCAACATCTAAATACTCATAAGACGAGCTTAAATACATAGGCGAAACTGCACCTTTAAACTGTTCGTCTTTGACTTCTCCAATATGTGCGCAAATGGTGTTTAAACCAAGATTTTTATTCTCTGACATCGTATAATTATTAATGGAATAAAATTAATAAAAATAGTCTGCGCTAACTTATTTCTCAATATAAACTTTAGAGGAATAAGAAGAATTCTCGGTTTCTAAGGATACAATGTAAATACCTGTAGAAATATTTGAAGTGGGAACTATTATAGAATTTGAAGTAGTATGATCAACGTTATCTAGCCAAATTTGCTTACCATCAACAGTATACAAACTTAATTTCAAAGTATTATAGTCTTTTGAAACGCCATCAATATGTAATTCATTTTGAAATGATGAATGCCATATTTTTAACTCTTCAAAATTATTTTGAGTTACGGATAGTACTTCTTCACTTATTGTATTACCAACTGAATTTGAAAATGTAATAAAGAATCTATCTAAATATGTTTCAGCGGCTAAACTATTGAGGTAATCCACATCATTTAATAACGTATATTCATCCAATTCTAAATCATACAAATACACATCAATAACTTCATCAAAATTCTCTAACTCATGTAGAGATATTTTGACGTCACCAGAATTTGACAAAAATAGTCCAAGTGGATAATACTTATTTTCATTAAAAGCACCTACGCCTTGTATCACATAGCGTTCGTCCTCAATTATCCAATTTAAATCATTTGATAAATCATCAATATTTATAGCATCATATCCATAGTCCAATCCATCTGTTGCTGAGTTATCTGGCACAAATCCTAATAACAACTGTCTAGAAAAACCTTCTGGATTTTCAAAATTAACTCTAACACGTTGTATTTCGTTTTGTGCGAATGAAAAAGTTATGCTCATCATAAGCATAAGTCCTAATACTATAGTTCTCATTAGATTTGGGGTTTTAATGAATTGTACTACTATGGTTTAAACATAGTAAAAATATCACAAAAAACCCTATTAAAACCATATTTACACGATAAAATACGTTTTTAATTAACAAAATAGATATTTTACTTACAATAAGCAGAATATTATTTAAGATAAATTATATTCTAAACTTGATAGGTTCTGCTGACGTTAAGACCAACTCCATGCGTAACAAAGAGCAATTATTTCTTATAGTAAATCTTACTTTTTCTATAAGAGAAAAAACCAAGTATGGCAATAACACCTACAGCAATAGCAATTACTTTTCCACTTAAAATTTGGTCTCCACTAGCATAAGAGTGTAAACCTGCCAAGTAGAAATTAACACCAAAATAGGTCATTAAAATACTACCATATGCCACAATAGACATTAAACTATAGATCCAACGACCTCTTAAGCCTGGCACTAAACGCATGTGAATAACAAAAGCATATATCATAATACTTATTAAAGCCCAAGTTTCTTTTGGATCCCAACCCCAATATCGTCCCCAACTTTCATTTGCCCACATACCTCCAAGAAAATTTCCAATAGTTAACATTACTAAACCAACCGTTAATGCCATTTCGTTAATAATGGTCAACTCTTTTATATTTACGAGCATGCGCTCTTTATTCTCTTTTGTTGTAAAAATCATTAACAACAATGCTACGGCTCCTAATATCATTCCTAACGTAAATGGTCCATAACTCGCCACAATAACAGACACATGTATCATTAACCAATACCCTTGTAGTACTGGCTGTAGATTACCTATTGCAGGATCTAACCAACTCCAATGTGCAATCATTAAAATCATAGAGGTTACAAAGGCACCTGCAGCAACAGTTAAACTCGATGAACTAAATTTACCTAAAAATGAAGCCTTTTTATCTGAAGTATTCTTTCGCTTAGTTATACCTACAATAAACCCAAATAACATGGTAGACCATGCTACATATATCATTGATTCGTATGTATCACTCCAAGGTGCATGACCAGATAAATACCATCTCCAAATTAAACCAATTGTGTGAAGTATAAAAAACAGCGCAATAACAATCATGAATATATTAATAGCTATTTTTAAAGCTTTGCTTTTGTATTTAAAAATCTGAACAATGATCAGAATAAATAACAATGCTCCTACAAGCATGTACATATAATACAATCGTTTGAAGAGGTCGAAATCATTATACATGATCTCCGAATTAATTTTTTCGTCCGATAGCATAACTTCACTACCATATTTCTGCTGAGTTTTCTTAATGCCAGAAAGCAATTCTTCAGCTTTAGAATAATCGCCAGTTTGTTTGGCATTATTTAAAGTAACCAAATAAGCTACAAATCCATTATTTATAAAGTTGCCATAAAGAGAATCCTTTATCTTATCTCTAAATCCTTCGTCTCTAAAATCCTTAGAAGATATCCAACGGTTATTTTCATCTTCTGGTACAGGGAATATTTTAATATTTCTTCCTTCAATGGCATCAGACAATAAACTTAGTCGACCGTAAACTTCTTTGATTTGACTTTGATATCCTGTTGGAATTTTTGCATTAAAAGCATCACTCAAATAAGGATCTAGTTTATTTACACCACGTTCCGTAAAGAAATCGAGTAGACTGGCATGTTTAACCTTTTTATCTACACCAATAATAGTTCTTATAGAATCTGCTTTTCTTGGTGTTAAATAAATAATTGGCACATTATACCAAAGCATAGGACTTTCTTGTATGGAAAGAAAAACTTGATCTGCGTTAAATTCTTCATACGTATCTCTATGACTAATACCACGTAACATTTCTGAAGAATAAGTATGAATTGGCATCATACGACCACTATAATCCTGAATTACCATTTTTGAAAACTCAGCTGCGTGTTCCTTTGGCGTAATATGTACTCTTAAAATTGAATCTATTTGTTCTTTTACAGGCCTATCTTGATGGTTGTGGCCATCGTCCTCTGAATGTTGTTGCGCAAAACCTGTTAAACCGAATAACAACAATATCATTGTCATTATTTTTGCTTTCTTAGCTTTTATCTTCTTTAGTCGGTTTCGTATATCGTCAAAGCGTGTGTTTTTTGCGAATAGAATTGCTAACAACCCAAAATACAATAACATGTAACCTGCGTAGGTGATATACGTTCCCAAAAAATCATGGTTTACAGAAAGGTAGGTTCCTTTTTCATCTGGATCAAAGTTTGCTTGAAAGAAACGGTAACCTCTATGATCTAATACGTGGTTCATATAAATATGATAATCAAAATCGCCTTCTTCTCTATCTAAAACCGTAACCTTACTCTCGTAAGATGAATAAGCTTTTTCGGTGCCAGGATATTTTTCGGCAATAAAATCGTTGAGTTTTACATCAAAAGGTAATTTTAAAACTTTAGGTCCATATTTTAAAGCTAATTCTAATCCACCAACTTCAAACTCTTCATATTCCGCTGGTATTCCTGGTCCTCCTAAAACGCCAACTTCTTTAGTTTCTCCGTTCGCAGTAACCTCTAAAATTAAACCATCAGTATCATTCTTTAAGAGATCAGACTTTTTTACCACTCCAAAATCGCCCTTAATAATAGGCTTTGGCATCACAATTTGCATATTCCCAATAATATATCGCGATCTTAAAATCAATGGCTGAATACTATCTTTAAATAATTTACCTGTTGCACGCGTCGCCATCGTCATATACTCTCCTTCGTAAGGAGATTGAATAAATAAACCTTCTTCTGTTTCAGTAATATTTATAGCATCCTTTTCAAATTTATTCAATGACACTAAAACATTATGAAGGCTAGAGATTGTACCATCTTCTAAAAAGTGATTATGAGGTGCTCCATTACCAGCTTCGACTATTTTTAAATAGCGCTTACCTGTTTCATTAGGAATAACGTCCTTTTCAGCACCTTGAATTAATTCCTTGAGTTTAATTGTAACATCTGTATCTCCATAATCTAATGTTTCACTAAATGAATTATCTAAACGATGAGAAAAATCTACTTCCTCTTCTACTCTACGTTGTTGTAACTGACCATTTATTTTATAATCGCCAATAATACGACCGCTTATGTATGTTTTTTGCGAGTAAAATTCATTTTGAGTTTCGCCTTCTCTAATAGGCATAATTCCTTCATAACCTACATAACGCGTTATAAATGCTCCTAGTAAAATAAAGATGAAAGATAAATGTAAAATTAGCGTTGCCCATTTTTCCTTTTTATACAAACGGAATCTAAAAATATTACCTACAAAATTAATGACAAAGAAGACCATAATTGCTTCAAACCACCATGCACCATAAATCAATGTTCTTGTGTAAGGTGTTGGTGAAGTATCCATGTTTCTATCTAAAAGTGTGCCTGTTGCCATGGCTGCGGCAAAGGCAATAAATAAAAACGCAGTAAGTTTTGTAGAGAATAGGAAATTAGCGATTTTCTTTTGCATAATTAATGGCTTTTTTAAGCTCGTGCAAAGATATGGTTTTTAAACGATTTAGGCATTCCTTTAAAACCCTCAATAGTTGTTAAAATTCTATTAATTCTACAAGCTTAATTACTTGAATCTGTCTTTAAAATTTTGTTTTGCTCTTCCATTAAATCTTTTAAATCTGATAACAACTGAATATCCTTAGGTGTTACCACAGTTTCGTCTGTAGTATCTTGAGCCTGATTTATAAGTCTGTTCATAAACTTTACAATTACAAATACTGTAAAACCGATAATTATAAAATCTAAAAACACTTCAGACAATTTACCATAAGCAACAGCTACCTCAGCCGTTATGGTTTCACCAGCAGAATTTAATACAGCATCTCGCAACACTAATTTTTTATCACTAAAATTTACACCATCTGTTAACAGTGACAATGGCGGCAACAGAACCTGTTTTGCCAATACATCGATGACTTTATTAAATGCTGCACCTATTATGATACCAACAGCCATATCCATCATGTTTCCTTTTACTGCAAATTCTTTAAATTCTTTGATGAGTTTCATATCGTAGTTTGTGTTTTAAATTTTAGGTTTTAAAAAACACAAATTTAAGAAGTTGCACATAAAAGCCTAAGTATTTCTAGACGTAAAAATATTCATGTACATAAAAGTGCCCATTTTACGTGCTCTTCGTTTGGCGTTTTCAGCATAATCGCCTTCAAATAATTCGTCTATAGTTTGAAACCATAAATTCAGCCAAATGCCAAAATGCAATTCTGTAATACTATGATTAAAAGCTTTGTCCACTTTGGTGTGTGCTTCTAAAGGATTGCCACTAAATTTTGTTTTTAAAAATAAGCTCGATTCCCAAAAGGTTGTAAGATGCTCTAAATGCGCTGGCCAATCTTTAATGGTTTTATTAAAAAATGGTCCTAGCGTTTCATCTTTTCTAACTTTTTCATAAAATTTAGAAACTAATAAAAAAACGTCTGCTCTGGTTTTTATATCTTTTTTGCTCATTGTTTCAAAGTTATTCTTTTAATCGCTTTGTTGTTATTCTAAGATAAGAAATCTTAGTATTTTTACAGCATGATTTCAGTGATATTACTTGGTGCTGGCAATGTAGCCACACATTTATATAAAGCCTTTTCTAATGCCGATAACGTTTCGGTAAAACAGTGGTATAATAGAACACGTTCTTCCATTTCTTCTTTTGCCAATGAAGTTGAAATTACGGATTCGTTAAATGAACTTAAAGAAGCTGATCTATATATTATGGCAGTGAGTGATGATAGTATTGCAGAATTTTCATCTGCTTTACCATTTACAAATCGTTTGGTTGTTCATACGTCTGGCAGTGTTGCTATGCACGACATTGATAAAAAAAACCAAATTGGTGTTTTTTACCCTTTACAATCATTTACAAAAGGTGCAGAAATTAATTTTTCTGAAGTGCCAATTTGTGTTGAAGTGTATGAAAAAGAAAATCTTGAACTCTTAAGAGACTTAGCAAGAGCAGTTGGGTGTAAGCCACATAAAATAACCACAGAACAACGTCAAACGCTTCATTTAGCAGCAGTTTTTGTAAATAATTTTACTAATCAACTCTATAGAATCGGTCATGAAATTTGTGAAACGAAGAATATAGAATTCGAAATTTTACATCCATTAATTGAGGAAACGGCTAAGAAAGTGCAACAAATGTCGCCTTTTATGGCACAAACGGGACCGGCTAAACGCAATGATAAAAGAACAATTAAAAGACAATTAAAATTAATTGAAAAGGATGAGCATGAAGCGATATACAAAATGCTGACATCTTCGATTAAGAAGACGCATAATGTTTTGAGCAGATCGATGAAGCAAGTAAAACGATGATAAAACCAAATGCAGTTGCCAACGAAAAGGATTCTCCTTACTATGTAAAGAATGAATCATTCTGTTTAAAGTTTGAAAGTTTTATTAGTCAACTTAACGGAAAATCAAAAGGCAATTATAATGCTTGGTCTTATAGTGTTTTAGGTGAAATTAAAACATCCAGAAAATGGATTTTAGAATATAAAAAATCAACATTCTCATCTGGGAATTTAATCCTAAGTGCAAAGAGCCAAAATCTATTTGTTTCAGCTATTTGGAAAACAGAATATACATCACAAAACATTCCAGATTTTATAATAAAAAAAAGAACGATCAAGGACATGGTATCTCAACTTTTAAGGAAAAATTTTTCTGAAATAAAAAGTACTTCCAACTATATTTTAGTATCTGATTCAAAGTCTAAGATAATCGATAAATTAATTGAAATTCTTCACCCCTTATTTGATTTAAATGAAATCTATAAAATTTCAAAATTAAAGAATGTATTGACAATAGAATTGAGAACAGACCAACATTATTTTAATATATTTAACCAAATAAATAATTTAAATTTTTGATATCAAAACCAATGAGAGACGATAAAAGTTATAAAGAATACTTAGCAGATATAACCACCTTCATTTTTGATGTAGATGGTGTTTTAACAGATGGAACCATTACGGTAACAACTGAAGGCGAAATGTTAAGAACCATGAACATTAAAGACGGATTTGCCCTAAAAACAGCTGTTGATGTAGGTTTTAACTTGTGCATTATTTCTGGCGGATCTAACGAAGGTGTTCGTAAACGTTTAGCTGGTTTGGGTATAAAAGACATATTTTTAGGTGCTCACAACAAAATTGAACAGCTTAATGCGTATTTAGACCAACACAATGTTTCTAAATCTGAAGTGTTATATATGGGCGACGACATACCAGATTATCCTGTTATGGAATTGGTTGGATTGCCTTGTTGTCCTCAAGATGCAGTTCCTGAAATTAAAGCTATTTCAAAATACATTTCACATAAAAATGGTGGAAAAGGTGCTGTTAGAGATGTTATTGAGCAAGTCTTAAAAGTACAAGGCAAATGGAATGGTAACTTTAGTGCTAAGTATGATTAGCAAGTTATTATTTACCGTTTTTGTTTAATAGAAAAATGATTGTTAAAATAATTTAATCATGTCTAATAGAAGAAGACATAGTACTGGATTTGGATATATAGGTTTTGGGAATAACCAATCTACTTTTAACCGAAAATCGTCTACACCGTTTTCTAAATATAAAGAGAAGTTAGATTTAGAAACTCATTTGCACTACCAAATGGATTTTCTGCATAAAGATTTAACTAAAGAAGATAAGGAAAGAATTAAAAATAAAATAAGGCTCCAAGAACAAAAACTTTTTAAACGTACACTAATTTTAAGCATTATAATAATAGTTATAGTTGCTTTTATCACTTATTATTTAATCACTAAAATAGTATCTCACTAATCCCTCAAATGATTCACATTCTCAATTTAATCCGTTGGAAAAACTTATTAATGATTGCTTTTATGCAGTACTTAATTAAATATGCTTTACTGATACCATTTCAAGAAAGCCACGGCGTGACAATATCTTTATCACATTTTAATTTTTTCTTACTTGTTTTATCTACAATTTTGATTGCTGCAGGTGGTTATGTAATTAATGACATAAATGATATTGAAACCGATAGAATAAATAAGCCCAGTAAACTTATTGTAACAAAAAACATAAGTGAAAAAGATGCTTACTCTCTATTCATGGCATTTAATATAATTGGTGTTGGCTTAGGCTTTTATTTAACTTATGGCATAGGTAAAACTAGTTTCTTCGCTATCTTTTTTATAGCTTCTGCACTACTCTATATTTATTCTACATCACTAAAACAAATTGCTGTTGTTGGTAATATTGTAGTCTCGATTGTTGTTGCATTAAGTATTGTTTTAGTTGGTGTTTTTGAATTGATTCCTGCTATGAACGTCAATAATGAAGCTGTACAAACAACCTTTATAAACATTATTAAAGACTATGCCATATTTGCATTTTTAATAAATCTCGTTAGAGAAATGGTTAAAGATATTGAAGATATTGAAGGTGATAAAAAGACTGAAATACAAACTCTACCTGTACTTTTAGGTAAGACAAAATCTAACAAAATAGTTTTCATTATTTCTTTGCTTCCTATTTTATCCATAACTTATTACGTCATTACTTATTTATTTAAGCAATTACCTGTTGTGGGCTACTTTTTAATTTTGGTAATTGCACCTTTAATTTATGCCAGCATTAAGTTATTTAATGCTAAAGAGAAATCAGAATACAAACAAATCAGTCTAATTTATAAATTAGTGATGCTAACAGGTATGTTGTCTCTAATTCTTTATTATTATATTTTGAAATAATATGCTTAACGAAAAACTTAAAGACTTTAATATTATTTTAGCCTCTGCTTCGCCACGTCGTCATGCTTTTTTAAAAGATATGCATCTCGATTTTGAGATTAGGTTAAAACCAGTAAAAGAGGTTTTTCCGAAGCATTTAAAACGTGAAGAGATAACCGATTTTCTGGCCAAATTAAAAGCTGAACCATTTGCTGAAGAACTTAAAGACAATGATATTCTAATTACAAGTGATACTATCGTTTGGTTAGAAGATGAAGCCATTGGCAAACCAAAAGATGAAGCCGATGCTTTTGAGATGATAAAATCTTTAAGCAACAAAACCCATGAGGTGGTTACATCTATTTGCATTACTTGCAACGGAAAACAATGGGTTGTAAATACTATTACCAAAGTGACTTTTAAGCAGCTCGCAGATGAAGAAATCTGGTACTACATTAATCATTTCAATCCCTTAGACAAAGCTGGTGCA
Source organism: Winogradskyella sp. 4-2091 (assembly GCF_045765065.1). Taxonomy (NCBI): domain Bacteria; kingdom Pseudomonadati; phylum Bacteroidota; class Flavobacteriia; order Flavobacteriales; family Flavobacteriaceae; genus Winogradskyella; species Winogradskyella sp. 4-2091. The sequence goes on from NZ_JBJKOD010000004.1 coordinate 128,306, forward strand.
TATGGCATACAAGAATGGATTGGTGCCATTGCTATAACTAATATTGACGGCTCTTATAATAATGTGGTTGGTTTGCCAACTCATTTACTTTATAAAACGTTAAATAGCATTGCAGACGATATCTAGAAGCTTATCTTTATTATAAAACCCAACGTACGTTATATGCTTTTAAGCAATAACAGCGTTGAAATTTGTTAATTATGATAACGAAAATAAAACTCATCTTGGTATTAATTACTGTTAGTATTTTGAGCTTTACCGCTTGTAAAGATGCAACTACGAAAAAAGAATCAGAGATAGCAAAACTTACTGAAGTAGCACCAATACCTGAAGCGCCTAAAAAAGCACTATCCGAAGACTTTAAAGACTATTGGTATAATGGCGATGCAGAAATAACATCGTACAAATTAGAACAAGCGCGATATGGCGAGCTTAAAGAAGGCACCGCCGTACTAATCTTTGTTACCGAAGACTTTTTACCAGATGAACAAGTAAAAGCTAATAATTACAATGCTAATAATGTTCCAGTTTTAAAACTGAATATGACCAAGAATTTCAACACTGGTATTTACCCTTATTCTATAATGCAGAGCACCTTTTTTCCTGTGGCAAATAATCAACATGCTATAAAAATTTCAACCTCTGTACAAGAATGGTGTGGACATGTATATACCCAATTAAACAATCGTGATAAATTTGAAATAATGTCGCATTCTTATTTTCAAGGCGAAGCAGATGACACTTTTACATTAGAAAAAAACTGGACAGAAAACGAACTTTGGGCAAAATTAAGGATTGATCCAACTACTCTTCCTGTTGGTAAGATTAAGCTTATTCCTTCTATTGAAAGTGCTAGACTTAACCACGATGAGCTAAAGGTATATAGTGCCACAACAAGTTTAGAGAATGATAGTTATACCATTAACTACAACGAATTAAATAGAACCGTAAAAATTAGCTATAATTCTAATTTTCCACATGAAATTTTAGGATGGACAGAAACTACCATCTCTGGCAAAGGGCCTTCAGCAAAGACGTTAACTACGAAAGCTTCAAAGTTAAAAACACTAAAAACTGATTATTGGAATAAAAAAAGCAACGCAGATTTAAGCTTAAGAGCAGATTTAAAATTGCAATAAGCAAACTTTAGTTTAATTTAGTTGATATTATTATACTAAATATTAATACATGGTTTTAAAACGTAAGGTTAAGAAAAGAACAGAACATTACAAAAAACATGTTGGTCAAGTTCCTGGAACCTTAATATATACTGGTGAAAAATCGAATAAAGATTTTTACATTGAAGCCTTTGATTATACTAAAGACACATTTGCAGAAAGTGTTTTAACCAAAATTGAAGACACCTACACTTTTAAAGACACAGATTCAATCTCATGGATTAACGTAGATGGTTTAAAACACACAGAACAGATTGAGAAAATAGGCAAACACTATAATTTACACCCTCTTGTTCTTGAAGATATCGTAAACACCACACAACGTCCTAAAATAGATGAATATGAAGACTACCTGTTCATTGTTCTAAAAATGCTTTATTACGATAAAGACGAGAATATTGTTATAGAACAAGTAAGCTTTGTGCTAGGTGACAATTATGTTTTATCTTTTCAAGAATCTGAAGGCGACGTTTTCGATACCATAAGAGAACGATTAAGACTTGGTAATGGAAGAATTAGAAATCTAAAATCAGATTATCTATTGTATGCATTAATTGATGCTGTTGTAGATAATTACTTCAGCATTATTGAAACCTTAGGTAATAAAATTGAAGACTTAGAAACAGATTTATTTGCTGGTCAGGATAGAGAAAATATTAGTGTAGACGTACAGCGCCTAAAACGTGAAATTCTAAAAGTTCGACGTGCCATTTTTCCATTACGAGAAATTATTAATCGTGTGGAAAAAGGGGAACATCCATTAATTTACAACAAAACAATTACTTATTACAGAGATATTTACGACCACTTAATTCAAGTTTCGGAGAATATAGATATTTACCGAGAAATGATTTGGAGTTTAATGGATATGTACATGACTACCATTAGCAACAAGATGAATGAAGTGATGAAAGTTCTTACTATTATCTCATCTATTTTTATTCCACTTACCTTTTTAGCAGGTATCTATGGAATGAATTTTAAATACATCCCAGAACTCAGATATCGTTATGGCTATTTCGTTCTTTTGGGAGTCATGTTTATTATGTTTATTGGTTTGTTATATTATTTTAAACGTAAGAAATGGTTGTAATTAAAACATCTGCATTCACTTGAATAAATTAGCGATATATGACTGGGTTAAATTAGGATTAAGCATTTCTATTGCCATAATTCTGCTTGTTGTCCGATTCTCGATTATAATGGATAATATCGCATCATCTGTATTGCTTTCTATATTAATATTCGACATAGTTAAATATAATAGAATCAATAATCCCGTGTCAGTATTGATACATTATCTTACTTGGATTCTCATAATTTCATGTGTAATCTATATTAGGAGAGTTGGATTACATATTTGGTCGCCATTAATATTAATATTTTTCATAAAGCCTATATCTTTAATCTTCACTATATTTAAGTATAAAAAACTTTACGTAACTAAATCTATTTTGGGGAATTTATGGCTAATTAGCATGGCTCTATATTTGTTAGAGCTAATACTAAATTCTACACATGGCTTAGCATCATATGCATTAAAATTGGCTATTATCTCTACTATTGAAACTACTCTAATCATTATAATAAGTAATAAATTATTAATTTATGAACCTAGCATTGTCTCAATGGGTTGGAAAAAAATAAAGCATAATATTTATCAGTAAAAAATTATATATGCTAGGAAAGCAAAGACCAATCCTAATCGTAGCCATTATTATTTCACTTGCTATAGAGATTCTATTAATTGTATCTGTATATAGTAAAGTAGGCAACGAAAGGCTGCCTTTTCAAATAGGACGATTAGTGTTTCAACTTATATTTATAGTTTGGGCATTGTCTACAAAATCTAATTCAGCGCTTTCTATCTTAATGGCTTACCACGTAGTAACCGGTTTTATTATTTTAAACTCAAACAATGCCACAGAATTAATAGCCAAATTCTTAATCGGTTACCACTTTTTAATCGGCTTAATGATATACTTCCATGAGTATATTGAAGGTAAATTATTCTCTAAAAATCATTGAATTATTAAAGATTAAAATAAAGTAATAGGTCCTTCACTTCTTACTTGTAAAAAATAATTTCTTAACTTAACATCTAATTAGATTTTAAAAATGAAAAATGTATTAGCTACCATTATAGGATTGATTGTTGCGAGTATTACAGTTCATATCTTTGAGGCAGTTATTGGTCATAACCTATTTACATTCCCAGAAGGTGCAGATCTTTCCGATGTAAAATGGATAAAGAACAATATGGGAAAAATCCCAATGGGTTCTAAGGTTTTTGTCGTTATAGCTCATTTCGCAGGCATAATTACAGGTATGTTTACTGCCGCCAAGATCTCTAAACAAAGTGTTATTCCTTCTTACATTACGGGAGGATTAATGGTAATTGCGACGTTTGTAACTATTGTAATACTGCCAAAAGAGCTATGGTTCTCTATATCTGATGGTGTTTTAGCTATTACAGGTTTTTTAATTGGAAAATTAATAGCTCAGAAACAGATCACAAACTTTTAATTTTATTGAATTAAGTAAATAATTCTTAACGCAGATGAGCAGTAATATAAGTTTAAAAGAGGCTATTTCCATCGGAATTGGAGGTATGGTTGGTGGAGGAATTTTTGCAGTACTAGGATTAGCAGTTTCAATTGCTAAAGGAGGAACTCCTGTGGCATTTTTATTTGCTGGTATTTTAGCTTTACTTACCTCTTACAGTTATGTAAAACTTTCTCAAAAATATCCTGATAGAGGTGGTACAGTAAAATTTATTAATCAAGGGTTCGGAATCTCTATTTTTAGTGGAGCTATTAACAACTTACTATGGGTAAGTTACATTATTATGTTGTCTTTATATGCTTCAGCTTTTGGTTCTTACGCGCCAAATTTACTTGAACTTACACATAATAAAACAATTGACTTTCATATCTATGCGAGTGCTATAATTATTTTGGCAACTTCCATTAACTATTATAGCATTGCAGTCGTTGGAAAAATAGAATCGTACGCGGTAGTTATAAAATTAATCATTCTCATTGGTTTTATAGGTATTGGATCTTATGGTCTTATAGGCAATCCTAACCTATCTCAGTTAGCTATAAATCATTGGGAAACTCCAATTCAATTATTTGCTGCTGGTATGGTTATATTTGTTGCGTATGAAGGTTTTGAGCTCATTGCAAATGCTGCTCCTGACATTGAGAATCCAAAAAAAAATATTCCGCGAGCATATTATTATTCTGTAATATTTGTAATTATACTATATATTATAATTGCTATTGTTACAGTTGGTTCCCTTCCATTTGATAAAATTGCAAAGGCTGAAGATTATGTTTTAGCAGAGGCAGCGCAACCTATGCTAGGCAAGATTGGTTTTACAATTATTACCGTTGCTGCTTTAATTTCTACGTTTTCGGCGATTAACGCGTCATTATATGGCGGTAGTAGAGTGAATTACGAGATTGCAGAAGATAACGAATTACCACATCATTTTACGTCAAAACTATGGAATCAGCCTGTTGGTTTATTCATAACGGCTATGGCAACATTGGTATTAGTAAATATTTTAAATTTAGAAACAATTTCAACTGCCGGAAGTGTAGGTTTTATACTCATCTTTGGTATTGTCAATTTTGTTGGTTTTAAATGTGCTAAAGAGACTGGTAGTAATAAATTAATTCCTCTTTTAGGTTCTGCATTTTGTCTGTTAGCCTTAATTATTTTAATTCATCAACAATATCAATCTAATCTTACTGGTGTAATAGTTTCAGTTGTAATAATTGGTTTATGTTTTATCTCAGAATGGATCTTTAAATCACTTGAAAAACGAAATACTTAATAATGCCTTAAAAGCGCATTAGGATTTGGGCAATTACTTTTATAAAACTCTAAATCATTTTCGTTAGTAACACCTGGATAATCGCCTTTGTAATTTTGAATATCTTTAATGACCTGAAAATGTAAATGAGGCGGATAATCACCATTTACATTTGCACTCCCTAAAGTTCCTATTTGCATACCTGACTTTACTTCTACTCCAACAATTTTATCCTTAATAGATTCTATACTTAAATGACCATATAAGGTGTAAAACATATAATCATTTATTTTATGTTCTAAAATTATAGTTGGTCCATAATCGCCATAATTTGTATTGTTATTAAAACTATGGATTATTCCATCTAATGGTGCAAATACTGGTGTTTCTTCACTAATCCATATGTCTGTTCCTAAATGAATATTTCTTTCTTTTTTGGTATCAAGCTCATTAAAGTATTCGCTACGTTTATAAATTCCGCGTTTTTCAAGATAACCTCCATAAGCTAATTTGGCTTTATTATATGTGATATAGTTAGTAATATAGTTATCTAAGTCTTTAGAAGATGAAATGTTGATGTTTAGTAACGCCTCATTATCAATCGATAAATCTAACGTAACACAATCTTGAGGATTTGCTAATGCTTCAATAATAGGATAAGCATTAATGGAATTTAATAAGATTTCAAAACTTGCAACAGGCATAAATAAAAATTTCCATAAAAATAGAAAACTATTTAATGGAAAGAAGAAAGGAATAACAGATTCTATGACAAATCTGCAAAATAAAATTTAAATAATTTTAGTATTTAAGATAGATAACTATCTATTAACTATACTGTATTTTTTTTAATTAACAATCACATTACTAAACTTGGCATTAACCACTATATTTCTATTTGAATCTTGACTATTTGGTAAATTTCTTATCGTCTTTTGTGTTGTAGATTTATTGTTATACTTAGATCTATTACCTTTAAAATAAAGTATATAATCTACATCTTTAGGCAAATTTATTAACGCATCACTATGCTCTAAAACTAAATTAAGATTCTTAAAAACATCCGAAATATTAGAAATGGTAAGGTCTCCAAAACTACCGTCGATAATACCAGTTTCGGTAAGGCTTTGAATATTAATATTAGATGATTTGGAGTTAAGAACTAAGCTTTTTGCGTTTTTAATCTGCGCTTTGTCTACAAAGTTGAGATTTAACGTTCCTAAATTCCATGTATCTATGACGACTGGTGAGTAAGATACATTGATGGAAGTATCACTTCCATCAATGTGTTCTGCTACTAAGAATGAGTGCGAAATATCGCCACTCATGTTATGAATCACAGAGCTTAGTTTCAATTCGCCATGTCTTATGTCTGTTTTTAACTTAGCCTTTTTAGGTATTTTAATTTTAATTACCTTTTTCACTTTACTATTGCTACCTGATTCTAATCGTTGAATAACCTGAGTGTTTCTTCTATTTTGTAACGCACTACGCCTAGCTTCTAATGCAGCTCTACGTGCATCTCTTTGCTCATACAATGCCTCTTTTCTTTTATCAAGCGCTTCCCTTCTTTCCTCCATAACTTCGGAACGTTCATCCATTTCATTACTAAAACGCTCTCCCCAAACTTTCATCTTCTCTTCCCATTCTTTGCCAAATTTCTTACTAAACTCCTCTCCCCATTTTTCCATATCCTCACCATATTTTTCGCCAAATTTTTCGCCCCATTTTTCCATTTCTTCAGTCCATTTTCCATCAAAACGTTTAGCATATTCTTTTCCCCATTTTTCCATTTTTTCTGGATAACCTGCTTCACCAAACTTTCTTGCCCAATCTTCCATTTTTTTCTGAAACTCTTTACCACCTTTCTTTTCGTACTTTTTACTCCATTCAGCCAAATAGGCCTCTCCTTCTTCTTGATATCTTTCGTAATCGAATTCTATAGTCGTTACACCTTTAGGCAATTCCGGTAATTTTGGCATCACAGGCATTTCTGGTAAATCTGGCATCCTAGGCATTTGTACCATTTCTGGAAGCTCTGGCATCTCTGGCATCTCAGGCATTTCTGGCAACTCAATAAGTTGGTACTCTAAATCATTTAATAAAACCGAATAATCATCAGTTTCTAACAAACCAATATGTCTACCTCCATGAGATGAAATTGAAACCTTATTATTAGAACCTTCAACCTTAAGACTCCAATGCTCTAAAGCGTCTTTTAATTGCTCATTAGATAATGTTTCGCTTTCAATGTAAGCTTCGATTTCTACCGTATTTCTATTCCATGTTTCTAAGTGAATTTCTACGTTGCTAGTGTTTAGGTCTACTACAACATCCTTATCTACCTTTATGGATTGTGATGTTTTGTTCATCGTTTTCTGTGCATAACCTAAAGTGGTAAAAAGACAGAGAATTAAAATTTTGATTTTGTTCATGATTCTTTGATTTAACTGTTCGTTTTTTAATTGAATTTGATTGATTGATTGATTGATTAATTGATTGATTTAAGCTGTTTTTTGCTCCATAGGCACATCACTAAAGTCTTTGAGCTTATCCTTTAAACGCATTACAAGCTTTAAACGAAACTTTAGATTTTGTATTAATGCATCTAAAGTTGCTTCATTGGGTCCGTTTTTATTAAGCTCTATCGTTAATTTTTTGTACTCGTCATTTAACTCTTTTAAGCGTGCTATGTAGCCATCAAACAATTCTTTATTTTCAGGTGTTAATTGCACTTTAGACAATTCTAAATTTATACTCGCTAAGTAATAATCCTCTACTTTTTTAAAATCTGGCGATATATCACCTAACGTTTTTATTTCGGTATCAACTACCTTAATTGGGTCTTTTACATCAACTGAATTGTTAAACATTTTAAAACCTCCAATACTTAATCCTAATAACACTATAACACTAGCTGCGACTTTAAAAAACAAAGTCTTATTTGATGATTTTTCTTTTACAGGTAAGGCTTTACCTAATTTCTGAAGAAATCGCATTTCGTGCCCTTCAGACATTTTTAGGTCTTCATTTTTGGCTTCATTTCTATATAAATCTCTAATATCTTGCTTCATTTTGCTTATATTTTAATGCCTTTTTCAACTTTTGTTTGCCTCGTGATAATTGTGTCCTAGAGGCAACTTCTGTAATTTTTAATATGTCAGAAATCTCGCTATGATCATAGCCTTCTACTAAATACAATAGCACAACATATTTGTATTTTTCTGACAACTTCTCAATTTCAATATTGACGTCTTCAACAGTAATTTCTGATTCTACTTGCCAATCACTTTCATTTTCATTTGTAACATCGCTTAAATGAAAATCTTCTAATTCTACCAAACGTTGATGCTTAGACTTTAAAGAATCAATGCATCTATTAATTACTATTCTTTTTAACCAAGCGCCAAAACTAACTTGAGCTTTAAACTGATCTAACCTAGAAAAAGCACTTATAAAAGATTCTTGAACAATATCTTCTGCTTCCATAGTGTTGCGTACATATCTTTTAGCTACAACCAACATGCCATTGCAATACTGATTGTACAATTGCATTTGCGCTTGCCTATTGTTCTGTTTACACAGTTCAACAATATTTATTTGAAACGTACTAATTTTAGATTTGATTTTTTGATTGGTTATACACTAAAGACGATACAAAAAATAAAGTGTTGCAAAAATTTTTCATAAAACATCATTTTTCATAAGAATTGCTTAAAATTCAACGTTAGTAGCTTATAAATTTAAGGAATTGAATTATCTTTAAATTTAGAATGCATAAGTTTGCATTACATTGAACCCTCTTAATTTTTAGATTAAAAACTATGCTGAAACGCCTCCTAATTATACTAAGCATCTTAGCTTTAGGCTTACTATTATATTCTGTATTTGTAGAAAATATTTTTGCGCCACGATTGAGCCCTAAAGATTCTGCAGAAATTACTTTAAATGATTTGAAGTTAAAAGTAGAATACAACAGACCTTCTAAACGAGAGCGTATTGTATTTGGTGCACTTGTACCTTTTGATAAGGTATGGCGAACAGGTGCAAATGAAGCTACAACTTTTGAAACCAACCAAGATTTATTAATTGATGGTATGGTTTTAAAAAAGGGAAAGTACACCATTTGGACTGTCCCTATGGAAGATAAATGGAAAGTAATGTTTAATTCTAAACAGTATAAATGGGGTGTTAATGAAAGAATGGAACCAATGTGGGATCCAAATTTTGATGCCTTAGAAGTTGTTGTACCATCAGAAACAATTGACGAAACTGTAGAACAATTTACAATTGCCTTTGACCATAAAACGGGTAATTTAAAACTCACTATGGCTTGGGATAGTACTATTATAGAGTTGCCATTAAGTGAATACTCCTCTACAAAACCTTAAATTTATAATGCAAAGTGGCAAAAAAAGATAAATCATACACGTCTGCTTTGCATGAACAAGAAGGTGTTGAACCACCTAAAAGTTTGAGCGCTAATGTTGCCAAAATCATAAAAGTAAATCGAAAGAAACAGCCATCTGTTGACGATTTGGTTTCTGGTATTACGTCTCAAAATATCACTTCGCTTAGTAGAGCCATTACCTTAGTAGAAAGTACGAATCCTTCACACACAAAAAAAGCAAATAAGGTCATTTCTAAATGCTTACCATTTGCTAATAAATCTATTAGAATAGGAATCACAGGCGTGCCTGGTGTTGGTAAAAGCACATTTATTGAGGCTTTTGGGTTGTATTTAACCTCTATTGGTAAAAAAGTAGCTGTGTTAGCAGTTGATCCAAGTAGTAGTCTCAGTAAAGGAAGTATTCTGGGTGATAAAACTAGAATGGAAGATTTAGTGAAAAATCAAAATGCTTTTATTAGACCTTCGCCTTCAGGAAATTCTTTAGGAGGTGTTGCCAGAAAAACACGAGAGACTATTATCTTATGTGAAGCTGCTGGTTATGACACCATTATTATTGAAACTGTTGGTGTTGGACAAAGTGAAACGGCTGTACATAGTATGGTTGATTTCTTTTTGCTCTTAAAATTATCAGGTGCTGGTGACGAATTACAAGGTATAAAACGCGGTATTATTGAAATGGCAGATGCCATTGTCATTAATAAAGCTGATGGCGAGAATATAAAAGCTGCAAAAATGGCCAAAGTAGAATTTAATAGGGCTTTACATTTGTATCCAACTAAAGATTCAGAATGGTCGCCAAAAGTTACTTTAAGTAGTGCTTTAAAACGTGAAGGTATTAAAGAGATTTGGAACCTTATTGAAGAATACGTAAAGACTACCACAACGAATGGTTATTTTGAGAACAATAGACATCAGCAAAATAAATTTTGGTTACTACAAACCATAGAGGACCGTTTAAAATCTAATTTTTATAATGCTTCTCACATAAAAGAAGAACTACAATCTCAAATAAAATTAGTTGAAGCCGGTAGAACGACACCTTTTATTGCTGCCGAATACTTGCTAAACTTGTGACCAAAAAGATGATTTACATTATTGTCATTTTAAGCTCTATTAGTTTAATAATTTTGATACATATTAATATAACGATGTACCAACATTATATTAGAACTACTGGTAAAACACGAGCTTTATTTGGGCTATCGGAATGGTTAGTATATGGTTATAGACATTATTACGGCATAATACCAATTATAGGTTTCATTGTTAGTTTATTTCTAGCATATAAAATCGAAATTAGAAAAATAGCTTTAGTCGCTGCATTGATTTCATTGGTAACCATAATATTTTCAATATTTAGTGTTTGGCGTTTGTTTTTATAAAACATCAGCTTTAATTAATTAGGCTTTAACACTAATATAAAAAACAATACTTTTGCAACGACTAAGCCAATAGATACATGACGTATAAGTTTACCATCATAGTTCCTGTTTATAATGAGGAAGACAATTTAGAACGTGTAGAAAAAGAACTTTCTAATTATATAGATATTGCTACAGTTTCTACTTCAATTCTTTTTGTAAATGATGGATCTAGTGATAATAGTCAAATGTTAATAGAAGGTATTTGTGAACGTAACGAAGCATTCCACTATATTCTATTTAAAGAAAACAGAGGACTGAGTGCAGCAATAAAAGCTGGCTTTGACCACGTAGATTCTGAACTTGTTGGTTATATAGACTCTGATTTACAAACGGCACCAGAAGATTTTAATATTTTACTACAACATATAGATTCTTATGAGTTGGTCACAGGAGTGCGCTCTAACCGAAAGGATTCTTTTGTAAAAAATATGTCATCAAAAATTGCAAATGGCATTAGACGTGCATTTACTAAAGATGGTATGGATGATACAGGCTGTCCGCTGAAAGTAATAAAAACAGATTATGCTAAACGTATACCAATGTTTAGAGGTTTGCATCGATTTTTACCTGCTATGATAATGTTACAAAATGGACGTGTTACACAAGTCACTGTTCAGCATTTCCCTAGAATGGCTGGCACAGCAAAATTTGGACTTTGGAACAGGTTACTTGGTCCATTAATGGATTGTTTTGCATATCTATGGATGAAGAAAAAGTATATTAATTATGAAGTTTCTAAATCCAGCAAATAATTTACAGCTATTTAATTAAAAGAGAAATGCTTAAAAAACTTAAGTTATAGGTATTTCAACTTATTTTTATATAAGAAAACAACACGAATTAACTTGAAAGACTGGATTATATATAGCATTGGATTTTTAGCTCAGATATTGTTTTCTTCTCGGCTTATCATTCAATGGATAACCTCTGAAAAACAAAGAAAAGTTATTACGCCAAAAACATTTTGGACCCTTAGTTTAATTGCCTCTTTCCTCCTATTTATATATGGTTATTTACGATTAGATTTTGCAATTATGCTAGGTCAGAGTTTAACGTATTTCATCTATATTAGAAATTTACAACTGCAAGGACAATGGCAAAAATTCCCTAAGGCAGTTCAATATTTATTGTTCTTCGCACCAATTTTTATCGTTGTTTTCTACTTTAATAATAACCAAATCGATGTTGACCTCCTCTTCAAAAACACTGATATTCCAACGTGGTTATTGGTTTTAGGTATTGTTGCTCAGGTCATTTTTACATTACGTTTTGTATACCAATGGATTCACTCTGAACGTCATAAAGTTTCTACACTTCCACTAGGTTTTTGGATCTTAAGTTTAGTTGGTGCTGGTTTAATATTAACTTATGCCATCATTAGAAAAGATCCTGTTTTATTTATTGGTCATTTATTCGGACTTATAATTTACGCTAGAAATGCCTATTTAATTAGACAAACCAAGGATTAAAAATGATAAAACTCATAGAAAAATATCCCATACTCAGTCTTTTGCTTTTTGTAATTGTAATGCTTGGCTTTACAATAGATTCTATTCCTGTAACGATCATGGAAGCTCGTAATTTTATTTCAGCTCGAGAAATGCTGACAGATGATAATTGGGTTTTAACCACAATGAATGGGCAAGCGCGTTATCAAAAACCACCATTACCTACTTGGATTACTGCTGTTTTTGGATCGATTTTTAGCATAACGTCAGTTTTAGCATTGCGCTGGCCTACCTTACTTTTTGTGGCGAGTATTGGTATTTCAATTAATTTGTTATCAAAAAAATTGGAGTTAACTAAATCACATAGCCTTATCAATGGTTTTATAGCTATTACATCATTTTACGTTTTAGGCATTACGGTTGAAGCACCTTGGGATATTTACACGCATGGTTTTTTACTCATGGCTTTGTATCAATTATTTTTAATGTTTCAGAGTGGAAAAACACCAATTTTAAGAAGTTTGCTTTTTGTATTATTTCTTGCTGGTTCTGTTTTATCTAAAGGACCTGTTTCCTTATATGTACTGTTCTTACCCTTTGTGGTCGCTTACGGCATTGCCTTTAAATTTAAAGGAAAAGTCATTCATTTTTTAAAATTAATCAGTCTATTAGTTTTTGGTATCGTTTTAGGCGGTTGGTGGTATTTTCATGTAAGAGTTGCAGATCCAGAAACATTCACTGCTATTGCAGAACGTGAAACTTCTAATTGGAGCAGTTATAATGTTAGACCATTTTATTACTACTGGAGTTTCTTTGTGCAAAGTGGTTTATGGACTATTCCTGCTTTTATAAGTTTACTTTATCCTTATTTAAAAACAAAAGTTTCAAACTTAAATGCTTATCGTTTTAGTTTATTTTGGACACTTATTGCTGTAATTCTGTTGTCTATAATTCCTGAGAAGAAATCGCGTTATTTAATGCCAGTTTTAATTCCTTTGGCCATAAATATTGGCTTTTATATTGATTATTTAATAAGAGAGTTCAAAACTATAAACTCAAAAAAGGAAACGATTCCTGTATATTTTCAATTCGGCTTAATTGGAACAATTGCCATCCTATTTTGGGCTTCTGGTTTCTTTTTATTGTCAGACACAGAAGGATTTGCTAAAAATAGATTCTTTATCGCCAGTGCAGTCATAGCCATTATTGGTTTTTTCATTTTTAAAAACTTAAAAACTAAGCATATAAAAAATGTGTTTTACCTTGTTATAGCTTTTATGATGAGCATAGGGCTCTTGGTTCTACCATTAGCGAAAGGTTTAGCTCAGGTGGATTACAAGTCGGTTGCAGAATTAGCTTCGGACGACTTAAAACTTTACACTCTAGATGGTGTATCACCTGAAGCTATATATAATTATGGTAGTAAAATTATAAGTATTAAAACGGAAGATGGTATTTTAATTCCTTCAGAAAAACAATTTAGGTTATTAACTTCATCTACAAAACCAGAAGATATTGAAGAGCTTACAAAACTTTACCATATTGAATTTATTGACACTTATGATTTAAATTTTTCGGCTAGAAATCACAAATCACGTTTGGTCAATCAATTATATGAGCTTACTCTGAAATAAAACGTTTAATTAAATATTTATTCAGCTTATAAAACCCGGATCCTGAAATAACTCCAAAGAATAATCCACAAGCAATATCTAACGGATAATGCACGCCTACGTATATACGACTATAGGCTACAACTAAACTCCAAACGATTAAAATATAAATAAGGTTTTTGAAATAAGGTCTCAATAATAGGCCTGCAAAAATCGCTGTAGACATGGAGTTAGAAGAATGGCCTGAGAAAAAACCATACTTACCGCAACGAGGTGCAATAAAGCGCGTAAAGTCCATAACACCTTCTGCTCTACAAGGTCTTGGACGCATAAATGTATCCTTGAACACGTTCGTAATTTGGTCTGTAAAGGTAATCATACCTGCAATGACAACAAACATGAGAAGTAAAGCTTTCCACCCAAATTTCTTGTAAATCACAAATAACAAAGCGAGATATAATGGTATTGATGAAAACTTATTTGTTATGACTAACCATAAGCCATCCCAAGTTTCTGAACCCAAATTATTGAGATATAAAAAAAGCTCTTTATCGTGCTGTAAAAGTTGCTCTAACATTAATCGTCGTATCTAGCCACTTCTCTATCGTAGAAATCTGTAGCTTGCTGAATGTAGTTTTCAGTTTCAGTTTCTAGTTCCTTTTCATCATGTTGGTCAAATTCTTCAAACCATTCAACCTCATCGTTTTCTAGATTAATTATAAATCTTGGGAATTCTGTATGTATAATATAAATTGCATTAGGATGATCTGTATTATCACCTAGTATGAATTTTGGTAATTCCATTTTCTATGTTTTTTCTTGTTGCAAAATTAAACGCTTTGTGAGATAATTAAACCTAAAATACAATAAAATTGAAGCAGCTGTTAAACCTGCCAATAACCCAATCCAAATTCCAATACTTCCATAAGCGTCTTCTTTTCCTAAAAAATAGCTAATAGGAAAACCAATAACCCAATAAGAAATAAAGGTTAATACAGTCGGAATCTTAACATCTTGCAAACCTCTCAATGCACCAAGAATAATCACTTGCAAACTATCACTAATTTGAAACACGGCAGATGCTAACAATAATGTAGCAGCAATTTCTACCACTTGAGCTGTATCAATCGCATTGACAGGATCGTCTAAATCCACATATAAATTTGGAAGCATTGTATGAAATACCACAAAGAACAATGCAAATAGGACAGCGAAGCAAAAGCCAATTAAAAATATAGATTCCGCAATTCGTCTTAAGGCTTTAAAATCTTTTAATCCTTTTTGATTACCAACACGTATCATTGCAGCAACACTCAATCCCATAGCAACCATAAAGGTCATAGACGATAAATTTAAGGCTATTTGATTAGCAGCTTGCGCATTGGCGCCTAGCGTACCACTCAACCAAATGGCTGCTGTAAAAATGGCAACTTCAAAAAACATTTGCATAGCACTCGGCAAGCCTAAATTGGTAATCTTTTTTAAAGGATATTTTTTAAGTTCAAAGAATTTAATCTGTGTTACAAACGGTTTAGATTTTTCGCGTTTAGCCAATAACCACCATAAATAAGCCACCATAACAAAACGTGACACTAAAGTCCCAACAGCTGCACCTACAATTCCCATTTCTGGAAAACCAAATTTTCCAAAAATTAAAACATAGTTTATTGCTACGTTTAATATGTTAGCCACTATAGTAGCATACATAGGATATTTAGTAAGTGATAATCCATCACTAAATTGTTTAAACGCTTGAAAAATAATCAATGGCACTAATGAAAAAGCAACCAAATCTAAATAAGGCAAAGCCAACTCAACCACTTCTTCTGGCTGATCCATAACATACATTAGCGGTTTAGCGAACAATAGCATTGTAAATAATAACAATCCTAAAACTGTACACAAAAACAAACCATGCTTAAAGACTGATTTTCCTTTCGCAAAATCCTTTTCAGTATCCGCTTCCGCAACTAAAGGTGTAATAGCTGTTGAAAATCCTATACCTAAAGACATGGCAATGAAAATAAAGCTATTTCCTAAGGATACTGCTGCGAGTTCTGCTGCACCTAATTGACCAACCATAACGTTGTCTACAAAACTGACAAACGTGTGGCCAAGCATTCCCAAAATCACTGGAGATGCTAGCTTAAGATTGTACCTGAATTCTTTTGTGTAGTCGCTTAAAACCATGGCGCAAAAGTAATACTTCAATCGCCTATAATACCCTAATTATTTTGTAAAATAATCTGAAATACCTGATAAGATATTCTGAACCGCGTATGCTGCTAAAATTAAGCCCATAATTTTACTAATTACAGTAATACCATAACTACCAATTCTATCTTGAACCTTGGTGGCAGCAAGTAAAATTAAACTTGTTAAACCAATGACTAGTAATACTAAAATTGTGGTTACAATTTGCTCATTAATAGTATAGGTATGGTTATCCGTTAATAAAACGACAGCCATTATAGCACCAGGAGATGCTATTGAAGGAATTGCCACTGGGAAAATAGTAACATGCTTGTAATCTGAAATTTGATTTTTCTCCTTTTCTGGTTTACCATCACCAAAAATCATAGTTAACGCAAACAAGAAAAGAATAACACCTCCCGAAATTTGAAAAGCATCTAGTGACACTTCCATGCCTTCTAAAATAAGTTGCCCAATGACAATGAAAAAGAGTAAAATTAGAAATGCAACACCTGAAGCTCTAAGTGCTATTTTCTTCTTGTATTTTTTATCAAACTCTTTGGTGGCCTCTAAAAATACAGGAACAGTACCAATAGGATCTATAACCGCAAACAGAAAAAATATGCTTGTTAAAATTTCTGCCATTTAGTAAATACGTTTTGCATGTGTTACAAATGATAAGCCTTGTTGTCCTGCTGTAGACGTCATAACTCCTTCAAACAAAGGTTCTGGCGCATCTTTTGGTATTTTCCAATCGAAAAGAAAATTAGAACCTGTACCACCTGAAATATCTGCTTCGTCAATAACAATTTCAACGGTTTCTAATGGTGCTAAATACACCGTGTTCTTTATGTAACTTTTTAAAAGTGTGCCATGCGTATCGTAATAATCTGCGTTGGTTAAGTATATCGTATCCTTCATACTAACATTTCTTAAACTTACCATCGCTGTAAGATTATACGTTTTATGCTGCGAATAGCTATAGATTTGAGAATACACGGATAAATACGAATGTCCTGAAGTAAAAAGTGAGTCTACTTTAGAGATTGAAGCGACGCGCTCATTCCAATTTACTTTCACTGGGTCTTCTTCAGCATCAAAATTGATCTTGTTTTCACAAGCAAAGAAACCAAGAAGTATTACCGAGAGAATTATTAATTTTTTCATGGTTTGATGTATTAGTTAGATTATTGATTTAAGATACTATAAAAACCTTTAAATTCATATCAATATATTATATAAGACCGAACTTGTATTCAATTAAAGTTGATCTAAATATATTGTTTAATAAATCACTTAACAAGATTATTCACTGTTTAAATTCTAATAGCTAATTATTCTCTTGTATATAGTTTTTAACTTGTATTATCCAGTCTAAAGTTGAAGACAGTTTTACATCTGGCTCGATTCCCTTAGATTCAAATTTAAGATATTTACCATGTTTTTTTGAAGTTAAGACCGCTAACAAATTATTGCAAGGCAGATTATAATTAGAGTCAACAATTTCATAAGCTAAGGTTCCATTGGTTCTATTTCCTAAAATAGTGCAATTTTGAAACTCACTCAGTTTATAAGCAAATTGTTCTGCATTACTAGCTGTTCTATTATTAACTAAAACATAGACGTTATTGTTTTTCAAAAATTTTTTCAAAACTTTATACAAGCCATCAGAATTTCTATTTCCACCTCCTCCATTATCTCGTAAATCCAATATCAAATTTTTATGAATCAGCTTTCCTTCTAAAGATTTGTAAAATTGATCTGCTTCTGATAATTTAGGATTCCAAGAACTAAAACTACCTGCTTTCAGATAGATCGTTTCTGGCGAAATTTCGCGCTTTAAATAGGTAGATTCAGGATGTATTGAAACAGAATAATTTACTACAGACTCATCTTTTTGAAATCCCAAGGTTAAAAAAACTCCATTTTCAATACGCTCGCCGAATGCAATCATTCTTTTACTACTCAAACTTCCTCCAACTGCTAATAAATAATTATTACCATAAGGAACCAATGTATAAATAAGCTCACCTGTTTTCCATAGCTCGTTTTCTGAATTTAAAACAATAACATTATAAAAATCAGTTTCTAAAGATTTATATACACCAATAGACATATTATTCTTTCTGTAATAAATACCTTCGATCGAGTTGTTTGATTGTTTTTTTAGTGCTGTAGTTAAACTATCAATATCTATAGTTGGTTTAGGATAGGCTGCAAAAAGTTTTGAGTTTTTAAATTCATTAAACTTTTTATCATTCTTTTTTATTTGCTCAGTAGCTCCTTTATTTATACCATAAAGATTACAATGCCTATCATTTAAAGAGAGCATCAAAATATTTAATTGAAGAAAACAGTCATAACCAGAACCTAAATTTTTAACGGCTTCTTTTATTTTTGAATACGCTTTCTCATAATCTACCTTACTTACCTTATAAGAAGGTGTTTTTTGAATTTTTTCATTTAAAAAATTTAAATCGTTGACACAACTGCAATCACTAATTTGAGCATTCAATGATAAAATTGATAAAAGAAAAATAAATGAGAACTTTATAAATTTAAGCATCAGCTTTCTTTTTAAGAATGAATGAATAGAACAAATAAATTATGTTCATTAGTTTTTAATTATATAAAGTTAGTTTTTAAATTTTTAATTATCAATATATTAAAGCATCAAATCAAAATTATTGAATCAACATCTAAAAATGAAGGTATTTATAAGTTTGTAACAAAGTTTTTTGCCTCCTCAAATTCATGTACCATTTCAGTAACAATTTCAGCGACTGGTTTTATATCATGTATTAAGCCTGCGATTTGCCCAATTTCTAATTCGCCATCCTCTAAATCACCTTCAAACATGCCTCTTTTGGCTCTGGCTCTTCCTAATAATTCTTTGAGTTCCTCTGGTGTTGGACTCGTTTTATAAAGCTCTTGTAGTTCGTTGTAGAATTTATTTTTTACTAACCTAACTGGTGCTAATTCTTTTAAAGTTAATTGTGTATCACCTTCTTTAACATCTACAACGACTTGCTTAAAAGCTTGATGCGCTGAAGATTCTTCACTCGCAACAAAACGGCTACCTACTTGTACGCCATCTGCTCCAAAAACCATACACGCTAACATGGCTTTCCCTGTAGCAATACCTCCTGCTGCAATTAATGGAATTTGAAGTTGTTCTTTTACCATAGGTATTAAGGTCAACGTCGTCGTTTCATCTCTTCCGTTGTGTCCTCCTGCTTCAAAACCTTCAGCTACAATTGCATCAACTCCTGCTGCTTGTGCTTTCAATGCAAATTTTACACTACTCACAACATGTACAACAGTAATTCCTTTGTCTTGCAACCACTCGGTCCAAGTCTTAGGATTTCCTGCAGAGGTAAAAACAATTTTTACACCTTCTTCAACTATAATATCCATTATTACCTGAATATTAGGATACAACATTGGCACGTTAACACCAAAAGGTTTATCGGTTGCGGCTTTACATTTCTGAATATGCTCTCGCAACACATCTGGATACATAGAACCTGCACCAATTAAACCCAAAATACCGGAGTTACTTGCGGCTGATGCTAGTTTCCAACCACTATTCCAAATCATTCCAGCTTGAATGATTGGATATTTTATATTGAAAAGTGATGTGATTCTATTTGCCATATTTAGGAGTTATTTTTTTATAAACTTGAACGTATAATTGTTATGTTCCGAAGAAAATTTCATCATATAAATTCCGGATACCAATTTTGATACATCAACTGAATTTACATCTTCATTAAATGAATGAAATAAGATTTCGTGTCCTAATTGATTATAAATTATAGCTTCAACATGCTCTACATGAGAAGGCAATTCTATATTTAAATAAGATAAAACTGGATTAGGATAAAAAACAAAATCTTCCCTGAGTTCAGTATCTATTGATAAGGCATTAGCTCTCGCTAAATCTAAATCTGGTATGCCGTAACCCAAAAAATCATCTGGTGTTGTAAACTGAGAAGCAGATTCTCTTACAAAATCCATAATTTCAGTTGGCAAAGCATCTGGCAAGGCTTGCCAAAGAGAAGCAATACCACCACACATTATTGGTCCACTGAAAGAGGTTCCGTTATTCTGTAAAATTGTGTCAAACTCATTAATCACATAGGCTTGACCTCCTCGCGCAACAACATCTGGTTTTTGATAGTCAACTTGTGCAGCGCTACCTTGCGAACTAAATGACACATAATTACCATCTGCATTTACAGCACCAATACTTAGAACGTTTGGAGAATCTGCTGGAGCACCAACAGTTTGCCAGCTCGTTGCACCTGAATTACCAGCACTGACAACCACCAGAATACCTTTTTCTGCTGCTATTGAAGCTCCTTTTGAAATGTAAGTTACTTGACCATTCATATCTGAAGGTGCGTAATCGTAATTAGAATTATTATAAGTCTGATACCCAAGTGACGTATTAATCATATCTACACCCAAACTATCTGCACGCTCTGCTGCCTCAACCCAATAACTTTCTTCTACCGGATTTTCACTACCAGAATCTTCTGTTCTAAACAAATAATACGATGCATCTGGTGCTGTACCAACATATTGATCTTGCACAAAAGCCGCCATAGTACTCAATACTTTTGTTCCATGATTATTGCCCGTAAAGGCATAAACATCAGCATTTCTATCTACAAAATCATAGCCATTAAGTAAATCGCCATTATCTCTTAAGCGTTGAAAAGCAGTCATTGTATTTACATTGGGAAATCCGGCATCCATAACTGCAACTGTAATGCCTTCACCTGTAAAATCTGCTAAATGCAAGTTATCTGCATTTATCATTTCTACTTGATTCTGCGTGTCACCATATGTAAACGCTATGTTCTCATTCTCTACTTCGTTTTTATCTAAAATCGAAGCATTTCTCGAAGCTGTATCTAAACTATTATTCGCAAAATCTATACTTTCTACATAATTTAAATTACTTAAGACATTGATATCTGCTTCTGTTCCTCTAACATGGATGGCATTAAACCATTTAGACTTTGCCATTACTGTGATACCAGATTGCGTTTTGAGATCGGCAATATAAGTTTCATTGACTGGTACATCGCGTTCATCTATTAACACATTGTGATTTTGCTTTCTATCGATAGCTTTTTGGGTAAGAATACTAATTGGGTTCGCTATGGATGCCGCTACATTTGGTTTGTCTGTAAGGTAAATCCATGCATCTTCTTGCGCATAAACAATTGTATTAATAAATAACAACAGTAATAACGTGAAAGTGATTTTCATAGATTTATGATTTAATGAATTGTAACTCTATAATATACGTAATCACAAACTTTTGGGTTTCTTAAAACCACCTTAATCTGTCATTACAAGCAACAAAACGTTATTCTGCAAGTTAAGAAATAACTCCTGAACCCACCAACTCATCCTCTAAATACCAAGCCACAAACTGACCTTCTGTAATTGCAGATTGTTTATTCTCGAACGCTACATATAAGCCAGAGTCTACCTTGTGTAAGGTAGCTTTTTCTAAAGCTTGTCTATAGCGAATTCTTGCCATTACTGACATTATTTCTCCATCATTTAATGCTAAATCCTCTCTAACCCAATGCAATTCGTCATTGGTTACAAATAAAACATTTCTATATAATCCAGGATGATTCTTTCCTTGACCAGTGTAAATAATATTCTCATTAACATCAGTGTCAATTACAAATAATGGTTCTACAGTTCCGCCAACACCTAAGCCTTTTCTCTGACCTTTAGTGAAATAATGTGCACCTTGATGTCTACCAACCACTTTACCATCAGACATATTATATACTGGTTTTTTAGATCTGTATTTTAACTCTGCTTCTTTTGAATCGAAATTAGGAATGGCTTGATTATAAATCTCTAAATCTGAATTTACCTCAACAATATCACCCTCTTTTGGTTTTAACTGTTGCTGTAAAAATTCTGGTAGTCTTACCTTACCGATAAAACAAAGTCCTTGAGAATCTTTCTTCTCTGCAGTAATTAAATCTTGAGCTTTAGCTATTTCTCTTACTTCTGGTTTCTGTAATTCGCCTATTGGAAATAACGCTTTTGCTAATTGCTGTTGTGATAACTGACATAGAAAATAAGATTGGTCTTTATTATCATCTGCACCTGCTAATAATTGGTGGATTTGCTTACCGTCTTTCTCTATTGTTGCTTTTCTACAATAATGACCAGTTGCTACGTAATCTGCTCCTAGTTCTAAAGCTATATCCATAAAGACATCGAACTTTATTTCGCGATTACATAATACATCAGGATTTGGAGTTCGTCCTTTTTCGTATTCATTAAACATATAGTCTACAATACGCTCTTTATATTGTACGCTTAAGTCTACCGTTTGAAAAGGAATACCCAATTTATCTGCTACCAGCATTGCATCATTACTGTCTTCTAACCAAGGGCATTCATCTGAAATAGTCACAGAATCATCGTGCCAATTTTTCATAAAAAGGCCAATAACCTCGTAGCCTTGCTCTTTTAAAAGATAAGCTGCAACGCTAGAATCTACACCTCCTGAAAGTCCTACTATAACTCTTTTCATAAGCAATACCTGTAAAAACAGGAATCTGGTATTTAGTTAAAAAATCTTAGTCTTAAAAACTTCGGCAAAATTACAAAATAAAAAAGGCAATCCTATTGAGATTGCCATTTTGAAATTCTATAGATATCATAGTTTTAAACTATTCTTTCTTGTAAATTACTTCTTCTGTGGTATGGTCTATTTTTTTTGTTAGTTTCCCACCTTTATAATACTTCCAAATGCCTTTCTTCTGACTTTTAATATAATTGCCTTCTGAAATGATATTTCCTTCAGAATCATAATGCATAGTTTTACCTTCTAAATGATCATCTTCATAATTAGCGTGTCTGAGCAACACACTTTTCTCAGAGTACCATTTAGATTCACCATGAAGTTTACCATTTTTATAGTTTGCACTTTCGGCGACTTTTCCATTTTTAAAATATACAAAACGTTCGCCTTCAAGTAAACCATTATCATTATAATGTTCAATAATCATGACATCTGAAGAGTTCTTATGATAAAAAACCCACTTACCAATAAATCGTTTACCATTCATTTGGCCTTTACTTATCACTTTCTTAGTTGAAGCTAAAAACGTAACATCAGCAATACTATCTGACTGATTAAAGACTTTTACTGCACTTAACACACTTTTACCAGAAGATAATGTGTAATATTTAAATGAGTCTACTTCTTTGCCATGGACAAAAGTACCTTCATATCGTTTTTGATCGGTCTTATGGTAGTTCTTTGTCCATATACCGTGACGTTTGCCTTCTTTGTCAAATTGATTTACAGATTTTTGAGCATAACCAGTTGTTAAAAAAACTGTTAAAATAAAAAGAGTATAAATTTTTTGTTTAATCATTTTCTATATTTGTTAAACAAACCAATGTGGTTTGAATGATGAACAATTTAAAAACTCAAAACAATGAAAATTATTTTAAAAAACTACAAATTACTTGCAGTATTTCTAATGGTTATAGGTTTTACTTCATGTAGCGACGATGACGACAATGGCACAACAGCACCAACAACTGTTGTTGATATTGCTTTAGAGAACAATTTAACGTCCTTAGCAGCAGCACTAACAGCCACTGATTTAGTAACGACGTTACAAGGTTCTGGACCTTTTACTGTTTTTGCTCCTACCAATGAGGCTTTTGCTGATCTTTTAGCGGCAACTGGTTTAGATTTAGACAATTTATCGGCTGCAGAAGAAGATTTAGTGAGAAATATTTTATTGAATCATGTTATAATTGGAGAGACGATTAACTCAACGACTTTGGCTAATGCTGGATCTGGTTACGTTAACACTGGTGCAACGGGTCCAAATGGCGCAAATTTGAGTCTATATTTTAATACTTCTAACGTAGTAATGATTAATGGATCCTCAACAGTAATAAACGCAGATAACATAGCTTCTAATGGTATAGTACATATTGTAGATGAAGTTATTGGATTACCAACTATTGCGACATTTGCAACAACAAATCCTGCTTTAGATACTTTAGTTGCTGCTTTAGCTTATGCTGATTCAGGAACTCCAACTGTGCCATATATAGCAACTGTATCTGATGCTACAGCTGGACCATATACAGTGTTCGCTCCTACCAATGATGCTTTTTCAGATTTATTGACAGAATTAAACGTGTCTGCATTATCAGATTTAGGCACTGATACAGTAGATGCTGTTTTATTATATCACATCGTCAACGCCAATGTACAATCATCACAACTACCAAACGGAACAGTAACAACACTTGGTGGAGATATTACTGCAGACAATACGGCTTTCACTTTAACAGATGCTAATGGCAGAGTGAGTAATATTATCGTTTCATTAGTAGATATACAAGCAATGAATGGTGTGGTTCATGTGATTGATAAAGTTGTTTTAACACCACAATAAAATAAATAAGGGAATTTATTTATATTTTTTGATTAATAGTTAGGTGCAGAAGCTCAAACATAAAGTTTGGGCTTCTGCTATTTAATGCGATATGATTTTACTTTTAGACTATTCTAAAGTTAATTAGCATTCATGGAGACGACACATACATTTATCAAAATGTAACATTAATAAAAAAGCCTTAACAGTTAAGTTAAGGCTTGTTATATAAAATTGAAGAATTACTTCTTTTTGTTCTTTTGCTGTGCTTGTTTTTGAGCTTCAGCCTGCTCCATCATCTCAGCCATTTTTTTCTGAAACTTGTTTTGCTTTTTAGGCTTTGTTTTACTCACTTCAATTTTAGCCAATACTTTGTCCTCATCAATTATGTAGTTTTTAATCACTAACATAATACCAATACTAATTAAATTAGAGATAAAGTAATATAAACTTAAACCAGAAGCATAATTATTAAAGAATACTAACATAAGTAATGGAGAGAAATAAATCATGTATTTCATCATTTTACCCATATCTGGCATACCTTCTTGCGTTGGCTGTGATGCTACTTGCTGACCTGTTGTCATTTTCATATAGAAGAAAATAGCAATTGCAGCTAATATTGGGAATAAACTCACATGACTACCATAAAAAGGAATGCTAAATGGTAATTCTAAAATAGAATCATAAGAACTTAAATCATCTGCCCAAAGGAAACTTTTTTGTCTTAAATCAAAAGCAGTTGGGAAAAACTGAAACAAGGCATAGAATACAGGAATCTGCATTAAACCAGGTAAACATCCGCTTAATGGACTTGCACCTGCTTTACTTTGAATGGCCATTGTTTCTTGTTGCGCCTTTAACTTATTGTCCTTGTACTTTTCTCTTACAGCATCTAATTCAGGCTTTAAAATTTTCATTTTAGCCTGAGACAAAAATTGCTTATACTGCACAAAAGACAACATAATCTTCACTAAAACGGTCATTACAACAATAGCAATACCATGCGGTAAATATTGTATTAAGAATCCAAATAAAGGAATGAATAAAATCTTATTAATCCATCCAAAAATTCCCCATCCAAATGGTATACTTTCCTCTAAACCTTTATCATAAGATTTTAAAGTAGAGGCTTCTGTTGGTCCATAATACAGACCTAAACTCTTATTTATTTCGCCTCCACTGTAAGCCAAAGGTAGCTTAGATGTATAGGTTTTAGTAAAAAGCGTATCTATCTCCTCATCATCTACTAAATTCTTAGACGTCATCGCCACATCTTTAAATGGACTATCGTTAGAAACTAGAATAGAGCTAAAAAAGAATTGTCTGTATGATAACCACTCTACATCTTCAACAATTTCATCATCATCTCCCATTTGAGATAATTTATCGACCTTTCCTTCATCGTGCATGTAGGTTAATCTTGTATAGCGATTCTCGTAGCTTATACTTTTTGCATGACGAATTCCTTTTTGTTTCCAGTCTAAGGTAATCGGTTGTGAAGTATTAAATACACCACTCAAACCTTGAGATTTGATTGAAAAATCAATCATATAATTATCTGGCTTCAACTCATAACGGTATTCTAAAAATGCCGTTTCTGAAGCCTTAAATTTCATAGAAATAATTGTATTATCTCCACTCTTAGTGACTTTAGGTTGAAAAGGTAATTCTTGCGTATTAAACGTTCTGTTGTCTGAAGTACCGAAAGTAATATTGAAGGCACTATTATTATCTTTAACCAAATAGATTGGTACCGAATCATAATCTACAAACTTCTTTAATTTTACCTCAGCTAAATGACCACCTATTCTATTAAATTTTAATTCAAAAACATCAGTTTGTACAGTGGTAACGTCTTCTCCTGATAATGTTGCAGCATAACCAAATCTTCCTAACTTACCTTGAGCAGCTGCTAGTTGTGTAGAATCTAAAGCTTGTGGGTTTGCATAGTCGTTAGACGTAGTAACTAAAGTTTCCTCTGGTTTACTTTCATTTTTTTCAGCTTCAACTTGTTCTTGTTCTGCTTTTTTCTGAGCTTCAAGTTCTTCTGGAGTTGGCTGATTTTGATACATCATAAATACCAAAATCCCAAATATAAGGATGAAGCCAATAATAGATTTAACGTCGAATTTCTTTTCTTCCATGTTTAGTTTTCAATTTTAGACCTGTCAGGTTTTTAAATCTAACAGGTCTTATAAGGTAACAATTGAACAACCCAAAAAACTGTCCAAAGTTAAAATTGCGCCAAAGTGGCACGTTTAATTTATTTTTTCTTCTTGTATTTTAATGCTGCTGATACAAATGCCACAAATAATGGATGAGGATTACTCACTGTACTTTTGTATTCAGGATGATACTGTACACCAACAAACCAATCATTTTCTGGAATCTCTACAATTTCAACTAAACCAGTATCAGGATTAAACCCAGTTGGTATTAAACCAGCATTTTCGAATTGCGCTTTATAAGCACTATTAAATTCAAAACGATGTCTATGTCTTTCCGTAATCATTTCAGATTGATACACTTTATGCGCTATGCCTTTTGTTTCTAACTTGCAGTCCCATGTTCCTAAACGCATTGTTCCTCCTTTGTTAACCACATTTTTTTGTGATTCCATAAGGTTAATTACAGGATTTGGCGTTTTTTCATCCATTTCTACAGAATTAGCATCCTTAAGATTTAGAACATTTCTGGCATACTCTATAACTGCCATTTGCATACCTAAGCATATTCCTAAAAATGGAATATTATTTTCTCTTACAAATTTGACGGCATCAATTTTACCTTCAATACCACGCTCACCAAAGCCAGGTGCCACTAAAACACCATCTAAATGACCGAGTTTAAATTCAATATTACTTTCTGATAAATATTCAGAGTGAATAGGTTCTACTATAACCTTAACTTCTTTTTCTGCACCAGCATGTATAAAAGCTTCAAGTATAGATTTATAAGAATCTTGTAACTCTACATATTTACCAATTAATCCTATAGTTACTTCACTTTTAGGATTTTTATGACGCTTTACAAACTCGTTCCAGCGTTCTAAATTTGGTACATCACTTTTGAGTTGCAATTGGTTTAACACCACTTTATCTAGACCTTCATGAAGCATTAAATTTGGTACATCATATATTGTAGATGCATCAATAGATTCAATAACGGCTTCCTTTTTTACATTACAAAAACGCGCTAACTTGGTTTTTAATCCTTCGCTTAGCGGATGCTCAGTTCTACAAACTAAAATATCAGCTTGTACACCACTTTCCATCAAAGTTTTTACACTGTGTTGGGTTGGTTTAGTTTTTAGTTCGCCAGCAGCAGATAAATAAGGTACTAAAGTTAGGTGAATTACACAGGTATTATGCTCACCTAAATCCCATTCTAGTTGTCTTACTGCTTCAATGTATGGTAAAGATTCAATATCACCAACAGTTCCTCCTATTTCAGTAATTACAATATCATAATCACCAGAGTTCCCTAAAATTTGAATTCTTCGTTTAATCTCATCTGTAATATGTGGAATTACTTGAACTGTTTTCCCTAAAAACTCTCCACGTCTTTCTTTATCTATAACGCTTTGGTAAATTCTACCTGTTGTAACGTTATTGGCCTGAGAGGTTGGTACGTTTAGAAAACGTTCGTAATGTCCTAAATCCAAATCTGTTTCTGCGCCATCATCCGTAACATAGCATTCACCATGCTCATATGGATTTAAGGTTCCTGGATCTATATTAATATATGGATCTAATTTTTGAATGGTAATTCTGTATCCTTGTGATTGTAAGAGTTTAGCCAAAGATGCTGCTATAATGCCTTTTCCTAGTGAAGAAGACACGCCTCCTGTTACAAAAATATATTTAGGGTTTGTGGTCATGGTACGTTGTTAAACGCAGACAAAATTACAAAATAAAACGAGTAATCTATGAATTCTTTAAGGTTTGTTGATATGTTATAAGTTACAGCTCCAAACCTCTGTGTAATTGGGACATACAACGGATTTAATTTGCTGAATTATAAAAAAAGTCGAACTTCGTATAGTAATTAAACCATAGACCTATTGAAATTTAGATTATTTAGCATTCTTTTGGTTTCTGTATTTCTTTCTTGCAAGAAAAAAATATTAGTTCCTAATACCTTAGACATTGCATTTCAGTACTTAGATAAAAACTGGCATGATGATCAGAGATTAGGTTTTAGTGATATAGTAATCAAAGAAGTAACACCTGTTTATTATGATTACGCTATTGAAAATGACTTACAACAAAATCTTTTAAACAACCACGAAGCGTCTGTTAAGTTAAATGCATTTTTTGATTCTTTGGGTGTATACAGAGTTAAGGATAAGTCTGGCTTAATACTAAACACCTATCATAATTATATAAACAGCAAACAACTTAACTTACAAAAGCAAGTAGACGAAATTCTTAATTATTGGCAACCTATTGAAGACTGCCAAAACCAAATTAATAAAAAAGCATTAGACGCTTACCATCAATTTAGTGTTAATGACATGATATTAATACGACTTCCTGTTGATGAACATAATAATGCTATAGATTACAATTGTCCTAAAATAGAGTGGAAATTTAAATCAGAGAGAGATTTAGAAATTACCGCTACGTTGCTAAATAAATTTGTAGCAGAGGATTCTTTAAGTGCTTCATTTCAGCTAAAACTGAAAAGTAAAAATAAAAATGATACAGAAATATTATATCAAGAATTAGATGAAGGCGATACCTTTACGATATCTTTATTTAACTCTTGGAAAATAAGAAATGTAAATTAACGAATGAAACAAAAATCAACAATCTATAAACCTATACTCTGGTTGATATTTGGCTTTACACTAATCAGTGCTTTATCTGCTATAATGGAAATTTTCATATATGGTTATTTTCATTATGGCCTATCGCATGGTTTTATTAATATTCACTTTCAATACTATGTACCAGCTTTTAGCATAGTAATAGCAGTAATTTTTAGCGTTATCTCTATATTATTATTAAAGAAAAAAATAAGTTCTATAAAATTAAAATCTTCAAGATTTCCTTGGCTATTATTCGTTTTACTGTCAATATTTGCTGCTATTACGAAACCATTGGTTCAAAATTGGTCTGATAAAAAAGTGATGTTACTTTACGATGATCTTTCAAAAGCAGATTACTTAAGTCA
Organism: Winogradskyella sp. 4-2091; assembly: GCF_045765065.1. NCBI lineage: Bacteria > Pseudomonadati > Bacteroidota > Flavobacteriia > Flavobacteriales > Flavobacteriaceae > Winogradskyella > Winogradskyella sp. 4-2091. Next base: position 158,033 of record NZ_JBJKOD010000004.1, read on the forward strand.
ATTAAACTTTGTAAAAATTTTTAATACTATTAACTACAGCAGTATAGGTGCGCTATGGCTTCTTGTTATTCTACTAGTGTGTTACGTTTGGTTTTTAAATAGAAAAGCTACTACTTAGAAAATTTGTTATACTGGAATTCCATAAAAGGAATAATCCTTTATATTATTAAGGCAAGTACATTTAAAAATAATGAAAAGTAGAACTAAAAATGCTATTGAAAACAAAGTAATTTTTCTAAATTGTTTTTGATGTTTCCAATTAAATTGATTTGAATAGCTAAAAAGAAAAATCGAAAAGTATAAAAATAAAAAAACACAAAGTATATTATATCCTCTTGTATCTATAAGCCTATGATGCACATAGCTATACTCACCTTTACATAAATAGTTCATTAGTTTTATATATCTAGATACTTTTGGTTTTTCAATATAAAAATTTTCATCTTCAAAACGCTCTAACAAAGCTTCAACTTCTATAGCATCTAAATCTACTTTTTTATGTATTACCAGCTCACGAAAACTCACAGCTAAACTAGCTACAATATTAACACCTCGTTTTTTTAAATGTATTTGACTACTATCCTTATACATTTTAATGGCAGTATCTATAGCATAATTGTAATCCTCAATACTATAAGTTCTAAAGTCATTTGACAAACTATCGAGTGGTAATGTAATTAGTCTATTTGCACTACTAATAGATGTAGTTTCACTTTGAGAAAGTCCAACCAAGAAATTGAAAACTAGAATAATAAATAGAAAATTTCGATTTTTAAAGCTCATAAAACGCGTTGTCTAAAGATCTCTATAATAAACCAATAAGCTGGCTGCGTTTTCTATTTTTGAGGATGATGTTAATGGATTAGGCCTATAATTTTTTAATAAACCGTCTTCTCTTACATACATAATGTCTTTACTACCTGTATCTAAATTAATCATTTTACGCACATCATAATTAGCTTGACGTAAATAGTCTATAGCATCTAATGCAGAGGTCATTAAATAGTTTTCTTCCGTACTATCTAAAATAATATGATATAGCTGATTGTCTTTTTCGCAAATCGCTAAAAACCGTCTACTTCTATCATTATCGCCATTAGTCAGATTTTTAAAATTTTCTTTATCACTTTTATAATTCGTATAGACTAATTGGGTTTGAAAACTAGATATATTCTGTGTTTCAACTAAATCTATAAACGAAAACGTTTCTTCAGGATTATTTCTAATATTATCAGTACTAAAATACGGATAACATTTGCCATCATTGCATGTATAGTTCTCTTTATCTAGATCTATAACTTGCATTGTATTAATTTCTGGCTCATTATTATGAATTAGCACAAGACCATCCATAGTTTGATGTGGTATTTTATTTAGTAACTTACCATTCTCTGCACAAAAACCAACGGGATAATTCGCATTTTTATTTACAGAAGAAGCGTAAGATGCTGAGGATACAAATAAAACTTGAACGCTATCCTTTAATTTTAAAAAAGAATTATAACTATCCCTCGCGAAAAAAGCTGATTTAATTTTACCAGTTGCAGAGTCATTTATGGTAAATGGAAATATCGAGATATTTGCGTCATTAATGTTCCTCTTATCGTCAAGACTAAAGGGCTCGGCAGAAATTACAGCGATGCTCAAAAAAATAAGAAGAAATATCACTCTACTTTTCTTATTAATAATCTTCTCTATTAAGTCCATTAATGTTTTGTTTTTATTAGGGAAAAACAGTGCAATGTAGTAAAACCAATTATCAAAAACACAAAAAGTAGATGTATGGTTTTTTTTATAGTCTAGTTACAAAAAAGTAAGTCAAACGGCATTTCAAATACCTTAATAAAAATAATATCAACGCACTTTTAAAAAATGAATAAACTAACTTAAGTAAAGTTAATTGTGTTAAAAATCAATTAATTAAAGATTTTATTTTATTATTAAGTAACTTCAAAGTCAACTTAAAACACAACCAATATGAAAAAAATTACTTTACTCTTTACTTTACTAACTTTTGCTTTAAATGCACAGACATTTCCTAATCCATATTGCGAAATCCCGTCTGGAGCTGTTGTAGAAGAAATTTCATCAGTAAATTTTGATTTAACAAGTATTACTAATTCTGATACTAGTTCCATTTTAGTCGATAAAACAACTTCTATAGTCAATATAATTCCAAACCAAACCTATACCATTTCAGTTACTGGTAATACTTATGGTAACTTTGATACAAATATCGTAGCTTTTATAGATTGGAATCAAAATGAAACTTTAGATGATGCTAATGAGGTCTATTCTATCGGCACACTTACTAACACCACAGGAGATGATGGAACTATAGTTTCCTTAGATATAACAATTCCTTCAGATGCCGTTATAGGAGCTACACGTATAAGAATCACTAAAACATATACAGATGCCGATTCTCCTGCAATTGTAGATCCATGCTCTATTTCTTTTAATCCATTTGGTACAGCCGCTCAACCTGGTTATGGACAAGCTTTAGATCTCACTTTAAGCGTAAGTTCGCTAAGTGTTAATAGTTTTGACATCAGTCAATTATCTGTGTATCCTAATCCAATAAAAAATACTTTGAACGTAAGTTACAATGCAGAAATCAAATCTGTAAAAATCTATAATCTTTTAGGCCAAAATATTCTTACACACCTACCAAATGCCTCACAATTTCAAGTTGATGTATCTTCTTTAAATGCTGGTGTTTATATCGTTAAACTATTTTCAGAAAACGATCAATATAGTTTTAGAACTTTAAAAAAGTAAACGTCTTTTAATTAAATTTACAGAGGAATGACTTCAAGGTTATTCCTCTTTTGTTTTTATAAATTACCTAAAGAGTAAGGTAGAATATCAAAATTAATTTTAGTTATTTAATTGGTTAATGTGGTCTTCAAATTAAATTTCATTTCTGACTCAAGGAATCGTTAAATAAATCTAAATTAAAAGTGATACGTTTCAAACTTTTCTATATTTGAAACGCAACTAACTAATTACCACATGTACCATTTTAGACTCTGTCTATTGCTTTTTTTAGGCAGCATTGTTTCATTACAAGCACAACAACCAAAAACATATAATTCATCAGAAATTTACGAAGCAGTTCAGAAACTAAATGTTTTAGGGTCTGTATTATACATAGCTGCTCATCCAGACGATGAAAACACAAGACTAATATCTTACATGTCTAATGAGGTTAAGGCGCGAACCGGTTATTTATCTTTAACTCGTGGTGACGGTGGACAAAACCTTATTGGCCCTGAAATTAGAGAGCTTTTAGGCGTTATTAGAACTCAAGAATTATTAGCAGCAAGACGTGTAGATGGTGGCGAACAGCGTTTTTCTAGAGCTAATGATTTTGGCTACTCAAAACATCCTGATGAAACCTTTGAAATTTGGAACAAAGATGAAGTCCTTTCAGATGTTGTTTGGGCTATTCGTAAATTTAAACCAGATGTTATAATTAATCGTTTTGATCACAGACGTGCAGGACGAACACACGGCCATCATACAGCATCAGCAATGTTGAGTTTAGAAGCTTTTGACTTAGCAAATGATCCAACTAAATATGCCTCACAATTAGAAATTACAGAAACTTGGCAACCAAAACGTTTATTTTACAATACATCTTGGTGGCGCTATGGAAGTCAAGAGGAATTTGATAAAGTGGACAAAAGTAATATGCTAAATTTTGATATTGGTGTATACTATCCAAACAAAGGACTATCTAACAATGAAGTAGCATCTTTAGCTAGTAGCCAGCATTTATGTCAAGGTTTTGGACGATTATCACAGCGTGGTTCTCAACAAGAATATATAGAGTTTTTAAAAGGAGAACCTATTCATAATAAAGAAGGTGTATTTGAAGGTATTGATACATCTTGGAATAGAATTGATGACGGAAAAGCAATTGAAAACATTTTAAAAGACGTAGAAAATAATTTTAATTTTAAAAATCCTGCGTCGCACTTACCACAACTTTTAGAAGCTTATAAGTTAATTCAGTCTATAAAAGATCAGCATTGGAAAACTGTAAAAACAAAAGAGATTAAAATTATTATTGAAGCTTGTACTGGTTTATATCTCGAAGTATCTGCAAACAGTCCTAATACTACTCCAAATTCTGAAGTGTCTTTAAAAATGGAAGTTTTAAATAGAAGCTCCGCTAAAGTAGATTTGGTGTCTTATGGTTTATCAACCCTTTCTCATGGAATTTCTAAAAACATGACGTTAACTTCAAATCAAAAATTAAATTTTGAAGAAAGTATTGTCATTCCAAACGATAGTGATTACACAACACCATATTGGTTAAACAAACAAAGTACATTGGGTATGTATCAGGTTAATGATCAAAATTTAATAGGTCTACCAGAAACGCCTAGAACAGTCTTTGTCGATTTCAATTTATTAATAGAAGGCACTCCAATAAACTATAAAAAACCGGTAATCTTTCGTTACTCTAAACCAGATAAAGGAGAATTATATAGACCTTTTGAAATCATACCTATTGTGTCAGCAAGTTTAAGTGATGACGTCTATATTTTTGATAACAACGAACAGAAAGAAATAGAAGTTATTGTAAAAGCGGGTAAAGATGGAATAGAAGGTTATGTTCAAATGGCCTACCCAAACGACTGGCAGGTATTTCCTCAAAAGCAAAAAATAGCAATAACCAATAAAGGAGATATTCAAAAAGTGGTGTTTTCTGTTGTGCCTCCAAAAAACCAAAGTGAAGGATTGATAACTCCAATGGTAAATGTAAATGGCGATTTTTATACAGATGAACTTACAGAGATTGATTACTCACATATTCCTTTTCAAACGGTTTTAATGCCTAGTGAAAGTAAGATAGTACGAATAAATATTGAAAAACGAGGCAATAATATTGGTTACATTGAAGGTGCTGGCGATGTAGTACCAGAAAGTTTAAGGCAAATTGGCTACAACGTAACAATTATTAAACCTGATGAAATAGCCCCAGAAAAATTAGCTACGTTTGATGCTGTAGTCCTTGGTATTAGAGCATATAATATTGTAGACGAATTAAAGTTTAAACAAAAACACCTATTAGACTTCGTAAAAAATGGTGGAAACTTAGTGATACAATATAATACCAATAGAAGACTTAAGGTAGATAATATAGCACCATACCATCTAAAATTATCAAGAGATCGCGTTACAGATGAAAATGCCGAAATGAGAATTTTAGAGCCAAATCACTCAATTTTAAATTTTCCAAACAAAATTACAAGTGCAGATTTTGAAGGTTGGGTGCAGGAAAGAGGGTTGTATTTCCCTAATGAATGGGCAGAAGAATTCACGCCATTACTGGCTTCTAACGATAAAGGAGAAACTTCGAAAAGTGGAGCTTTACTAGTAGCTAAATACGGAAAAGGCAACTACATTTATACAGGCTTAAGCTTTTTTAGAGAATTTCCTGCTGGAGTCTCAGGTGCTTTCAGAATTTTTGCTAACTTACTATCCGCAGAAAATACCGATTAACGGTTGACTAAAATTAAAAAAATGTAATTAAAAATATAATAACTTCCTCATATAACTAACTCAAAAACAGAATTATGAATAACCAAAACCAACCACAAGCAAAACAAAAATGGAGTAAATTATACACAGCAGTTTTAATAGCTAATGCACTTTACATTGTGTTGTTTTACTTTATTACCGCATCATTCGCATAAAAAATGCCTCAAATTTTAGATTGGAAAGATTGGACCGTACTTATTGCCACATTAGCAATTATTGTAGGCTATGGGACTTGGAAAACAAGAGGTCAAAAAAACGCACAAGATTACATAAAGGGTGGTAATTCAACTAAATGGTGGACGATAGGTCTATCTGTAATGGCAACGCAAGCAAGTGCTATTACTTTCCTTTCTACAACTGGCCAAGCCTTTTCTGATGGCATGGGATTTGTTCAATTTTATTTTGGACTGCCAATTGCCATGGTCATAATATGTCTGGTATTTATTCCATTATACCATCGACTAAAAGTTTACACAGCTTACGAGTTTTTAGAAAATAGATTTGACCTAAAAACCAGAAGTCTAACCGCCATCTTATTTTTAATACAACGTGGCCTAGCTGCAGGAATAACGATTTTTGCACCTGCTATTATTCTCTCTGTAGTTCTTGGCTGGAACATAATAACGCTTAACATTATCATTGGAGTATTAGTCATAATATATACCGTTTCTGGTGGAACTAAAGCTGTAACCGTAACACAAAAACAGCAAATGTTTGTCATTTTTGCTGGTATGTTAGCCGCATTATTTATCATCATAAATTTAATTCCGGAAGAAGTTTCTTTTATCGATGCTATTGATATCGCTGGAGCAACGGGAAAAATGAAGGTATTAGATTTCTCTTTTGATTTAGAGAATAGATACACCGTTTGGACTGGTATTATAGGCGGAACATTTTTAATGCTTTCCTATTTTGGAACAGATCAAAGTCAAGTACAACGCTACCTTTCTGGCAAATCTATTAAGGAAATGCAAATGGGATTATTGTTTAATGGTATGCTAAAAGTACCCATGCAATTTTTTATCTTATTAGTTGGTGTTATGGTGTTTGTGTTTTACCAATTTAACCCTTCACCTTTAAATTTTATTAATAAATCAACACAAACGGTCTTAGCATCTGAGTATGGAAACGATTACAGAGCACTACAAGATCAACAAGCTGAACTCTTTGATTTAAAAAATAAAATCTCTTTACAGTTAGCTCAGTCAGATGGCAATGATGATGCTTCAAAAAAACAACTCGCTGCCTTAAACATTTTAGAAAAGTCATATCGTTTAGAATCAAAATTCTTAATTAAAAAAGCAGTAGATCCAGATTACGAAAAAGCATACAACGAGCTGCAAAGTGAAGTGAACTCATTAGAAAACGATGTGGACAATTCGTCCTACATTGATAAAAATGCCGAATTAAACGCCTTATATAATGATGCTGCAAAAGACACTCAGACCAATGATAGAGACTATATGTTTATCACATTCATCTTAAATAATCTCCCGAAAGGTTTAATAGGTTTATTATTGGCTGTTATTCTATCTGCAGCTATGTCTTCTACAGCATCAGAAATAAATGCTTTAGCAACCATTACATCAATTGATTTATATGGTAGAAACTTAAAAGAAGAAAAGGATGATGAACACATGGTTAAAGTAACTAAGTGGTTTACGTTTGGTTGGGGAATAGTAGCTATAATTATTGCGTGTTTTGCGGATTTGGCTGAGAACTTAATTCAGCTCGTTAACATTATTGGCTCTATTTTCTATGGCAATGTGTTAGGTATATTTTTACTTGCTTTTTTCTTTAAATATATAAAAGGAAATGCTGTATTTATTGGCGCACTCATTACACAAACCATTGTTGTTATAGGTTGGTGGCTAGATTGGATGCCTTATTTATGGTTAAATCTATTTGGTTGTGTTGTAGTCATATGCGTTGCAAATATTCTACAAGCAGTTATGCCTAAAAAAGTAGCATAATGACCTCTAAAATTATTAATTGGGGAATTATTGGTGCTGGTAAAATAGCTTCTAAATTTGCTACCGATTTAAACGCGGTTTCTCAATGTAATTTCTACGCTATTGCTTCTAGGGATATTGAGAAAGCAGACGCCTTTAAAAAAAAGCATCAAGCAAATGTCGCTTACGGAAGTTACGAAGAACTTGTAACAGATAATAACATTGATGCTATTTACATTGCTACACCACATAGTTTTCATAAAACGCATACTGCTTTATGCTTAAATCGTAATAAGCCTGTGTTATGCGAAAAACCATTCGCTATGAAATTACAAGAAGTTGAAGAAATGATTCAACTTTCAAAAGAAAAAAACACCTTATTAATGGAGGCCATGTGGACCAATTTTCTTCCACATTTTAATTATGTATTGGATATCCTTGAACAAAAGCATTTTGGAGAAATATTAAAGCTTGAAGCAGATTTTGGATTCTATCCAACCTATGATGAAAACTCTAGAGTTTTTGATAAATCTGTTGGAGGCGGAAGTTTATTAGATATTGGCATCTACCCTATTTTTGTAGCACTTTCTACTTTAGGTGAACCTAAATCTATTGAAGCTAAAGCAGAGTTTTTTAAATCTGGAGCAGATTCAAAATGCGATATCTTATTTAAATATAATAATGCAGAAGCAAGTTTAAAAAGTACCTTATTAGAGGAAACCAATACCGAAGCAACATTTTATTGTGAAAAGGGTATTATAAAAATAAATAGTCGTTTTCACGAGCCCTCTTCGGTTACATTAATTGACCATACAGGTCATTCCGAAGACATAAACTTCAATTATAAAACCATTGGGTATAGTTTCGAAATTGAGCATTTTAACCAACTAATCAGAGACAATCAAACGGAAAGCACAATAATGCCGTTTAAAAAAAGTAAAGAACTCATTAGAACTTTAGACAAGGTTAGAAATTTAATTGATTTAGAATATTAAAATCAAAAAACGCAACATATTAAGTTGCGTTTTTCAGTATTCTAAATGTAAATTAAGTTTAGAGCATTATTTCGCGCCCCATTCTTTAAGAGAATCTTCATTCATTTTAATATAATCTGCATTACCAGCTGCTTTAGAGCCTTCTAAAGATTTTTTAGCAATTTCAATCGCACCTTTCTTATCTCCTGCTGCTGCATAAATTAATGATTGCTTACGTAATTGATAAAAGCGAGGATTATCCATCATAGAAATCGCTTTATCCATCCATTCTTTAGCTTGCTTAATATCTTTTCCTTCAGCTAAATTATATACTGCCGCAGCATAATAATCATTTGCAGATGGTCCTGCCATTACTTTTTCTATTGCAGCACTAACCGTTTTATCAGTTGGTACTTTAAATTCTACCCCAACATAAGTCTTCTCCCACATCATTCCAATAACTGCAGAACTACTAGTGATATCATCTACCGAAATTGTAAACGATTGAATATCCATTTCTATAGGATAAACTTCAGCAGTAACTCTTGCCGCAACCTTTGATTCATCAATTTCTTTTGGAGTTCCCCAATTATTAGTGTCAGTATAAAAAATCACTTCCCAAGATTTTGCAGAAGGTGTAACAAAAATGGCATAAGCACCAGCTTTTAACTCTTTACCTCCTATTTCAACAGCATCGCTAAACGTTACCATCGTATTTTTGTTAGCTCCTGTTCTCCATAATTTACCGTAAGGTACAAGGTCTCCAAAAATTGTTCTGCCGTTCATTGCTGGTCTAGAATATTCAATAGCAACATCTGTTAAACCAACTACTTGCTTTAACTTAGCAGCAGGACTAGGTTGTGGTGTCTTAATTTGTGCATTTACAGAAAACATTAAAGTTAACGCAAATGTAAATAGTAATAACTTCTTCATAATTTATAGTGTTAAGTGTGTTTATAATGGGTATAAAATTACGCCTAAAGCCAAGCTGTATTTGTTAATAAAAACTTAAAATACCAATTAGTTTTCTGGAAGAAGATGCTTTTATATCAATATAGATCTTACAATTCAGTATCTTTAAGAACATCACTTTAGCTGTTACAAAATAGCTAAGCAATAAATTCTTGTTAAATTTTGTTTAACTATTACCAAAAATGATTAAACATTATTTATCTTTACACCATTCTTAAACGAATATACTATGGCAAAAAAGAAGGCATTTAAACAATCTGACGTAATCGAATTTTATATGGATTATGTTTTAACACATAACCACAAGCCAAAATCGGTCTATGCATTCGCAAAAGACAATAATTTTGAAGAACAAAAATTCTATGAATTCTTTGGATCTTTTGAAGCACTAGAGCAATCTATATTCCAAATATTTTTTGACCACACTATTGCTAATCTTGAGAAAAGTGAAGATTATCATTCTTTTGATGCCAGAAACAAAATGCTGAGTTTCTATTATACCTTCTTTGAAATTTTAACAGCTAATAGAAGTTATGTAATTCATGCTTTAAATGCTAGCAATAACAAATTAGAGACTTTAAAGGTTTTAAAACATTTAAAAAACAGCTTCACTAATTACGTGGCACACTTAGACATTAAGACTATTGATTTAAAACAAGAAAAGTTAGAAAAAATACAGAATAAAGCTTTAAAAGAATCTGCTTGGATTCAATTGTTAGTCACACTAAGATTTTGGATGGACGACGCATCGTCTTCATTCGAAAAGACTGATATTTTTATAGAAAAATCGTTAAAAACTAGTTTCGATTTAATAGACACAACACCCTTAAAAAGCATTATCGACTTTGGTAAATTTTTATACAAAGAAAAAATGCAAACCAAATAGAGCTTATGAAAACTATAGACAGCATACCAATTACTAAAATTTCTAGAGCCACTAAATTGGTATCTACTGGTGCAAAAGTTGGTGTTAATTACCTAAAATATTATGGCGATAAAATGGTTAATTCTAAAGAAGATGCCAAAGAACGACTTAATCAAAATAACGCCGAAGATATTTACGATAGCTTAAAAACATTAAAAGGAAGTGCTTTAAAAGTAGCGCAAATGTTGAGCATGGAAAAAAGCATTTTGCCTCAGGCTTATGTTGAAAAATTCTCCTTATCTCAATTTTCAGTACCACCATTATCGCCACCCTTAGTTATAAAAACCTTTAAAAAATATTTTGGGAAACATCCCGAAGATTTATTTGATACTTTCAACGCAACTTCAGTTAATGCTGCCAGTATTGGCCAAGTCCATATTGCAGAGAAGAATGGGAAAAAATTTGCTGTGAAAATCCAATATCCTGGAGTTGCGGAAAGTATTGCATCAGACTTAGCCTTGGTTAAACCCATTGCTATTAAGATGTTTAATATTAAAGGGAAAGATTCTGATAAATACTTTAAGGAGGTTGAAAACAAACTCACAGAAGAAACCAATTACATCTTAGAAATTGAGCAAAGTAAGGCCGTTGCAGACGCCTGCAAACATATTCCTAATTTAAAGTTTCCTAAGTATTATTCAGAATTGTCGTCTGAACGCATTATTACAATGGACTACATGAAAGGCGAACACCTGTCTGAATTTGTAGCACATAATACGGATGAAGCTTTAGCGAATCAGCTAGGCCAAGCCCTTTGGGATTTTTACATGTTTCAAATTCATAATCTTAGAAAAGTACATGCAGACCCACATCCTGGCAACTTCTTAATTTCTGAATCAGTCGATTTAATTGCACTCGATTTTGGTTGTATGAAAACAATTCCGGAAGAATTCTACATTCCGTATTTTGAATTAGCCGAAAAGGAATGCATCGAGAATCCTAAATTGTTTACCGAAAAACTTTATGAGTTAGAAATTTTAAGACAAGATGATTCCGAAGAAGAGCTGAAATTCTTTAGTGCTATGTTTCATGAGTTGTTAAGCTTGTTTACCAAACCATTTCATGTTGAAACATTCGATTTTTCGAATCCAGAGTTTTTCAATCAAATTTCAGAAATGGGACAACGTTATTCCAAAAGCACTGAACTTAGAAATATGAATGGTAATAGAGGTTCTAAACACTTTATTTATATTAACAGAACGTTTTTTGGACTGTATAATTTAATGTTCGATTTAAAATCTAAAGACGTTAAAATCAATAACTTCAAAAATTTATAAATGATAGAATTTACCAGTGACGACATCGACAAGATGGAACACCTCTACCGAATTAACCTCATTAACAGTTGTTCTGGTTATAAATCGGCAAACCTCATTGGTACTAAAAGTGAAGACGGGATTAGTAATGTTGCTGTGTTTAGTTCTGTGACGCATTTAGGTTCTAATCCTGCATTGTTAGGTTTCTTTTTAAGACCTACAACTGTCACACGTAACACCTATTCTAACTTAAAAACAACAGGAAAATACACTATAAATCACATTCATTCTGAAATTATAGAAGATGCTCATCACACTTCTGCAAAATACGATTCACACATATCAGAATTTGATGCCACGCATTTAACAGAAGAATATAAAGCTAATTTTTTAGCGCCATTTGTAAAAAATGCACCGCTGCAATTGGCCATGCAATTTGTAGAAGAATATCCTATTGCGGCTAACAATACTATTTTGGTCATTGGTAAAATTGAAAAACTATACATACAAGATACCTTGTTAAGCGACGATGGTTTTGTTAACCTTTCTAAAGGGAATGTGGCAACTATCAATGGTTTGGATGGTTATGCTATTCCAGAATTAAAAACACGCTTAGACTACCAAAGACCGAAAACAGAACTTATAAACTCAAAAAAATAATGCGCATATTAATCACAGGTACAACTGGCTATATTGCCAAAAGACTGGCACTTCAATTGCTTGAAGATGAGCATGAGTTGGTTTGTTGTGTGCGTGATTTAAACCGTATTCCAGATGAAATCGAAGACCATCCTTTATGTTCTTTTATTAAAGTAGACTTCTTAAAACCTGAAGATGCTGAAATTCCTAAAGACATCGATGCTGCTTATTATCTGATTCATTCCATGTCCACAAGTTCAGATGATTTTGAGGATTTAGAACAACAATGTGCTCAAAATTTTAAAGACCTTGTTGAACCTACCGACTGTAAACAAGTGCTTTTTTTAAGTGGCATTGTTAATGATGCTTCCTTATCTAAACATTTAAAATCGAGACTACAGGTAGAGAACACTTTAAAATCTGAAACCTATGCACTCACAACATTTAGAGCAGGCATTATTGTTGGTAGTGGTAGCGCATCATTTGAAATCATAAGAGATATCGTAGAAAAACTACCATTTATGATTACTCCAAAATGGCTCAATACCAAAACACAACCTTTAGCCGTTCGTGATGTGCTCAACTTTTTAGCAGGTGGCTTAGGCAAAACAGAACTCTACAATAATGCTTATGATATTTTTGGTCCAGAAGTCTTGACGTACAAGGAAATGCTACTTCAATTTGCTGAAGTTAGAGACCTCAAACGTTACATTGTAACGCTTCCTGTATTAACACCAAAACTCTCGTCGTATTGGTTGTACTTTGTAACCTCTACATCGTTTAAACTAGCAGCCGCATTAGTCGATAGTATGAAGGTTGAAGTGATTGGAAAACCCAGTAACATCAACGGCATTATAGGTATTGAACCTATGGATTACAAAACAGCTGTGGATTTAGCCTTTCAGAAAATTGAACAAAACGCTGTAATATCGAGTTGGAAAGATGCCGTGAGTAGCGGACGATTTAAAGACCAATTATCTAAGCATATAGAGCTACCAAAATTTGGCTGTTTTAAAGATGTCAAACAACGTAAAGTGACAGACGAAGCATTTACACTGAACAAAATTTGGGCTATTGGTGGCCGCAATGGTTGGTACAGCTTTAATGGTTTGTGGAAAATTAGAGGTTACATGGATAAGCTTTTTGGTGGTGTTGGTTTAAGACGCGGCCGAACAAGCGATACGTATTTAGAGGCTGGCGATGCATTAGATTTTTGGCGCGTTTTATATGCCAACAAAGAAGAAAAACGACTTTTATTGTTTGCAGAAATGCGATTGCCTGGCGAGGCTTGGTTAGAGTTTAAAATTGTAGACGACCAGTTACACCAACGTGCGGTTTTTAGACCTAAAGGGATTTGGGGACGTTTGTATTGGTATGCTGTTTTACCGTTTCATGCTTTTGTTTTTAATGGTATGATTAACGCTTTGGTAAAAAAATGAGAGGTGTAAAAAAGGAAAATCTTCCAACAAAGCTTTGCCTTGTTTGTAATCGCCCTTTTACATGGCGCAAAAAATGGGAACGCGATTGGGAACACGTTAAATATTGTAGTGACAGATGCAAAAAACAGAAAACAATAGCAACTTAATATGGTTTAGAAACGACTTAAGAACCATAGATAATCCCGTTTTAAATGAAGCTCAAAAAGACGGTAATCCAATTATAGCTGTTTATTGCTTCAATCCACATCACTTTGCTATTGACAAATTCGGATTTAAAAAAACAGAGAAATTTAGGGCCAAGTTTTTAATTGAATCTATACAAGATTTAAGAGCGCAACTCAACAACTTAAATATTGATTTATTGGTTTTTCATCGAGAACCAGAAGTGATAATGCCAGAGCTTTGTAAAACTTATAATATCAATTCAATATTTCTTCAAAAGGAATGGACGTCAGAAGAATTAGAATCGGAAAATGCTGTTAAATCAAAATTGAGTTCTATTAACTGGCACTCTGTTTACAATCAGTTTTTATACCATCCCGAAGACCTCAATTTCAAAATTGAACAAACACCTCAAGTCTTTACCAACTTTAGAAAAAAACTTGAGAAATATGTTGCCATTCGCCCAGAATTACAACCTAAAAAATATCCAGAAAACAATCGGATTACCAACAACACTAAAATCCCAACACTTCACGATTTAGGTTTCGACCATTTTGAAACCCATCCGCATTCAGCTTTTCCTTTTAAAGGTGGCGAAACCGAAGCTAATAAACGTCTCGAGGATTATTTTTTCAACACTAAAAAATTAGGATTTTATAAAAAAACGAGAAACGGTTTAGTTGGTGTTGACTACAGTTCTAAATTTTCGCCTTGGCTAGCAAATGGTTGCATCTCAGCCAGAACAATTTATGGGCAAGTGAAAAAATTTGAAAACGAATGCTTCAGAAATCAATCAACCTATTGGCTCATTTTTGAACTCATTTGGCGTGATTATTTTAAATATGTGTCCTTAAAACATGGCAACCAAATCTTTAAGTTAGAAGGCATACTTCAAAAGGAATACGACTGGTCTTCAAACCCAACTCAGATTCAGAACTGGATTAATGGCGAAACCACATCAGAATTTGTAAACGCCAATATGATTGAACTCAAAGAAACCGGTTGGATGAGCAACAGAGGACGCCAAAATGTGGCATCCTATTTTGCCAAAACATTAAAATTAGATTGGCGCATTGGTGCCGCCTATTTTGAGTCTTTACTCATAGATTATGACGTGCACAGCAATTATGGCAATTGGCTGTACGTTGCTGGTGTTGGCAATGACCCAAGAGACAGAACATTTAATGTTGAATTACAAGCCGAACGTTATGACGCAAATAGAACATTTAGAAGTCTATGGTTACAACCCAAATTATTTTAGAGAATGAAAGAAGCCATACTCATATTTCCACATCAATTATTTAAGGATGCACCCATTCTTAAAGTAAATGCTGATATTTATTTAATTGAAGAATTCTTATTCTTTAATCAATACAAATTCCACAAGCAAAAAATTGCCTTTCACAGAGCATCGATGAAAGCTTATGCGAATTATCTCGAAACCCAAGATAAAACCGTAAAATATATTGAAGCCACCACAAAACAATCTGACGTTAGACAACTAATACCAAAGCTTATTAAAGATGGCGTCGAAAAGCTTCACATAATTGACCCAACTGATAATTGGCTTCAAAAACATATAAATTCGGCTGCTAAAGCTATAGATATTGAATGGTATGAAAATCCACTATTCATTAATACGAAAGAGGACTTAAGTTCATTTTTTAAACCAACTAAAAAGAAATTCTTTCAAACGTCGTTTTACAAGCAGCAACGTAAACAACGTGATATTTTAATGGTTAATAGCGAACCAGAAGGTGGCAAACTTACCTACGATTCAGATAACCGTAAGAAATATCCAAAAGACAAAACACCACCACATATTCATTTTACTGATAAAACATATTATCACAAGGAAGCTGAAGAATATGTCAACTCTAATTTTAGCGAGCATTATGGCGAACTCAATGATTTTGTGATTTATCCCATTGATTTTAAATCATCTGAGGATTGGTTAAATCAGTTTTTTGAACAACGATTTCATGAATTTGGACCTTATGAAGATGCCATCGTTAAGGAAGAACACTTTTTAAATCATAGCATCCTCTCGCCTCTTATCAATGTTGGGTTGCTACATCCAATGGACGTTATAGAAAAGGCCATTGATTATGCCAAATCTAATGATGTTCCGCTAAACTCTTTAGAAGGTTTTGTGCGCCAAATATTAGGTTGGCGCGAATTTATAAGAGGCGTTTACGAAGTAAAAGGCACAGAAGAACGAACAAAAAACTTTTGGAATTTTGATAAGAAAATACCAGCCTCATTCTATGATGGCACCACAGGAATTAAACCTATTGATGACGTTATTAAAAAAGTATTAAAAACAGGCTACGCCCATCATATAGAGCGTTTAATGCTACTCGGTAATTTTATGGTGCTCTGCGAATTTCATCCAGACGAGGTTTACCAATGGTTTATGGAACTATTTATAGACGCTTACGATTGGGTTATGGTACCCAATGTGTACGGCATGAGTTTGTTTGCAGATGGTGGTCTAATGTCTACAAAACCGTACATCAGTAGCAGCAATTACATTATGAAAATGAGCAACTATTCTAAAGGCGATTGGCAAGCCACTTGGGACGGTTTATTCTGGACGTTTATGGACAAGCATCGCGATTTCTTCGCAGGCAATCCGAGACTAGGTATGCTTTTGGGCAATTTAGATAGAATGAAAAAAGAGACTTTAGAAAACCATTTTAACAACGCCGAACAATTTCTAAAGCAACTTTAAGATGAAAGCAAAAGAACACATTACTATCGTTTGGTTGAAACGCGATTTAAGACTTCAAGATAATGAAGCCATTTCGAATGCATTAAAATCAGGCAAACGTGTTCTTATTATTTATGTTTTTGAACATTTATTACTGAATGATGCACATTACAGTGATAGACATTTCAACTTTATAAAAGAATCTTTAAGAGATTTAAACAAAAACCTTGCGGCACACCAAACCAAAGTATTAACGGTAACTAGTGATATTACGAGTGCGTTTAATCAACTGCAAGAGTTTTATAAAATTGATACTGTTTTTTCGCATGTGGAAACTGGATTATTAGTGACCTACAACAGAGACAAAGAATTTACACGCTATTGTAGAAATAATTTTATTAACTGGGAAGAATCTAAAAATAATGGTGTTGAACGCGGATTAGTGAATAGAGACCATTGGTTTGAAAATTGGGAAACGTATATGAACAGTGCTTTGGAAGTTTTTCAACCTAGCGACAATCAGTTTTTAAATCATTCAGAAATTGAAAGTTTAGAAAACGTGTTGACCGTTACCGATTTATCCACACCTGAAGACACTAAGTTTCAAAAAGGTGGCACCACCATGGGTTGGAAATATGCCAATTCATTTTTTGAAAACAGACATGAAGACTACATGGTTAATATTTCAAAACCTGAAGCTTCAAGAACAAGTTGCAGTAGAATTTCGCCATACATTGCTTGGGGAAATTTGTCTATTAGACAAGTGTTTCAGAAAGCTAAACAATTTCAATCAGAATCAAAAGATAAGCGTCATATTGGTGCATTTATTTCAAGATTACGATGGCAAGCACATTTCATTCAAAAGTTTGAAATGGAACACACCATGGAAAACGCAAGTGTTAACAAAGGCTATCATAAACTAAAGAAAACATTGTCTGAAAGTTATCAAAACGCATGGAGGGAAGGCCAAACCGGATTTCCGTTAGTAGATGCAAGTATGCGCTGTTTAATTGAGACAGGTTATGTAAATTTTAGAATGCGTGCCATGTTGGCATCTTTTTTTACGCATATCCTCTGGCAACCATGGCAGGCTGCAACGACACATTTATCACAACAATTTTTAGATTTCGAACCTGGCATTCATTTTCCACAATTACAGATGCAAGCAGGCGAAACAGGCATCAATAATCTTAGAATTTACAATCCAACCCTTAATGGTTTAAAGCACGATCCTGATGCGGTTTTCATAAAAAAATGGGTTCCAGAATTGGCGCACTTAGACACACCTTTTATCCATGAGCCTTATTTAATGACTGAGATGGAAAAAGCCTTTTACAACTTTAAGCCAGGCGAAGACTACCCAATGCCTATAGTAGATATCAAGGAAAACCGAAAACGCGCAAGTGAAATTCTTTGGAATATGAAAAACGATGCAGAGGTTATTAGTGAAAGTTATAGAATCTTAAAACGACATACGTTACAAGATAGAAAACGTATGTTGAGAAGTGATTGATTTTTATTCCATTACACAATAAATTCCATAGTCATAATTATCTGTTAATTTTTGTTTAATCTTTTTACATAATTATTAAACATTATGTATATTTGATGATATATGATACTAAATACCACACATCACAATTCTGAACACAAGCAAATAATTGCCGACTTAGTTGGCAGTCCCTTTAGTTTGGTACAGAAATTGAAAATGAATGGTGTAGGTTCTAAGCGTATGATTATTGATGATGTGAGTCCAAATATGCAATCTATAATAAATTTGGTATCTGATATTAATTACGGAAATATTGAATTGAGACCAAAAGGTATTTTAATTAGAATTAACAAAGGCTTAAAGAATTTTACATGGATTATACCTTATTACCATCTCGTTATATATAAAATCAATGGGTCTAGCATACATGCACAAGGAAAATTTGTGCACTTTAGAGCCAATAAAACTTTTAAAGAGAATAAAAAGTTTTTTGACAAATTAATGGATGAAAAAGTAAAGTACGATTTACAACATGCAATGCCTCATGGACTATGAATTTAGAACTAAAAGACATTGACCGAATTATTGAAATGGCATGGGAAGACAGAACACCGTTTGATGCTATTACGTTTCAATTTAATTTAAAAGAACAAGAGGTTATTAATTTGATGAGACGCGAATTAAAACCGAGTAGCTTTAGATTATGGAGAGCGCGTGTGCAAGGCAGAGCTACTAAACACAGTAAAAAAAGAACGTTTGACAAAGGCAGATTTAAATGCTCGAGGCAAAGAACAATATCAAATAACTCTATTTCAAAACGTTAACACGTGCTTTGATTTAAGTTTGGAGTACTTAAAGACAGCACATTAAAAAGATTCTATGAATACAGAAACGACTTCCAAATCAAATGGACAGCTTAATGGTTTTACAAACGAAGCCATAGGCGACGACCATTTATTTACAAGTTTAGACACACCAATGAAAGCCAATGCTTTTGATATGTCTAATGAAGAAAAGAAAAAACGCATATCTATTTTATTTTCAGAAATAATGGATGTTATGGGTTTAGATTTAACCGACGATTCACTTCAGGGCACACCAGACCGTGTAGCAAAAATGTATATTGAAGAGATATTTTCTGGTTTAGACCCTAAAAACAAGCCTAAAATGGCTCTTTTTGAAAATAAATATCAATATAATCAGATGTTAGTAGAAAAAAATATTACCTTCTACTCTAATTGTGAGCATCATTTTGTACCTATTATAGGAAAAGCACATATTGCATACAAATCATCTGGAAAAGTTATTGGACTTTCTAAACTAAACAGAATTGTTCAATACTATGCCAAACGTCCTCAAGTTCAAGAGCGATTAACAAACCAAATTGCTAATGAATTAAAATCAGTTTTAGAAACTGAAGACGTGGCAGTAATCATAGATGCCAAGCATTTATGTGTGTCTTCTAGAGGTGTACAAGACGATACTTCTACAACGATAACAACATTTTATGGAGGCGAATTTAATAACGCTTCAAAAATTTTAGAATTACAAAACTATTTAAACAAGTAAGCTATGAGTACAGTAGAAAAAGCTTTAGAATTTGAAAACAGAAAGTTTTCATTTAAAACAACAAGTGACAGAATTTTAGCAGCAAGAGAGGCTAAAGATTTAATATTAGAAGTCAACGAATTATATAAGAAAGAGAAAGATACCAAATTAATGGACTTAATGAAGCGTCTTACAGTGATTAAGCAAAAGATTGAAAAGCGCTTAAAAGGTAGACCATTAACAGCAACCTCTTAAATTTAACAATGAAAAGATTAATTATTATTGGAGGAAGCAAAGGTATTGGTAATGCAATTATCTCATCTTTGCTTTCTTCTTATGATGAGATTGTAAATATCAGTCGTACATCGCCAGAAGATTCACATCCTAATTTAAAACATTACGATTGTGATATTTTAACTGATGAATTACCAGACTTCGATGAAGCCGACGGGTTAGTGTATTGTCCTGGAAGTATTAATCTTAAACCCATAAACAGACTTAGCGTTGATGATTTTAAAAATGATTTTGACATCAATGTTATTGGAGCTGTAAAGGCAATACAAAAGTATTTACCAGCTTTAAAAAATGGTAATAAACCATCAATTGTACTGTTTAGTACGGTTGCTGCCAAGTTAGGCATGCCTTTTCATGCAAGTGTAGCAGCTTCAAAATCTGCAATTGAAGGCTTAACAAAATCTTTAGGTGCAGAATTAGCACCCAACATACGCGTTAATGCAATTGCACCAACGGTTACCGACACAGAGTTGGCTTCAAAATTATTGCGTAATGAACGGATGATTGACAATATGAATGAACGTCATCCCTTAAAAAAATATCTTCAACCTAAAGAAGTTGCAGATATGGCTGGCTTTTTATTATCAGAAAAAGCGGCTTCTATGTCAGGACAAATATTTGAAATGGACTGTGGCATCGTAAGTTTCAAATTGTAAATACCATTTAATTACTTAATACCAAAACATCATGATAGCAACTGCTACGCAATCCGTGTACGATATAAAGATTAACAGCCTGCAAGGTCAACCTATAGATTTCAAACACTTTAAAGGTAAAAAGATACTCTTTATTAATGTGGCTTCTAAATGTGGTTTTACACCTCAATATAGAGCGTTACAAGAGCTTCAAGATACATATAAAGATAAGTTAGTGGTTATTGGTGTGCCTTGTAATCAGTTTGGAAATCAAGAACCTGGTAATGCAAACGAGATACAAGAGTTTTGTGAAATTAATTATGGTGTTTCATTTTTAATAACCGAAAAAGTTGACGTTAAAGGCAGCTCTCAACATCCATTATACGCTTGGCTTACAAATAAATCTTTAAACGGAAAACAAAACTCTAATGTACGTTGGAATTTTCAAAAATACTTATTAGATGAGCATGGCGGCTTTTTAGACTATTATTTTTCCATTACAAAGCCAATGAGCTCTCGAATCACAAAACACCTTAAATAGAACATTATGTTTGGACTCTTTAAAAAAACTTCAGAATTAGAAAAGCTTCAAAAACAATATAAAAAATTGATGGCAGACTGGCATAAATTGTCTGCTACAAACAGAGGCGAAAGTGATAAAAAATATGCCGAGGCACAAGTAGTAATGGATAAAATTGAACAATTAAAAGCATCGTAAATTGAACAGGATTTATCTTATTATTCTATTTCTAGTCATTAATTTCGGTGGTCTTGCCTTAGGTCGATATTTTATGGGAGACGCTGTAACTGGCGAATGGTACTCTAATTTAAACAAAGCACCTTGGACACCACCTGGTTGGGTTTTTGGAGCAGCATGGACTTTAATAATGATATGTTTTTCTGTATACCTCAGTTATTTATTTTCTGTTCGTAATTCTAATTTTGTTAAAACACTTTTTGTTATTGCCGTAATTCTAAATGTTAGTTGGAATTATGTATTCTTTAATCAACAATTCACAACACTAGGATTTGTTAATATCTTATTACTCACTTTACTCATTTCCTACTTCTTTATAACGTTTGGCGACGATAAATTAAGCCACATTAAATACCTGTTGCTACCCTATATTGTTTGGCTTTGTATTGCTACATCGCTCAATGGCTATATCGTATTTAATAATTAATAGAAAACTATCAACCGATACATCAATAAGATTTCATAAAACCAACAGATGAAAATATACACGTTACACAAAAAGCAAAATTTACCAATCTCAGTAGAAGAGGCTTGGGCATTTTTATCTAGTCCTGCTAATTTAAAAACCATCACACCAGACTATATGAGTTTTGATATTCTCTCTGGTGCAGATAGACCTATGTTTCCAGGGCAAATCATTCAGTATATTGTGACACCTGTTTTAGGCATAAAAACGAAATGGGTTACGGAAATTACACATGTAAAAGATAATGCATATTTTGTGGACGAACAGCGTTTTGGACCCTATGCCCTTTGGCATCATAAGCACTTTATAAAAGAAATTGAAGGAGGCGTAGAAATGGAAGACATTATAGATTATAAAGTACCAATGGGCATCCTTGGGCAACTCGTCCATCCTATTTTAGTGAAGCCAAAATTGGAAGAAATTTTTAATTACAGGACGACAAAGCTGGAAGAATTGTTTGGAAAATATGGTCAGTAAGTTGCAAAGATTCAGAGATTCATAGTTACAGAGCTACAAAGTCTCAGAGTTTCTAAAAGCAGATTAAATAAGCAAGACTTTGTACTTTTCACTTTACAATTTTACTTTACACTTTTTCAACTTTCAACATTTCAACCTTCCACTAACTAAAAAAACACATGACTAAAAAAGTAAACATTTTCTGGTTTCGAAGAGATTTAAGATTAGACGATAATCTTGGTTTTTATGAAGCTTTAAAATCGGAGCATCCTGTACTTCCTATTTTTATATTTGATACAACCATTTTAGAAAAACTACCTAAAGATGATGCTCGTGTTACTTTTATTTTTGAAACACTTCAAGGGTTAAAACAGACCTTACAAGACGAGCATAGCAGTAGCATTGCCATGTATAAAGGAAAGCCTGAAGACATCTACAAACAATTAATTTCTGAATATGATATTGAAACAGTGTTTACAAATCATGATTACGAGCCTTATGCTACAACACGCGATAACTCGATTAAAACACTCTTAGAGAAACATAATATTGAATTCAAAACCTATAAGGACCAGGTAATTTTTGAAAAAAGTGAGGTTGTAAAAAACGACGGAAAACCATACATGGTTTACACTCCATACATGCGTAAGTGGAAAGAAAAATTTAGAACTCTCGATTTAGAAATTTTCTATACCAATTCATATTTAGACAATCTTATTGAGCATAGCAGATTACCTAACTTATCATTGACTGATATTGGTTTTGAAAAATCGAGTCAAGAAATAGCAGCTTATGATGTTACACCAACATTGATTCAAACCTACGAAGCTACACGTAATTTTCCGGCTCAAGATGCCACCTCACGTTTAGGACCACATTTAAGATTCGGAACAGTCAGTATTCGTAAAATGGTTAAAAAGGCAATTGCTGAAGACAATGAAATATTTTGGCAAGAGTTAATTTGGCGCGAATTCTTTATGCAGATACTTTGGCATTTTCCACATACAAAAGATGAAGCCTTTAAACCAAAATACGACAGAATTGAATGGCGTTATAATGAAACTGAATTTAAAGCGTGGTGTGACGGTAAAACCGGTTATCCGTTAGTCGATGCAGGTATGCGACAGCTCAATGCTACAGGTTTTATGCACAATAGAGTACGAATGTTGGTTGGTAGTTTTCTGTGCAAACATTTATTGATGGATTGGCGATTAGGAGAAGCTTATTTTGCCGAGAAACTTCACGATTACGACATGTCTAGTAATGTTGGCAATTGGCAATGGGTTGCAGGTTCTGGTGTAGATGCTTCGCCTTATTTCAGAATTTTTAATCCCACCACTCAAATTCAAAAATTTGATAAGAATTTAGAATACATAAAAGAATGGGTTCCAGATTTTCAAGAATTAACCTATCCAAAACCAATTGTAGAACACAAAATGGCGAGAGAACGCTGTTTAGAAACTTATAAAGCAGCACTGAATTAAAATTTAGTATGTTGCCAAATTCATTTCAATATATTTAATTCAATTTGCCCTTAAATAACGATTATTTAATTTAAAAGTTAAAAACGTCGTTATCAATTACATAATTTAGAAAAACTTTTCACTAACTTTAAAGCACTAATTTAAATTTAGAGAATTATGAATACTTGGGGAGTTGCTAGAAAGTGGAAAGAAATGTGTGAGCAAGGTAAAAATCTTGAATGCATTAATGAACTTTATTCTGAAAACGTAGTAAGTAAAGAAATGCCAGGTATGCCAGGAGAAAATATTACTGGTAAACAAAACGTTTGGAACAAGAATAAAGAATGGTTAGAAAACGTAGAAGAATTTCATTACAGTTCTATTAGCGCACCTCTTGTGGCTGGAAATCATTTTTCGTCTAAAATGCACTTTGATTTAACTTTTAAAGACAGAGGCAGACAGCAAATGGAAGAAATTGCTGTATTTGAAGTTAAAGATGGTAAAATTACATCTGAGCAATTTTTGTATTCAATGGAATAACGTAACTCATCGTTTTAAAGTAAAATGTCCTTTATGCGTTAACCCGTTAGAACGTTCTACCACAAACCAGTAATCGTTTGTAGGCATAAGATTACCATTATAGTTACCATCCCAACCAACGTCATTGCCAGTAAAGTTAATTAATAACTTTCCGTACCTATCGAAAATATATACTTGTAAATCGGGTTCTAACTGCGAACCTGTAATTTGCCAAAATTCATTTTCGCCATCGCCATTTGGTGTAAAGAATTTTTTATAATT
This sequence comes from Winogradskyella sp. 4-2091, assembly GCF_045765065.1. NCBI lineage: Bacteria > Pseudomonadati > Bacteroidota > Flavobacteriia > Flavobacteriales > Flavobacteriaceae > Winogradskyella > Winogradskyella sp. 4-2091. Next base: position 182,533 of record NZ_JBJKOD010000004.1, read on the forward strand.
TAATAAGGAAATAGTTTCGGTATTAATACCACAGCCATTAATATCTCTTACAAAAACTGTATAAATTCCTGATTCTAGATTTTCAAAATAATTCTCCGACTGATAGGTCACACCATCTAATGAATACTCATAATCGCCAATACCAGATATTTCAATATCGATAAAATTACTATTTGAAGTAAAATCTTCGTTAATGATATTTTCTATATTAGCGACACCAGACATATCTATATTATAAGTTTTTGTGGCCTCACAATAAAAGTCACCATAATCATTTGAAACTGTAACCGAATAATTTCCAACAGTATCAACGACTATACTTCGTGTTGTTTCACCTGAAGACCATAAGTAGCTCGAGTAACCAAAATCTGCGGATAACACAACAGAAGTACCTTCACAAATAGTAATAGATTCATCCAAACCTAACTGAGGAATAGAACCAACAATAAGCTGAAAACTGTCTGTTTCGTAACAAATATCTAATGTATTATGAATCATTCTAACGTAAATGGTCTGTGGATTTACTATGTTCTCATAACTATCTGAAATTGGATTATTACCAGAATCTGCATCAGTTTGATTTAGGTGGTAAGTAATAGTTAAATTTTCTGGATTTTGATTACCTATCAACTGCGTGTATTGTTGTGATAGATCAAAAACGGCTTGGTTATCATTATCTTCATCACAAACGACCAAATCAGATGGACTACCTAGATTAACTACAGGAAGTAAATCCAAGGAATTAACAGTAATTGCTTCTATACTTCCACAAACATCCTCAACCCTTATTTCGTAAATGTCAGGACTTAAATTTGTAAAAACATTATCATTTCCATTGTCAATAAAAATAGGAGAAACAATAGAAAAATTATAAGGAGGTACACCACTTACATCCACTAAAATATCAGAAGGTCCTGATCCACCATCGCAATTAAGATTAAATACATCATTTATTATTAAATCTGAATCGATTTCAAATTCCCCAAAAATATCAAAACAATACTCATCTGTGTTTGGGTTATTAGTTGATTGAAATACTTTTATCAATCTAAATGTTCCTACCACGAAAATATTAAGTAGACTTTCTCCATTTTCTATAGAAATAGAATTCGCTGTATTCGGTAATTCACCTTCACTATACGTTACTCCAGTATTAGGATGTCCCCAACTATCAGATTGCGGATTATACCTCTGAAACCAATAGGTTTGATTTATCACTGAACTATCATTATCTAGAATACTTAAATCAAAAGAACCACAGTTTTGTTGTAAATTATAAATAGATTCATTGTTATCATAATTATACGTTTCTATGGTTTGAGTGAACATGAATTCATTGCCACAACTATCTGTAAATTCAATAGTATAATTTCCTGCGGGTAAATCATCAACATAGAAAAGTCCTTCTGATAAAATTGCAAAACTATAGTCGTAAGGTAACGTCTCTGAGAATTCAGTAGGTGCTGCAATAAACGTAACGGATTCTACTGCGCCATACGCACCAGCAATACTTAAGCTACCTGTATCAGAACTACAACTCACTGAGGTTGACACATTGAGTTCATAGTCTTCGAGTTCTGGAATTTCAAATTCTTCAAGATATGTTGTACCACAATTGTCTATCAATTCTATAGTAAAAGTACCTATTGGCAACACATCAACTATTAACAAACCATTGGGTGTGATAAACTCAGAAATATCAGATGGTATTTCACCTATATATGTTAGTGGAGCAACTGTAAGTGTCGCAGATGCAATCTCTCTATTTGGTATACTTACCGTTAAAGCACCTGTTAACGCATCACAACCTCCATTTGAAGTAGAAATAACAGGCTCTTCTGGCTCTTCAATTAATTCAATTGACGCTATACCTATATTATCACATGCATCAACAACTGTAACCTCGTAAACACCATAAGGCAAACCTAAATCTTCTTGTTCAAACGAAATTACCGATTCTGTATAAACGCCTTCATTATCATTATAATCTGATGGATTAAATTCCATTGGTGCCTCAGTAAATTCAAGAGAATATGGAGGAACCATATTAGAAATCACGATTATTAAATCGTCTCCACAAATATTGGTTACTGTAGATAAATTTATAACAGGATTGGGATTTACAACCTCAGAACTAGCAACAACATCTCCACAGCCATCTTGTACTACCGTATCGACTGTAAAAGTTTGATCGCCAAAATTAGTTACGGTCGTTGATATTTCGAGTTCTGTTTCTGAACCATCATCATAAGTCTGGGAATAACTTGTAGTTTCATTTCCATCAGAAAAATTAATGGTATAGTCAACGGTAATTGGATAAGACAGTTGAGATCCACTGCTAGCCGTAATTGTTTGATTAATTGTGGTCTCATCACAATTATTCAGTGCGTTAGATTGTTCTATAGCCGAAATTGTAAACGTAACGTCACTAATTAAAAGCGTATAAGTCTTCGTTAAGGCATTTCCACAAGTATCATATACACGTATAACATAAGTTCCTTCAGGCAGATTACTAAAACTATTATCAGATTGCAAAGGCACAGTGATAGGTCCTGATATAATCTCATAGGATTCTGCATTACCTGACAGTGTCGTTATAACTAAACTGATTTCGCTACAATCGCCTGTAAAACCTTGTCCGACTTCAAAATCTAGAGCTGTGATAACATCATCAATATCAGCATCTGCACTTTCTGAATTTTGTAAATCATTTAAGGTTTGTACGGCCTCTACTAAATAATTACCGCTATCTAAACTACTAAATGTATTTGAGGATGTTTGCGCTATAGGAGAATTAATATTTGGATATAAATAAAGATTATAAACGATAGTTGCACCTGGCGTAACCTCAGAAACATTCATTGTTATTGAACCATTACTTGCACATGTTTCATCTGTAGAAGTTACGGATAAATTAAAAACATTTAATTGTGCACAAACTAGCTGACTTGTCAAAAAAAGACAAAATATTAGGCTATATCTTGGAGGGAAGACAAGTTTCATTAGATTAAGAATTCACTAGCTTTAATGAGTAAATTACGAATAAATGCAACGCAGTGATTCAATACCTCGATGTAATCAATAATATTACCGACAGAAAACCATTTTAGACGAAAACCTTTACTAAAACCTCATATCATATAAAGCGATTTCATATGGACCTAAAAAATAATATATGATAAATAAAAAAGACCTCAATTACTTGAGGTCTCTTATTATATACTTGAATTGGTAATTATAATTTCTAATTACCTTCTACACGTTCAATCTTAGCACCAATAGCTCTTAAACGTTCGTCAATATTTTCGTAACCACGATCAATCTGTTCAATATTATGAATTATAGATGTTCCTTTTGCAGATAATGCCGCAATTAATAAAGAAACACCAGCTCTAATATCTGGAGATGTCATAGTTGTTGCTTTTAGCGTTGACTTAAAGTCATGACCAATAACGGTTGCTCTATGTGGATCACAAAGAATAATTTTTGCTCCCATGTCAATCAGTTTATCTACGAAAAACAAACGGCTTTCAAACATTTTTTGATGCACTACAGCACTTCCTCTAGCCTGCGTTAATACAGTTAAAATAATACTTAACAAATCTGGAGTAAAACCTGGCCAAGGTGCATCAGCAATAGTTAAAATTGAACCATCTATAAAGTTTTGCACTTCGTAACCATTGGTATGAGCAGGTATATGAATGTCATCACCTTGACGCTCTACTGTTATACCAATTTTTCTAAATACATTAGGTATTTGACCTAAATCATCCCAACTCACATTAGTGATGGTCAATTCACTCTTAGTCATTGCCGCTAATCCAATCCAGCTACCTATCTCAATCATATCTGGTAGCATTCTGTGGTCAGTGCCACCTAAAGCATCAACACCTTCTATAATTAACATGTTAGAACCTACACCAGAGATTTTCGCTCCCATTCGGTTTAACATTTTACACAATTGCTGTAAATAAGGTTCGCATGCAGCATTGTAAATTGTAGTTACACCTTCTGCTAAAACAGCTGCCATTACAATATTTGCGGTACCAGTAACTGAAGCTTCATCTAAAAGCATGTATGTGCCTTTCAGTTTTTTAGCTTCAACACCATAAAACAAATCTTCTTTATTATATCGAAATTCTGCACCAAGATTTATGAAACCTTCAAAGTGTGTATCTAAACGACGACGACCAATTTTATCACCACCTGGTTTAGGAATATAACCTTTGCCAAAACGCGCTAACAAAGGACCTACAATCATTATAGAACCTCTTAATCCTTTTCCGTCTTCTTTAAATTCTGCAGACTCTAAATACTTTAGATTAACTTCATCTGCCTTGAAAGTATAAGAACCTTTACCTAATTTATTAATTTTTACACCTAATTTTTTCAATAGCGCAATAAGTTTATTGACGTCTATAATATCTGGTATGTTATCAATCTTAATTTCTTCCGGAGTTAAAAGCACTGCACATAGTATTTGTAATGCTTCGTTTTTTGCTCCTTGTGGTTGAATTTTCCCTTTTAGTTTGTGACCACCTTCAATTTTAAATGTACTCATACAATTTAGTAACGTTTTCTGTTATTAGAATATTTCTTCTTGTTAGAATTGTTATTCTTTTTGTTTGAATTGTTTTTACCTCCATATTTAGACTTTGTACGCATTAAACTCGTAGAATCTGTAAGGCTTTCTTCACTACCTTTAAGGTTTAATGCACCACCTGAAAGTTCATATAAATGATTGTAGATCACATCATCTTCAACTGTATCTTTATTCCAATTAAGGAAGCACTTTTTCATGTGATTAGCAATCGTATAGGTTAAAGCTTCCTTTAACTCACCATCTTCCCAACTCACAGCAACATCTATCATCGTTTTTATGTTATTTCCGTAAAAACGATATTTAGGATGATTTTGAGGGTACTTTAAAGGTTCTGGTCTTGCTTGTATTTCTTCTTTTGATGGCTCGCCATAAGGTGCGTCAACGTCAATTTCAAAATCAGCCATAATAAAAAGCTGATCCCATAACTTATGCTTAAAATCTGGCACATCTCTTAAATGCGGCTGCAAATTTCCCATTACAGAAATGATAGCATTTGCTAATTTATTACGCTCTTCTTTTGTTTCGCGAGATTTTGCGTGATTAATCATCTTTTGCAGATGACGTCCATATTCTGGAATTATTAAATGCTCGCGCTCTGTGTTATATTCTAAATCGTCAATCAAAATTGTAAAATGTGTGTAGTAAATATTTTATTAACCTGAAGTCTCTAGGTTTTGTTGCAAAGTACAAAAAAATACGAAGCTTAAAAGGTATTTTATAGAGAAATTACATCGTCTACATTTTCTGCGACTTCCTTGTATTTATCTACCACTGCTTCAGGATCTTTCATCCTAACATTTATTGATACACTTGTGTATTTTCCGTTTTTAGATTCGGTTGTAGTAATTACGGCTCCTAAATTATTAAAAAGCGATTCAATTTCACTTACTCCAGAACCATCGGTAAGCACAATAAACTTATATAAATACTCTGTTGGCCACTGCGCAGTATCATATAGTTGTGATTTTAATTTTTCGTAAAATTCGTCTGTTTTTTTAGAACTATCCATTGTCATTTTTTTCTAATGCAAAGATACGTTTTAAACTTAAAAACTAAAGATTAAATAAATTCACAGCACAATTTTAAGCTAAAAACTAAGTTAAAAATTGACAGAATTGAGTTCTAAATTTAGTTTTGAATTCAAAAAATAAAAAGGATTTTAATATTCTGTTTTTTATCCCTTATTTTTAACCCTAATTATAAGTGTAAATTTTAAACAATTTGAACCCAAAAAAAATAGTCATTGCAGGTGGTCCTGGAACCGGAAAAACTACGATTATCAATGAATTAAAAAACCGTGATTTTATTTGCTATGATGAAATCTCAAGACAAATTACGCTTCAAGCAAGAGCAGAAGGTATTGAACAAATGTTTTTAACGGAACCTTTACTTTTTAGTCAGAAACTTTTAGATGGTAGAATAAATCAATTTAAAGAGGCAACAAATGAATCGGAATCTGTTGTTTTTTTAGACAGAGGTATACCTGATGTTTTAGCCTATATGGATTTTATTGGTGATACATATCCTAAGCATTTTGTAGATGCTTGCGAAAAACACATTTATGATTATATCTTTGTTTTAGCACCATGGCAAGAGATCTTTACGAGTGATAATGAGCGCTATGAAAACTTTGAAGAAGCTATTAAAATTCATGACCATTTAATTGATACTTACAAGCGTTTTAGTTACAAATTAATTGATGTTCCGTTCGGAAATGTAGAATCCAGAGCTAACTTTATTCTAGAGTCCTTAAATTTGGAATAATAACTATGGAATCTACTGATATTAAACATATAGAAAAACAACTTGGAATAGAGCTTCCAGAGTTCTACTTCAAAACAATGTTAGATTATCCTTTTTCTGAAGATTCTTTTGGAGCAGAATTCTCATTATCTAATGACCCTAAATATATCATAGATATAAATGGTGTGTTTACACAAGAAGACGAAAGTTTTTCAATTGGTTCAGATGGAGGAGAATTTTACTATTTTATCAAACTTAATGGTAATGAAAAGGTATACATATTTGACTTAGAAGGTTCTAAAGACCATATGAGTGTTGTCTCTGAATCCTGGTCGGAATATCTAACACAAATTGAAAATTTACATGACGAATTTAGACAAGAGAAGCTAAATGATCTAGAAAGAAAAAAGAACAAAAAATGGTGGCAATTCTGAATCTAAAAACCCATAACATAAACACTTTAAATTTGCAGAAATGCATCCTATAGAAGTTTTAGAGCGGTATTGGCAACATACGTCTTTTAGACCGTTACAAGAAGAGATTATTTCTTCGGTTTTAAACCATGAAGACACCTTTGCTTTGTTACCAACTGGTGGCGGAAAATCGATATGTTTTCAAATACCTGCTTTAATACAAGATGGCATTTGTATTGTTGTTTCGCCGTTAATTGCACTGATGAAAGACCAGGTTACTACCTTAAAAGAAAAAGGTATTAAGGCTATTGCACTGACTTCTGGCATGTCTTACAAAGATTTAGACACGCAATTAGATAATTGTATTTATGGTAATTACAAATTTTTATATTTATCGCCAGAACGCTTACAACAAACTTTAGTGCAAGATCGCATTCAGCAAATGAAAGTGAATTTAATTGCTGTAGATGAAGCGCATTGTATTAGTCAATGGGGAAATGATTTTAGACCTGCTTATAAAAACATTTCCATTTTAAGACAATTGCATCCTCATGTTAATTGTATTGCATTAACTGCAACTGCAAAGCATAATGTTGTTAATGACATCGTAGAAAATTTAGATTTTATAAGCCCTAAAATATTTAAAGCTTCTTTTGCGAGACCAAATATTGCCTACAACGTTATACATACCGACGACAAATTATTTCAATTAGAACATATCTTAAAAACCAATTCTGGTTCATCAATTATATATGTAAGAAATAGACGTGCAACAACTGATATTCATAATTATTTAACTTCTAAAGGGTTCTCCTCTACGTTTTACCATGGCGGAATTACAAACAAAGAAAAGCAAGAACGTTTATATCAATGGACTAATGGTCAATTAGACATTATGGTCGCAACTACAGCTTTTGGAATGGGAATTGATAAGGCTAATGTAAAAACCGTTATTCATTTTAATTTACCAGAAAGTCTAGAAAGTTATTACCAAGAAGCTGGCAGAGCAGGACGTGATGGCGCCTTAGCTCATGCCGTTATTTTAAAACAACACATAGATGAAGACCATCTTCGTAGTCAGTTTTTAAGTACGTTGCCTTCCGTAGCATTTGTAAAAACGGTGTATAATAAACTGTGTAATTATTTTCAGATTTCTTATGGAGAAGGGGAAAATACGTTGCATCAATTAGATTTTAAATCTTTTTGTAATCAATATAAACTTAGTGCAAGCATTACTTATAATGCTTTACTATTGTTAGATCGAAATGCTATAATTACGCTAACACAACACTTTAATTTTAGAACAAAAATTCAGTTTATAACGACTAATGCCGTTTTGTTTCAATATTTAGAAACACACATGGATTTAAATATACTGGTAAAAGTGTTATTAAGAACTTATGGTGGAATTTTTGATTATGACACCAAGGTAAACTTAAGTTTAGTCATTAAAAAAGCTAACTTATCTGAAAAGAAAGTCATCGCGCAGTTGCAACGTTTAGAAAAAGATGATGTTATTAGTTTACAAATGGCAAATACAGATTCTGAAATTACGTTTTTGAAACCGCGAGAAGATGATATTACCATTAATCCTATTGCTAAAACTATAGAACAGCAGCATACGCTGAAACATAAACAGATTGAATCTGTTTTAAATTATATAAAAAACGATACCGTTTGCAGAAGTCAGCAACTCCTACTCTATTTTGGAGAAAAGTCTGAAGTAACTTGTGGTATTTGCTCGGTTTGTATTGCTAAATCTTCAAAATTAAAATCATCATCACATGAAGGCATATCGCTTCAAATTATAAAATTATTAAAAGTTGAAGCTTTATCTTCGCGACAATTAATACAGAAACTAAATTGTTCTGAGAACGTCTTATTGTTCTGTATTTCAGAATTAATTGAAACAAATAAAATAAAATTAACTCCAACGAACACTTACACTATTTTATGACTAAAAAACGTGACTTACGTATTGTTTTTATGGGCACACCAGATTTTGCCGTGGCCAGTTTAAAAGCACTTATTGACCATAACTATAACGTTGTTGGCGTAATTACTGCACCAGACAGACCTGCAGGTCGTGGGCAAAAGCTAAGAGCGTCAGCTGTAAAGGAATTTGCGTTAGCACAAAACCTAAATATTTTACAACCTACAAATTTAAAATCTGAATCCTTTATTGAAGAATTGGCAGCGCTTAATGCCAATTTACAAATTATTGTAGCCTTTAGAATGCTACCAAAAGTAGTTTGGCAAATGCCAGAGTTTGGTACTTTTAATTTACACGCTTCTTTATTACCACAGTATAGAGGTGCTGCACCAATCCATTGGGCTATTATTAATGGCGAGACTAAAACTGGTGTAACCACATTCTTTATAGATGAAAAAATTGATACAGGTGCTATTATAAAATGTGAAGACGCCTTAATAGGACCTAAAACAACCGTTGGCGAATTGCATGATGATTTAATGAAAATAGGTAGTGATTTGGTTATAAAAACAGTAGATCAAATTGAAAATGATGCTGTATCAACAACCATTCAACCACAAACCGAAGATTTAAAAACAGCCTATAAACTAAACCGTGACAACTGTAAAATAGATTGGTCACTTTCATTAGACACTATTTATAATAAGATTAGAGGTTTAAACCCTTTTCCAACAGCTTGGTGTTATTTGGATAATGCGGAAGACAAACCATTATCTGTAAAAATTTATGCTGTAGAAAAAATTGAAGAACATCATAATTTTGAGGTCGGTAAAATAATAACAACAAAAGATGAGTTAAAGGTATCATGTAAAGATGGTTACATAAATATTCTTGAAATTCAATTACCAGGAAAACGCAAAATGGAGGTAAAATCTTTATTAAATGGGTTCAGTTTTTCAGCATCAGCAAAAATGCTGTAAACCCTTGTAAACATTGGATTTGTGAAAAAATCGTTAAAATGCATCGTCTTTATTAACAAATGTTCAAAGTTATTAACAAAAATCCGTTTTTCCCTTGCTATTCCTTGCGTAGCTTAATATTCCTAATAATTTTGTGTACGGATTTTAACAACACTAATTTTAAAATCGAATTATTTAACAAATTTAAATTTATAATTTTATGAACAAAACAGATTTAATCAACGGAATGGCAGAGAATGCTGGTATTACTAAAGCAGCAGCAAAGAAAGCATTAGACTCTTTATTAGTTGATATCGAAGGTTCTTTACAAAAAGGGAACAGAGTATCTTTAGTAGGATTTGGTTCTTGGTCAGTTTCTAAAAGAGCTGCAAGAGATGGAAGAAACCCACAAACAGGTAAAACTATCAAAATTAAAGCTAAAAACGTAGTGAAATTTAAGGCAGGTTCTGACTTAAGTAGCGCTGTAAACTAAGACATATTTAGTTTAAAATACAGAGCCTGCTCAATGAGCAGGCTTTTTTTTTGTACCAATTTTAAAGCGTTAAAGTTGTTTATGTTACAAAAAAAAACTAGATTTAGTTTTAATTATAGATTACAAAACTAGTTAAAACCAAAATGAGCAAACCCGAAAAAGGCAATTTATTAATTGCTGAACCATCCATTATCGGAGATATTTCATTTAATCGTGCGGTGATTCTGTTAGCAGATCATAACGCACTGGGTTCGGTTGGCTTTATTTTAAATAAACCTTTAGAGTACAATCTTAAAGATCTTATTGAAGGTACAGAATCTGAATTCCCGGTTTATAATGGTGGTCCTGTAGAACAGGATAATCTCTATTTTATTCATAAATCTCCAGACCTTATTCCTAATAGTGTAGAAATATCAAATGGTATATTTTGGGGAGGCGACTTCGCTGTAGTTATTGACCTAATCAATAATGGCAAAATTTCTTCATCAGATATACGCTTCTTTTTAGGGTACTCTGGTTGGGATGAACAACAATTAGATAACGAACTTAAATCTAATGCTTGGCTCATATCAGAGAATGTATATAATAATGATATCATCTCTAAATCTTGCAACTCCTTTTGGCGCGACAAAATGTTAGAACTCGGTGGCGACTATAGCATTTGGTCTAATGCTCCCGAAAATCCGAGTTATAACTAAACTAACCTCAACTTAGCGTTTAGCTTTGTTATTAGGCTTTGCGCAAAATCATTTTTAAATTCTTTTTTACGGTATTTAGTAATAGGCATAATTCCTTTTATAACGTTTGTTACAAATAATTCATCCGCTTTTTGAAGTTCGAACGGACTTATTGATGCTTCCTCAGCAGTAACATTAAGATCCTTAGATAACAATTCTAATATTTGCTTTCGCATTATACCTTTTAAACAACCATCTTCTAATGGTGGTGTTTTTATATGCGTCCCTTTTACTAAAAATAAATTTCCGTTTAAGGCTTCAATAACACTTTTATTGGTATTTAGAACTAAGCAGTTATCAAAATCATTTTCTTTTGCATAAATACTTCCTATTACTTGTATTGCTTTATTATTAGATTTTAAACCCGATAATAAACCTGGTGCCACAAAATAGTCCTTGTATAAATCAACAATATATGATGTTTGTGGATCAATAGTGTAGAATAGATTATCATGTGCTTCTACACTTATATTATAACCGACTTTGGCATTGGAGGCTGGTGTATATTTACCACCTTCACCTCTATCTACATTTAGTCTTACACGAGCAGAGGCTTGTAATAAGTTGTTTGCCTCTAATGTTTTTAAGATTTCAGCTTCTAGAAACTCCATAGTAAAGTTCATAGGAATATCCATTCTCAAAATACGCATAGATGCCATTAACCTGAAGTAGTGATCTTCCCAAAAGAATATTTTACCATTAACCACTTTTAAGGTTTCAAATAAGGCATCACCATATTTGTAACCTCTATTGTTTACTGTAAGTTTAGAATCTGCAATTGATAGCAATGAACCATTAAAATTTACCATAAAAAAATCTCGATTTAGGTTTAAATTAAATCGAGACAAATATATATTAGATAAGTTATTTACTGGCTATCTAGAGCCTAAAACTTGTTTCAGACTTCCTATTTGGTTGGTCCAAAGCATTTTTCCTTCTTCTATTTCATCATCTTCAGCAAAATCTGTAATCATCAACGACACATCTTTTGTAATTTCATCTACTTGAATACGGATTTCAAAATAGTAAGGCAGTCCGTCTTCATCATCCTCTACCCAACGAAACTTAATGCGTTCGCCACTTTTTTTACTTAATAATTTGGCTTGCTCCTCAGAACCATCCCATATAAAAGTAAAAAACTCTCCACGAGAATTAACGTTATCTGCAAACCATTCTGACAAGCCAGAAGGTGTTGATATATAAGTATATAGTAAAGCTGGTGATGCTTGAATCACAAACTCCATTTCATATTTTTCTTTATCGTCCATACATGCTAATATTATGTGCTCAATATATACAATTTATGATGGATTCTTAAGGTTTAAATTAATAATTATTTTTTTTAGTTTTTATTGTTTGCTATAGAAGAATTTGTTTTTATATTTGCAGCCGCAATTACGCACAGGTATTAATTCTAAAAATGTAAATCCTAATATAGTGTAATTGATATGGCGAGGTAGCTCAGTTGGTTAGAGCGTTGGATTCATAACCCAGAGGTCACGAGTTCAAATCTCGTTCTCGCTACAATAAAAAAACCCAGAACTTTTGTTCTGGGTTTTTAATCTTCATATAAGTAATTGTGATTATCTAGCCGTTAAATTAAATGAAACAGTTCTCATGTTACCCGAACCTGAAAAGCGTTCTGCATAAATCTCTATATAATCATCCGTCTCTAACTCTACAGTTCCCACGACAGGTAAAGCCAAAATTCCAGATCCTGTATAATACCCATAAACCTTAGTTTCAGGTAAAACAACACCATTTTTAGCGATATATAAAATTAAAATAAAATCATCTGTGGATTGATAAGAAACTGAAGACACGACCTGAAAATAACGTGTTTTATGACCTTTATAAATAATTTTATTATCTCCATCTCTTGAAAATCTCAACAAATTATTTGAGGTCGTAATCCCGTTAACCTTTATTCTAGAATTTGTACCTGTACCAGTAAACGATGTTAACTCTCCACTACCTACATCGGCATCTAAATTAATATCTCCTGTAGCAGTAGCATCTGTTTCTAAAGGAAGACCAGGAGTATTTACTGTCCAATCTGCATTAAAATTGTAGCCTTCATAGCTTCCTACGCTATAACCATTTACATATCCTGAAGCGTTAGACGTTGTACCGGAATATACTGTGCCACTTAAAATACCTTCACCTACGCTAAGCGCTGGATCACTAACATCTAATGCAATATCAGCTCCATTTACAGTACTAAAACCACTTGCCTTTTGTATAAAACCAAAATGTCCTTCAAATGTTTCAAAAGTGCCACTGTTACTGCTCATCCATCCTTGCGTGTTTAGTAACAAGTTACCTATATTTGAGTACGTTATACCATCTGCATTATTTAGAAATTGATTAATACTAGCAAAATAAAGTCCTATATCAGAGATTGAACCTACGCTCGTCGTCATTCCATCTACAATAATATTTTGAACAATTACTGTCGTAGCTGTAGCTATTCCTGGACCATTAATATTAAATGCTTTTGTTCCCTTAAGCGTTAAATTCCTAATACTTCCACCTGTATTACCTTCAAAAACAACACCTGTGGACGATAATATATCCTCACCTACGTCTTGTCCTGAAATATAAGCTCCGTTTAAATCAATAGGATGTGTTAACAATATAGTTCCATTAATTTCATACAAAGTATTTGTATCTAACAAATAACGAGAACCACCACTTGCTAGTTCTGGAGCCAAGTCGTCTGCAGACTTAACTAATTTATAATTATCTCTTTTTCCACTCGTATTATCAGACATTTCAATCCACGACGTTGATGCGGTATTGTAATAGAAAAAACTTGTTTCATCTGTATCAAAAACTAAAAGGCTTTCTGCCGGACTTTCAATCGCAAGACGCTCTAAAGTTGTCATTCTAGGCGCCAACAGTCCTTGTGAAGTTGAACTTAAATCTAGTAACGAGGAGGCATCTGGAGATTCTGTACCAATACCTACTTGTGCATAGGATAAACTGGTAATCAATAAACTAATTAAAAATAAATTAAAATTTCTCATGGGTTAGGGTTTGAGAGGTTAATGAAATTTATGGATGATTTTTTAAGACACCCTTTAGATAAATGTCACATTACCTTTATTAAAATATAAAATGTTTGTTTTGTGTTTTTAACGAAGAATGACTTTTTCGGTTTGCTCGTGCATAATATTAGACAGTTTCACAACATAGATTCCACTGCTAAGGTTATTAGTTCTAATAGAATTTAAATTAGAGCCCTCCTTTAAATTAGTTTTATTAACTAACCTACCTTGAATGTCATAAATAAATACTTGAGAATCTGCGAATAGCAAACCTCTTATATAAACGGTTTGGTCTTGTGCAGAGATATATAAATTTTTACCTTCTACATCATCTATGGAAAGTGCGTCAGTTCCTAATCTAAGAAAGAAACGACCTGTACCGTCTATATTTGTTTGTGGCACAAAGCTATAGTTCTCGTTGTTAAGCAAAGTAAATGTATTCGTAAGATTATCTTCTAGGTAAACATCATAGGTATCAGGTAATGTCATAGAATCGATACTAAATGTAATCTCTTCACCTTGATTAGCTTTTAAACCTAAAGGAATAATAACGTTATTTTGGCTATCAAAATCTAGACTTTGAATGGCCATATTTTCTCCTGTATTATTTTCTACAAGTTGAGAATACAACAATAAATTAGAGCTAAGTCCGTCAAAATTAGCTGCATCATATCCTGGATCCAAACCTCGCGTAGAATTTTCGTTAAAATATATTTCTGTGGCATACGCGTCAGAATTATTTACGACCTTTAAACGTAACATTTCGTTCGTACTACTACTTCTTCCTAAAACAAAATCGTCAGTACCATTAAAAGATCGCATTGCCATAGTAAAACTTACTTGTCCATTGAGGTTATCAGGATTATTAGCCACTAAAAAACCTTGACCAGGCGCTATAATGCTATTACTGTTCGTTAAATTATTTATTACGGTAAAGTTACCAAACGAACCAGGACCTTCACCAACATAAGTACCACTATTATAACCATAAATAGCTGTTGCACTTGGGTTTAACACTGCTGCATTATGAGATAAAAATTGAAGCGAATTTAAATATGTAGGATAGGGATTTCCTACCAAATTCCAACCATTAGCATTCGATGAAATATCTACAGACTCTGTAAGTGTAGATACCAAACCTGTAAAGCGCACAGTTTGCCCAGAGTGACTTGCAGCTCTGTAACCTACGCCTCTTCTTATCTCAACATTTCCATCTATAGCTGTATCAAAGTTCTCATAACTTTGAGTTGAATTATTATAAGGTCCAAAAGCATACATTGTTTCTAATGTCGGTGAATTTGGAATAATGCTAGAATTAATGGTTGTTCCATCTGTATAACCCAAAAAATCATTAACCGTGACAACTCCTGATGTTTTCACAGGCATTGAGATTAAATCATTTCCTCCATTCATCCCTAAAGTTCCTATAATGTTGATATAACGATCATAGTTCACAACAATTGAAGGATCTAAGTCTTCATTGAGAAATAATGTTGAAAATTGATTTGAAGTTGATTTTAAATTAATCTGATCAGTAGAAACAGTTGTTGCTACAGACACATAGACTGGTGTACCTGCACTGACATGCATAGTACTTGTTAGGTCTTGGGCATTGGTAACTAAACCAATAACCAACGCTAACAGCGTAGGATAATATATTTTCATTTTTATGAGATTAGGGTCATGCAATAAACACATTAATTCTAATTAATTAAAATTTCGTCATAAAAAATCGTTGAAATATTTTGTTTTTTTTCAGGTTAAAATGAATAAATTTGTAGGACATTTCCACAACTATATTCAACTTATTATGTCATATTGCTATACTAATAAAAATTTGCAAAAGGCCTGAATAACAATACAGAACACATAATATAATGTAGTAAAGTAGAAAAAATAAATTAAATCAATCGATAATTAAATCGCATTTGTAATGAAAATTAAACGTAATACTAGAATCTCTAATTTGTAGTACAATTAGCACAAATAAAATTTAAATATTAAGTTTTATTTTCTTACAAATAATTACTTAATCTCGTCAAAATACGCGTTTAAAGGTCTTTTATCCGTTAGTTAACCGATTAATTTCTGGACAAAACAGCCAAATTCAATATTTAATTGGCATCATTTAACAAGATTACTTTCTAATAAATTGAAAGTCAGCGTTTGATAATTATAGAAATTTTTGTTTAATTCAGAATTTCACTCGATTTGGTACCAGTTCTAAAACAACGTTCTGTACCAATAAACAAAGGATTACCGTGCTTCTCTGACCAAAAGCCATCTAAAACATCTTTAGTTAAGCACCTATATACTGCAACACCTTTGTAAATTTGGTTATCATTACCCTCGTAGAAGAAATTAATTACAAGGATATTATCTTTAAAAAAACCAGTGCCTATTTGCTCTTGACCCTTATTTATAAGCCACTTTGCATTGAGTCTATTATTTTCATTTAATGATAACTTTAATGTTCCCTGGTAAGCCATACCATCTTCATTCTGGTTGCTACCTTCTATTGTGTACGTGCCTACAAGATCTGTTATGTGCATTATATTTAAATAATATTTTACACAAAGCTACCTCTTATTTTACAAAAATCAATTTCGAATTAGAGCACTAGAGGTTAAGACCTCAAGAATATAAGATCGATAATGTTATGGAGACTTTAAAATAAATTAGATAAACATAAACGTATCCTCATCTTTAGAGAACGCCTTAGTAATTAAAGTTTTTGGCTTTGTGTTTTTTACCTTTTGTGAGTTTTGTACTCTACCGATGGATAATTTTTGAAGTCTCTTTTTAAAGTTTTGTAATGGTTTCATTATTAATAGCATTTAAGAATACTAAAGATACGTCTAAAACCTATACTTTGGATGTTTCAAAAACCATAAAAACCACTACAAACCAACAACTTAACATTCAATTAACATTTTAATACCACTGTCTAAACATTTGAGCTAATTTATTCTAAATCTTAAATAGTTTCGACAGCCTTTCTGAGATTTTCATTCTTGATATATTATTGGGAGATTGTAAAATTCATGAGGACTTCAAATAGATACCCTCAATGAAATTTATAGTTCAAATTTGAACAATAAATTTCAGTCTATTGTTATTTGTTATACATCAAAAAACAGATTTCTATCGCTTACGACTACGATCCGTTGGGCAATTACGACAACGCGACATATAGGTTACCGAAAACTCATAAACACCATTTGTTCGTCCGATTTTTGAGATATTAGCATCGTAGGATAATCCAAATCTAAAGCTAGTATACTCTAAGCCAATAAAACTATTTATAGAGGTTAACAAATGACTGTTAGAATCGTTTTTTGCCGGATTTGTAGCCGCAGTTATTCCTACTAAAAACTGATTAACCTGAAACAACGAACCTATATCTAATCGATTATATTCGCCTTGTTGCATATAGTTGGCTGTCATCATTATTCGGTAATCATTTAGAAAAGGAAAACGGTAATTACCATGCACTGAATAGAAAATATCTAATGGCACGTTCTGGTCTCTTAAAAATGAGATATTAGGACGGTTAAGATGTTTCGCAGAAAAACCAAACCAATACGTATTATCATTCCGAGCGTTTTTCTCAAACACAACACCTCCTGTAACATCAAAAAACGTTACATTTTCAGTATTTGCACCAAAAGGATCAACCGAACTAGGACTTATAACACCTGTATTTATATTAATTTGATCTGCTAAAGTTAAACTTCTGAAGCCAACATCTTTAAGACCAAAACCAACCTCTAATGCTGGTCTAAAAAACCAGCCACCATTTAGATTAACACGATGCATGTAGTTGATATTAACTTGATAAAAGTTATAATTGCTAAAGGATTCGTTTTGCCACATGGCATTAAAACCAATACCACTACCAGAACTATTTCTGTTTTCGTAAGATTTATTAATAAAAAAATATTGCGTACTAACTTTAAGGTCCAAATTTGGCCATTGCGTTCTGCTTAGTAATCCAGCACTGACTCTGTCATTATCTTCAAAACCCGTAAATCCTGGATTTAAGGTTTCTTGTATATAATTAGATTGCGTAAATATTGGATCTTGTGCTTGTGCAGTATACCCAAATAAAACCACTACTAAAATGGAAATCGTTGTCTTTATTGTCATTCGGTTCTATTTGATATATATAAATGCGCCTTGCTGTTTTACCTCGTTTCCGTAAAAGGTTTTAGCAGAAAAAGTATAATAATAATTTCCGTTTTCGGCTTCTTCTTCTTTTACCATACCATCCCATCCTCTCAAAGAATCACCTTTTTCATTATATATTAAACTTCCCCAAGTATCATATACGTTAAGCTCTAAACTACTTAATCCTACAAATACTGGTGCAAAGAAATCGTTGATTCCATCATCGTTAGGAGTAAACGCGTCTGGCACAACCAACTTATAACCTTCCTCTATAACTAAGGTTATAATTTGCTCATATACGCAGCCATAAGCATAGGTTACGGTTTGCGTGACTACATAACTTCCTGGTGTATAATACGTATGCGTTGGGTTTTCTTCTGAAGAAAAACTACCATCACCAAATTCCCATAAAATACTTTCAAAATTTCCTGTTGAAGTATTCGTAAACTCAATTGGATCTTCAATGGCGTATAAACCATAATTTAAATATCCAAAAGATGATGTCGTAAAACCAGGATCTCCAAAGACACCAATTTCTACATTAAATGTATAATTAGCTGTACAGCCTAAACTATCTATAACTTCTAAAACCACTAAGCCATTGGTGTCTGTAGACATGAATTCATTGTTGAGTCCACTTACGGTTCCATCAGACCAGCTGAACTGAAATGGAGGAACGCCTCCACTTGCCATAGCCAAAAACGTTTGATCTATTGTAGCAGAATCGCAATCTACATCCACTTGGTCAATAACCTCAACAAGTAAAGGATCAAATCTAGTAACATCCCAACTGCCCTCTATTTCACAACCATTAGCATCCGTAACTGTAGCGACATAAGTATTGGGAGGAACGTTACTTAAATCTTCAGTGATGTCACCATTACTCCAAACCACACTAAAAGGAGGTGTTCCACCTTCTATTAACAAATTAATGTCACCACTATTAGTATCATCGCAGTCTAAAGCATGTGAAATATTTGCAGACAAACTTAGAGGCACAATATCAAAAATGGTAAAACTCTCTTGAATTTCACAAGGTGTCCCATCAATAATGGACACCGTATAAGTTCCTGGCGCCAAATTATTTCGTTCTGTACCTGCAACAGGATCATCATCCCAAACCAAAGTTACAGGCTCCATTCCACCAACAAAATTAAGCGCAATACTTGCATCATTTTCGCCAGCACAAGTCATTTGTGATACAACAGGGCTTATTGAAAACTCAGGTGGTTGCTCAATTATTACTGGAAATTGACGCTCACAGTTTTCGGCATCCGTAATCGTTATCGTATAAGTTCCACCAGATAAATTAATCTGACTCATGCCTAATCCAAAATTACTCCAAGCCACCTCGTATGGTGCAATTCCACCCGAAATTGAATTTATAATTATAGAGGCATCATTGTCGCCATAACACTGCATTTGTGTTACCGTTAAGTCTACTTCTATTTGTGAATTCTGAAGGATTTCTACTTCTAAATCGTCCGTACAACCAGAATTATCCGTAACTATTAGGTTATAAATACCTGCAAATAGCGTATTTATATCTTCGTCTGTACTTGTAAAACCATTAGGTCCTGTCCATAAATATGCGTAGTCTGTTCGTCCACCAACAACATCTACCAAAACACTTCCCGTTGCATCACCAAAGCATAAAACATCTGTTTTAGTATCTAAAGTGACGTCTAATACATCTGGTTCTACAATTACAAAAGTCATGGCAATAGGACCACAGTTATTAGCATCTGTAACCGAAATATCATAAGTACCAGGCCCTAGATTGTTTAAATCTTCATCGGAAGAAAATGGTGCACTATTCAATTTCCAAGTATAAACATAAGGTAAAACACCTCCCGAAACATCAATTGAAATTTCGCCATCATTAGCATTATAACATGAAATAGTTTCCGGATCAAAATTAACAGCACTAAACACCAATTCTTCTGGTTCTGTTATTTCGAAGGATTCCGTAAACGGACAACCACCATCATCTTCAATATTTAAGGTATATGTCCCAATTTCGAGATTAGTAATATCTTCATCTGTACTTGAAAAACCATTAGGACCTGACCAAGAAATCGTGTACGGATTACCAGTTAAAAATGGAATACCGCCAACAATATCAATAGCAATTGATGCTGTATTTACCTGATAGCATAAATTATTAGTTACAGTTGATGACACAGATATTGAAGGATTAACAGTCACTACCATATTGAAAGTTTCACCAACACAATCGCCAGAAACTGGTGTAACGACGTAGGTCACTGTTGAAGGGTTTGTTGTTGTATTTTCTAAAGTTTGAGAAATAGTTGATACAGCTGTTAATTGTTCTGAAGCTCCAATAATTGTGCCTGCAGGACTAACCGTTGGTTCAGTCCATGTGTAAGTCGTATTTATTGGCACAATATCTCCTGTATTACTCGTATCTGGCATAAACACAAAGGCATTGCCACTACAAATTAATGCCGAAGAGTCATCAATAATTGGTGTTTCATTAACAATAATCTCCGCAGTTTCTGACACAATTTCTGAACAACCACCAGTACTAAAATTTATAATAACATAATAATATGTTGAACCTACCGTACTCACATCTGGACTATAAATTGAAGAGGTTGCACCAGCAATGGCAATACCAGATGTAGGATCATCATTTGGTGTCTGATACCATTGATAGGTAGCTGAGCCTGCGCCATTGGTGTAAGACACAAATAAATCTGGCGTGGTTTCTCCTAAACACAATTCATCTAAAATAGGTTGCGCACTAAATTGAGCACCTGCACTAATTATAAGTTTTGCCGTTGCACTGGTAACTTCACAGCCAGAAACATCTTGCGTTACAATACAGTAATAGTAGAATGTACCTACCGTATCTGTTGGAGGTAAATATGTATTTCCCGTTGCTCCCGAAATAGCCGAACCAGATGTTGTATTATTTGCAGCAGTTACATACCATTGGTAAGACAAAGTACCTAATCCACCAGAAACGGTAACCTCTAAATTTTGGGCGTTAGAATTTTGACACAAGCTCTGAGTAGTTATTGGACTAGTTGTAATTTCAGGGTCGTCAACTACAACAATTTCTGAAACTGTACTTGTTAAAGCCGAGCAACCGTTGGCGTTATAATTTGCTTCTACATAATAATAATATGTACCAATTGTAATAAAAACAGGTGGTGTAAATGTCGCATTTGTTTCTCCTGAAATTAAAGTTCCTCCCGAATTACTATTTACATTATTCGAATACCATTGAAATGTTGGTGCTTCTGGACCTCCTGATACAGAAATTTCTAACACTTCTGAACTTCCACCTATACAAAGCGATTGCGTATTTAGTGGTTGTATATCAATCTGTGTAAGATCTGTTATTTCTATCTCAGCAGTATCTGAAATTATTTGAGAACAACCACCTGTCGAAAACGAAATAACAACATAATAATACGTTGTACCAACTGTTGTCGTTGGTGGTGCATACGTATCTGATGTTGCACCAACAATAGCCGTTCCAGATGTGGTATTATTTACAGAATTCTGATACCACTGATAATTTGGCGTACCAGAACCATCAAAAGCGACCGTTAAATCATTAACGACACCATTTTGACATACCGAATCTGAACTTGGCTGAGTGGTAATCAATGGTGCAGGAATAACAACAATTTCGAAATCTAAAGGATCCCCTTCACATCCATTAATCTCTGGAGTAACCGTGTAAATTAATGAAATATTATTCGTTGTAGAATTTACAATCGTTTGTGAAGGAATAGAATTCGATGTTCCACTAGGAAGATAACCAGTTAATCCTGAAGGACTATTAGACACCCAACTAAACGTAGTTAAAGGGTTATCTGCTGTTAAATTTATTTCTGTTGTTGACGCACCAGAACAAATAGTCTGTAAAACATCTGTATTTGTTATACTAGGAGAATCATTAACAGAAAAATCTTCAGTTACAGTTGTTGTACCACAAGCGTTAGTTATACTAAAAGAAATGGTGTAATCACCAACTGTTCCGTAATCTATTGTTCCTGGGTTTAATAGATTTGAAGTTGAAGGTGTTCCACCAGGAAAAGACCAACTGTATGTTATAGTATCTGATGTATCTGCACAAATTTCTACCGTTGCAACCGGGTTTATACTTGCCGCTCCACAAACATCGTCAACCTCATTAATGATTGCTGTTGGTGGTTGCCTTACTTCAATAAATTGTGATGTTGAAAAGTCGCCACAAGAATTAGTTGCCGTCATCACTAGTTCATAAGTTCCAGCTGTATCAAATTGAAATGATGGACTGGCTGTGGTTTCATCCGTTCCATTAGTATAAGCCCAAGTTGCTGTAGTTCCACAAAATTCTGAAGTATAATTTACTTCCCATAAATAAGTTGGCGTTACACAGCTATTAGATTCGTCTGTAGTATTAGTTGTATTTATTTCAAGCGGAATACAGCCTTCAGAAACATTTGTTGAAAACATAGGAACTAAATCATCTTCTACACAAATGGTTCTAATGATATCATCCATACCACAACGATTACCTGTTCTTAATTTCACTTCATATGTTCCAATCTGAGTAAAATTAAAACATATATTATCAGAGCCGGCTAACCAAAGACTAGGATCGCTACTTCCAAAATCATTTCCCATTGAACCACTAGACACGGTAAAACCTGTTGCAGGTGTTACTTCCCATATAATATTAGGGCTGTTATCACAAGAATTACCTAATCCATTATTTTCGTCACCTATAGATGTATTTTCAAAACATGCTGGCTGATTTGTACATACAACATCATCACCAGTAAAACTAGCTTCTGGAGCAATAGAAACATAAATTGGTACTACACCAACTGAAGATGTGCTACAAGGATTAGAGGCTACAATAATTGCCGAAAATGAGTTTTCATAAGTGTTAGTACCATCAGAACTCGTGGTATTACAAGATGACATATCAAACGAGTGTGTGACACTAGCTGGAGGCGGATGACTAAATACTTCAGGAGCAGAACCGTCATTAAAAGTGACAGTATAAGTCGTTCCTGGTGGATTATTTTCAGTTCCCGTTATAGGAAACGTTAAAGGGTTTATATTACAAATATCTGTATTACCAGGATTACCTAGCGACACTGCTGGATTAGAACCAACAAAAACTGTGTAATCGGTAACCGTATCACAGCCATTACTGCCTGTTATGGTATAGGTTAAATTATAGATACCTACGCCATAACTATGCGTTGTACTAGACCAATTGTTCGCAGTAAAATCTGGTGAACTATCTCCCCAATTTATGGTGTAACTCGTATTAAGTGCAGGTGTAGAAGATAAATTTGTAAACGTAAATTCTGAACCTGAATTAATACATTGCCTAAAAACTGGCAAGCCATTAAATGTTGTACCAGAACCTGTACCTCCTAAATTTCCGTCTGGTGATTGAATAACCGTTAACTGTACACTTTCGTTTATATTTGATATTTCTGGTACATCATCCTCAACACTTACTAGCGTATAAGTTACTGTACCAACATTACTAATGTCTGCGGCAATATTTACCGAATTGTTTGTTCCTGTTGTAGAAACTGTTTGAATAGCTCCTCCATTTACGCGGTAACTAAAAACATAAGGTTGTGTACCTGCTGAGCCTGTGAAGGTAATTTGTGGCGCTGGCTCTTCATTTTGACAAACGGTAACACCACCCCCACTAATTGTAGCACTTGGAAATAAATTAGAAGATTTTATAATGTTTGATTCTTCTGTTACCTTTTCTATAATATTATAACCACCTAATAGTCCAAACACAAGACCAATGACTAATAATAGGCTATATTTTATTTTCCCCATAAATATATGATAGCTAATTATTTAATAAGCTT
This sequence comes from Winogradskyella sp. 4-2091, assembly GCF_045765065.1. Classification (NCBI taxonomy): domain Bacteria; kingdom Pseudomonadati; phylum Bacteroidota; class Flavobacteriia; order Flavobacteriales; family Flavobacteriaceae; genus Winogradskyella; species Winogradskyella sp. 4-2091. Next base: position 206,504 of record NZ_JBJKOD010000004.1, read on the forward strand.
TGAATGTAATAAAATCTAATATTGAAGACATCAAAATCGCATGTTTTTCGACAAGATTTAATTTTACTCTATCAAATACATCATAAGCACTAAGAAGTACATTATCAACTTAATAGAATCATGGATTAGACGATTATTTAATTAAGATAAGATTTTACATAATTAGACAATAAAATCACTAAATGATTCATGTTGAGTTAATGAAAATTCAAAAACGAATGCATTTAATCGTATTTATTTGCATTTTATAGATAATTCTTGTAGGTTTGTCGAAGAATTAGTCCCAAGCTAAAAAATCTACTTATGAAAATTTCGATACTTCCAATAAAATGGAAATATATCTTATTTGTATGTGCTATTCATTTAACCAGCTTTTCGTTCTCACAAGATTTTAAAGTTCAAGGTAATTCAATTTCAATTGTCAATGGAGATATAACACCAAATATTAATGATCTTACAGATTTTGGTTCTTCGGATGTTGGTTTTCCTATATCACATACATTTACAATCGAAAACCTAGGAAATTCAGATTTAAATATATCAAATATATCATTGTCTAACAATACTGACTTCTCCATTATAGGTGCAAGCTATTCTAGTCCTATTTCAGTATCTAATACTACAACATTTACCATTCAATATAATGCTGTAAATAGTAATCTAAATCCAGCTATAGTAACTATAAATAGTGATGACTTAGACGAAAACCCATATGAATTTACCATTATTGGCCAATCCAATCAAAACTGTTTTGATAGTGATGGTGATGGCGTTTTTGATAATGTAGATATTGATGATGATAACGATGGAATAATGGATACTGACGAGGAATTAGCGTGTCAGAACTCAAATATTGCTATTTCCACAAATTATAAATACTTAAATGAAACCTTTGGAGTTGGTACCAATAGAACTACCATTAATACGACCTACAATGCTGCAACATCATATAACTTCGAAGATGCTGCAGGAGAAAATACAGACCACAATTTAAACGATGGTGAGTATACGGTTTATTATAAAGCCGGAAATGGTGATGGTGTTAATCAAACTCCAAATGGGGAAGTAGCTGCTTGGGCAGATTCTGTTTGGTATACAGGAGAAGATCATACACCAGGAGATAGCAATGGTAGAATGGCAATGTTCAATGCTTCTTACGATACAGGATTATTTTACACAGCGAGTATCACAGGATCCTTACCTAATGTACCGATTACCTATAGTTTTTGGGTACTTAATTTAGATACCTCAACAACCAATAATATTGATAGTAGGCTGAGACCAGATATTCGTGTGGAATTTAGAGATATTAGTGGTAATTTATTAGCAGGATTAACGACTGGAGATATTCCGCCTTCTATTAATGGAGATCCAGAAAATAGTTGGCATAATTTCTCTGCCAATTTAACATTCAATGTATCTGAATTTAATGTATTCTTTTATAATAATGAAACTGGTGGATTAGGAAATGATTTAGCTATAGATGACATTTCTATTGTGCAAACCTTATGTGATACAGATAATGATGGTATCGCAAATGTTTTTGATTTAGATTCAGACAACGATGGAATTCCTGATATTGTTGAAGCTGGTTATGGTAATTTAAGTAATGGTCAAGCATTAATTTCAAATTGGGTAGACTCTGACGGTAATGGAATGCATGATACTTTAGAAGGCTTAACTATTCTTGACTCTGATAACGATGGTACTCCAAATTTTATTGATTTAGATAGTGATAATGATTCAATCTTTGATGTTGACGAATCTGGTGCTGGAAACTCTAGCAATACATCCTATCAAAATGGTGATGGCGATATTGATGGTGATGGCGTTGGTGATGGACCAGATACAGATTATGTAAGAGAGAAAGATTATGACTCTGATGGCACAATAGAATTCTTTGCCGATGGTATTTTAGATATTTATGATTTTCATAATGGAAACACAATGTCTAGTGCATATGGAAATACAAACCAAGGTAATGGAAACACCTATTTTGTATTAGATAGTGATGTAGATAGCATACCAGATTATATAGACACTTACAACAATAACACTAATATTTACGACATCTCCCAGACTTTATATGCCGATTTAGATGCTAATGGTGATGGTGTTATTGATGGTAGTGTAGACAATGACAATGACGGCATTGTAGATACATTTGATACTGATGATGATGCATTTGGCTCACCCAGAAACTTAGATAAAAAACTTCAACTTTATTTTGATGGTAGAAACGACTATATACAAGATCAAAATTTATTCAGCGGTTGGCCTCAAATTTCATTAATGGGATGGATTAAAATTGATTCTGAAAGTGCAGGAAGACATAGCTATTTGTTTGGGCAAAACAATTATTCTATGAAAATTAGAGACGATGGTCGTTTGCTTACCGTAGTTAACGGAAAAGATATAAACAGTTTAGAATTACCCACAGATCAATGGGTTCATGTCGCTTCAACATATAGTGATGATGCCAATAGCATTAAAGTTTATATCAATGGCGAACTCGTTACAGATTTAAACTTAGATGAAGGTGTTCTTGATGCTGATACTACGCCTTTTTACTTAGGAAGACGACATAATGATTTAAGCCCATTATTCTATCAAGGCTATATGGACGAAATAAGACTTTTTAACAAAGCATTATCAGAAGATGAAATTCACAAAATTGTCTATCAAGAAATTGAACAAAACGGAACTAATATAAGAGGAACAGAGATTCCAAGAGATGTTACAGATTTTATCAATACTGAAAATATAAATCCTTTATTATGGTCTAACCTTGTTAAATATTATAGGTTAGACAACTTTAAAGGCGATGTTACTGATAACTTAACAACATCAACTATTGATTCTGGTTTTGGTGCAAAACTTTATAATATTAAACAAATTGAATACCAATCTGCGCCAATGCCTTTTATTACCCAACAAAGTGGATCTTTAAGTGATGCTGTAAATAGTACTGAAGATGGTGTTGTTGGGCAAGATGCTATAACCTACGATTGGTCTATTGTAAAAGTTTTACACAATGATGTAATGTTTGACGATAGGCAGAAACATTTAGGTCTGTTTATCAATGAAAAAGACGCTAACGACAACCCCATAGAATATCATGTAAATAATGATTCTGAACTCAACGTTTCTTGGTACTTAAAATTAGATGGATTTATAGATTTAGAAAATGAATCACAACTAGTACAAGGAGAAGACAGTTTATTAGACGATAATAGTATTGGTAAAATAGAACGCGATCAGCAAGGAACAGCCGACACTTACACTTATAATTATTGGTCATCACCAGTAAAACGTCAAAATTCAACTGCTGTTAACTTTAGAATTACTGACATTATGCAAGATGGTTCTGATGCAGATGACCCTATTGACATTAATTTTTCTTCTTCAGGCTATAATGGCTCAGAAGGAGATCCTATTAAAATCGCGGATTATTGGATTTGGAAATACGCAAACCTACCCACTGGAGACTATTCCTCTTGGCAACATATAAGACGTACGGGCAGAATTTATCCTGGAGAAGGCTTTACTATGAAAGGTCCAGGGACAGGCTCTAATTCAACACCTCAAAATTATGTGTTTTCCGGTAAGCCTAATAATGGAGATATTAACCTTACACTAGCTGCAGAAAATGACTATTTAGTAGGTAACCCTTATCCTTCTGCAATAGATGCAAATATTTTTATAAGAGACAATGGTCCAGAACTTTTACCTAATGATGCTTCCCAATCAAATTCGGAACCTAGAATAAGTGGTACACTTTATTTCTGGGAACATTGGGGAGGAGGCTCTCATGTTTTACAAGATTATCAAGGTGGTTATGCAACTTACAACTATTCTGGTGCAGTTGCAGCAGCCTATAAAGCAGACAATCATCCTGGATTAGCATCAGGAGAAACACCTACCAAAGAACCAGGACGCTATATACCTATTGGACAAGGCTTTTTTATTACTGGTCAGTACGCTGGAACAATTAATTTTAACAATGGACAGCGTATTTTCAGTAAAGAAAATAGCACATCTGTATTTTTACGTAATGCTTTTTCAGATACTTCAGCAACTGATGCAGAAGCTGAAGATGGCTTAATTGAAGATGATCTTAGAATGAAATTTAGAATCGGTTTCAAGTCCGTAAACACTATAAAACGACAGCTATTACTAACAATAGACGAGAATACTACAACTGGTGTAGATTGGGCTTATGATGGTTTACTAAATGAAGTCCAAATTGATGATATGTTTTGGAGAATAAATGACCAAGCCTATATCATTCAAGGAAGTAATGAAGCTGAAGTTACAACAACATATCCTCTAGGTATTAAAACAAATACAGATGGTGTTAATACAATAAACATTGATAAATTAGAGAATGTGCCAAATGAGTTTAATGTTTACTTACATGATATAGATTTAGATATATATCATGATTTAAAAGCAAGTAACTACAACATATTTTTAACTGCTGGTGAATATTTAGATCGTTTTGAAATAACTTTTGGCACACAAGAAGAAGCCTTAAGTATAGATGATATAGCAGAAAACAGTATAGATGTTTTATACTCAAATACGCTTGATAAAATTGTGATAGCTAATCCTAACCTAATAGCATTAAAATCTATGACGTTATTTAATATATTAGGTCAATTGGTTTACACAAATACCAACATTGAAGAAAATTCATATTCAGAATACAATATAAAGAATTTAAGTACTGGAACTTATATTATTAAGCTCCAGACAGAAACGGGTTCATTTGTAACTAAAAAAGTTATAATAAAATAAGAAATTGTTTTTAGTTGATGATAAGAAGTCTCAATCTCTGATGGTTGAGGCTTTCTTTATTTTAGCTTGGTCAACAAATCATTAAAAGTAACTTCTTGTTGTTCACCAGACTCCATATTCTTCAATGTAAACACCTCTGAATTCAACTCCTGGTCACCTACTAAAACTACAAATGGAATATTGCGACGATTCGCATAATTCATTTGCTTTTTCTTTTGTTTACCAGAAATTGCAGCATCAGGAAACAACTCGGCTTTTATACCTTCTGCTCTCAATTTAGTTACAGCACCTAAACTATACATCGCTTCCTTATCTCCAAAATTGATAAATAAAACCTTCGTAGAATCTGTAATAGTATCTGGAAACAAATTCAATTCTTCTAAAACCAAATAAATTCGGTCCAAGCCAAAGCTAATACCAACACCACTCATATCTGTTAAACCAAAGATTCCTGTAAGATCATCGTAACGACCACCTCCACCAATGGATCCCATTTTTACACCTTCGGGCGCTGAGACTTCAAAAATAGCGCCTGTATAATAATTTAAACCTCTAGCTAAGGTAACATCTAATTGTAAGATGGCTGTTTTTAATTTTAAGTTTGAAATGGCCGTATTTATAAATTCTAATTCTTCAATACCTTTTAGTCCAATTTCGGATGCACTTAAAATAGATTTTAAACTTTCTATTTGGTCTCCAAAATCGCCTTTTAATGTAAATAAAGGTTGAAGCTTAGTTATACCGTCTTCAGAAATACCTTTACCTCGCATTTCTTCTTTTACTTTCTCCTCGCCTATTTTATCTAACTTATCTAAAGCGACTGTAAAATCGATGAGTTTATCTTGTGCACCAATCACTTCTGCAATACCAGATAAAATTTTTCGGTTATTGATTTTAATGGTTACACCTTCTAATTTTAAAGCTGAAAAAACCGCATCATAAAGCTGAACAAATTCTACTTCTTGAAACAACGATTTAGAACCTACCACATCTGCATCACATTGAAAAAACTCTCTAAACCGTCCTTTTTGTGGACGGTCTGCTCTCCAAACAGGTTGAATTTGGTAACGTTTAAAAGGAAATTCTATATCATTTTGGTGCTGTACTACGTAACGTGCAAAAGGCACTGTGAGGTCGTAACGCAATGCTTTTTCTGAAATTTTAGGCGTTATTTTAACTTCAGACTTAGCATTATAATCTTCATCAGAAATCTTTTTTAAATACTCACCACTATTCAAAATTTTAAAAATCAAACGATCACCTTCCTCTCCATATTTTCCCATTAAGGTTTCTGAGTTTTCAAAACTTGGTGTTTCAATAGGTTGAAATCCAAAAATCTGAAACTGTTCTTTTATAGTTTCCATTATATAAGAACGTTTTGCAACCTCTGCTGCATTAAAATCTCTTGTACCTTTTGGGATGCTTGGTTTTTGTGCCATGTTAACGTCCTGCGAAAGCAGGAATCTCTTTTAGTGAAACTTAATTTTGAACTTAAAATTCAACACAAAAATATTATATTTTTCAGAGGTCTTATAAAGATATCTTCATTTTATAGTAACTTTATACGGATTAAGTAGTCTTATACTTAAAACAACCCAACTAACGCGACTAAAAACTATGTTTTCATTAGCTAGAGAGAATATTAGAATTGCCTTCGACTCTATAAAAGGTCAATTACTTCGTACTATATTAACGGTTTTAATTATTGCCATTGGTATAATGGCTTTAGTAGGAATTTTAAGTGGTGTGTCTGCTCTAGAAAATACGATTACTAGTAATTTTTCTTCGATGGGTTCTAACACATTTAATATTCAGCGTTACGAATTTACCAACCAACGTCAAAGCAGTAGAGAACGTCAAAAAATTAATCCGGTTATTGATTATAGAAATGTAAAAGCTTTCGAAGATAATTACAATTACCCATTTACTAAAGTTGCGGTTTCATTTATGGGCACTTTTGCCGCTGAGGTAAAATATGAAAGTAAAAAAACAGATCCTGAAGTTGCCGTATTGGGAGCTAATGAATATTATATAGAAAATTCTGGTTTAGAAATTGAAAATGGTCGCTCGCTCAATGTTTTTGACGTGGATAACAGTAATGCCGTTTGCGTTATTGGTAGCGATCTACAGAAAGCTTTATTTCCTGATGATAATCCTATAGATAAAACGATTAGCATTAGAGGTTCTAAATTTAAAGTTATAGGTGTATTAAAAGAAAAAGGATCAACGTTTGGCAATAATCAAGATTTAAGAGTGTTTATGCCAATTCAAAAAGCACGCTCTATTTTTACGAATGCTAATATTAACTACAACTTAAGTGTAAAAGTTGATAAAACTGATATGCTAGAATCTGCACAAGAAGAAGCTATTTTAACCTTTAGAAATATAAGAGGGCTTAACCCAATTGAAGATAATGATTTTGGTATAGAGCGCAGTGACGATTTACTTAATCGTGTGGCAGAAAATACAATGGCATTATATATTGCTGCATGGATTATAAGTATAATTACCATTTTTGGATCTACAATTGCTCTTATGAATATAATGCTAGTTTCCGTGAGTGAACGCACGCGCGAAATTGGTGTAAGAAAAGCACTTGGTGCAAAGCGTAAAACTATCGCATTTCAATTTTTTATGGAAACCATAATAATTGGTCAACTTGGTGGAATTTTAGGCATCATTCTAGGTATTTTAATCGGTTGGGCTGTTGCCAATGGTTTCGATCTGGAATTTTCTACACCTTGGGTCGCCATGATTTGGGCTACAAGTATAGCATTTATTGTTGCTGTTGTATCGGGTTTATATCCTGCTACAAAAGCAGCGAAACTAGATCCTATTGAGAGTCTGCGTTATGAGTAAATAAAAAAATTTTGAAAGCATTCTTATTAAAACTAAACTCTTTTATCAGGAACATTCTCTTAGATGATGTTGATAAACCTTATGATAAACCATTGCCTTACCATCGTAAATTTGGTTCTGTAGAAAGACAGAAAAAAGATATTAAACAAAAGCGTTACATTGAACAAAAACAACAATCTGGTGGCATTTAAGCTCCTTTAACCAAATTAGCAAAGTACTCAAACAATTCTCCTTTAGTAATGTTTGCGCCAGACTGAATCATTTTAAATATATCTAAATACTTATCGTCTGAATAGTCTTTTTTAGCATTAAAAAACTCCACAGATTCAGATAATAAATTATCGCGTAACCAATTAAAACCTTCTTTAGTTGTAAAATCTACACGTTTATTTTCAATTCTTAGGGCAATTAAACGCATGCTATTTTCATTGCACTGAAATAAGTGAATTTGTTGTGGCGAAATATGTTCTAAATATTGAACTTTCTGTAAAACACCTAACCAAACCAAATCGCTAAATACGTCGAGCTCTTGCTCTGCAGTTTCTGGCTTATTCTTTTTAATGTCTTCCCATTCATCACCAGTAATGGATTGTGTAGCTAAAAAATTAATGAATTCTTGGTGTAATTCTTCAAACTGTTCTTTCGTTAATCTTGAATACTTCATTTCAACATTGTTTTGTCATTCTGAACTTATTTCAGAATCTATTTATTTAATTATTTATAGCTTTATATGCAGCAAAAGGTCTATCTGTTGCTAAAACATCTGCACCTAGCGCTTTCCATTCCATGTAAATATCATCTCCTCTAGCCTCTGCTCTTTTGTCTAAATTTCCTAAAGTACCTAACATACATACAATATTATAATCATGTAATCTCTTAAACAAAGAGGCATCAGATAAGCGCGTACCAGTGAATGCAAGCATATTATCTGTCGGGATTTCAGTTTTTAATAACCTATCGAATTCTTCATCGTTTCTGGCAGAAACTGATAACAACAAATCTGGAGCTAATTGGTAAGCGGTTTTGGCTTGGTCAATGTTATAGGTAATTATTATAGTAACGTCTTCTGCTGCCTGCTTTTTGATTTCATCTATAACAGTTTCTTGACTAACTGTTTTTTTAATATCTACGGTTAAAACCACATTGTTTTCTTCACACCATGATAAAACTTCAGAAAATAGAGGAATTTTAAACTCAGTCTCGTTGCCAAAATCATCAACTAAATTAAATTGTTTTAATTCAGCATAAGTTAAATCCCCAACTTTACCGCTGCCATTAGTTGTTCTGTCAATAGATTTATCATGCAACAATACCAGTTGACCATCTTTAGTCTGTGCTACATCTACTTCATAAATAGCATAAATACTGTCGTTGATATACTTAATGGTTTCTAAGCAGTTTTCAGGATAATTTAAAAGTCCTTTTCCGCCACGATGCACACTAATGTTGGGATAATCTGAATGCGAGGCCTTAAAAAGTTGTAAAAGATTAGACGCTTTGGTCTCGGAAATAGTTTTTTGTTCTGTGCCTTGTTTACAGCTAAAAACCGCACAAATTAGTAATAGGTAGAGAAAATTTTTCATAATAAATCAATTTTATGACCATTGTGATAAATGAATTCAGCTAGGTCAACGGGAAAATATTAATTGTGTTCTGAAAAAAAAATTACAAAAAAACCGCTTAGTAAACTAAACGGTTTTTAAAAATTGTATTAAGTAAGATTATGCGTCAGCAATAACATCGAAAGTTAAATCTACTGTTACTGATCTGTGTAATCTAATTGCAGCTTCATACTGACCTAAACGCTTAATGTTACCACCTGTAATAGCGATAAACTTTTTGTCAACTTCATGACCAGCGTTTTTAAGTGCAGCAGCTAAATCCATATTGGTAATAGAACCAAATAATTTATCTCCAGCAGTAGCACCTGTACCAGCTTTAGCTGTTATTTTAATATCTAAACCTCTTAATCCTTCAGCAGTTTTTTCTGCATCAGCAATAATAGATTTTTCTTTAAAAGCTCTTTGCTTTAAAGTTTCTGCTAATACTTTTTTAGCAGAAGAAGTAGCCATTACAGCTTGTCCTTGAGGAATTAAAAAATTTCTACCATAACCGTTCTTAACAGATACAATATCGTCTTTAAATCCTAAATTATCAACGTCTTGTTTTAATATAAGTTCCATTGTTATGATGTTTTATTTTAATAAATCAGCTACGTATGGCATTAAAGCTAAATGTCTAGCTCTTTTTACCGCTACAGATACTTTTCTTTGGTACTTTAAAGAAGTTCCTGTTAAACGTCTTGGTAATAACTTACCTTGTTCGTTAACAAAACCTAATAACCAATCTGCATCTTTATAATCTACATACTTGATTCCAGATTTCTGAAAACGACAATACTTCTTAGTCTTAGACGTCTCAATATTTAACGGTGTTAAATATCTAATTTCTCCGTCTTTCTTTCCTTTTGCTTGTTGTTCTATTGATGACATAATTACGCTTTTGCTTTTGCTTTTACTTTAAGTTTTTCTCTTCTTCTCTCAGCCCACGAAATAGCATGCTTGTCTAATTTCACAGTTAAGTAACGCATAAAACGCTCATCACGTCTAAACTCTACTTCTAAAGGTTCAATTACTTCTCCAGCAACAGTGTACTCAAATAAATGGTAAAAACCACTTTTTTTGTTTTGAATTGGGTAAGCTAATTTTTTTAAGCCCCAATCTTCTTTTGATACCATCTTAGCTCCTTTAGAAACGAGGAAATCCTCATATTTCTTTACTGTCTCCTTTATCTGATCTTCAGATAAAACGGGATTTAAGATGAAAACAGTTTCATAATGATTCATAATAAATAATTTTGTTTATTGTTAAAACGGCTGCAAAAATACATATTTATTATATAATTGACAACTAGTTTCTCAACTACTTTTAAACCTAGCTTTTTACCCATAAAAAACGATAAAAATTAATGTTAATTATTACGCTTTGTCGGTAATATTTGTTTTTTAACCGAATTTATCGTACTATTGTCGATATCTTAACCTAAAATTAATAATGTTATGACTTTAAACTGTGTAGTTGTTGATGATTCTGCGATTCAGCGTCTCTCTATTGTAAAGTTAATTGAGAATCATTCCTCACTTAATCTTATTGCAGAGTACAGCAGTGCGTTAGAAACAAAAAACGGTCTTAATACTCACAAAGTAGATCTTATCTTTCTAGATATAGAGATGCCAGTATTAAACGGTTTTGAATTACTAGATGTACTCAACAACAAACCCCAAATTATCTTTGTTACCGGTAAAACCGAATATGCTTTTAAAGCATTTAATTATGATGCCACAGATTATCTTCAAAAACCTATTACTAAAGAACGTTTTAATACTGCCGTAGAAAAAGCTATTGAGCAACACAAATTAAAACTGGACTTTAATGAAACGGATGGCGAACATATTTTTGTAAAAAGCAACCTTAAAAAACGTAAAGTTTATATTAAGGATATTAAATGGATTGAAGCTCTTGGTGATTACGTAAAAGTAGTTACTGAAGAAAACAGTCTCGTGGTTTTATCTACAATGAAAGCTTTTGAAAGCGAATTACCAGAAGGTAAATTTTTAAGAATTCATAAATCTTATATTGTGAATCTCGATAAAATTGACCGCTTTAACAGTAAAAATGTTGAAGTTGGTGCTTACGAAATCCCATTGAGTCGAAATAAAAAGACTCAATTAGTTGATGCTTTAAATAACATGTAGAAACATTACATAAACATTTTAAGCATTACATTATAATTTTAAAAAATCCTAAACTTCGGTTTAGGATTTTTTGGTTTAATAATTATCTACATTAATAACCACTCTAACTGGTCTAAAATCTTTGACAGCATTAAAACTATTATCAATCTTTCTTAAAACCTCTTTTGTTTTACCTAAGGATTGCTGCTGCGGAATTTTTATTAAAATATTTTTGTGATATAAATTTCTAATTCGAGATACAGGTGGAAATTCTGGACCCAAAACATTAGATTTAAAATACTGTTTTAATGATTTAGCATACCAATCTGCTGCTAAATTAACGCGGTTATAATCCTTATGTTTAAATGTTATTTTAATTAATCTAAATATTGGTGGATATTTAAAATTATAACGCTCATTCATTTGTTCTGCAAACATTTCTTTATAAGAATTAGTAGAAACCTGCTGTAAAATATTATGATGTGGATTATACGTTTGTATCAACACTTTACCTCTCAAATCCGTTCTACCTGCTCTACCAGAAACTTGTGCCATAAGCTGATAGCTGCGCTCGTGAGCTCTAAAGTCTGGGAAATTAAGCAAGTTATCTGCATTCATTATACCAACGAGTTTTACATATCTAAAATCTAATCCTTTGGTTAACATTTGTGTGCCTACCAAAATATCAACTTCGCGTTGCTCAAAACTATTTATTATTTTCTCAAAACCGTATTTACCTCTTGTGGTATCTAAATCCATTCGAGCAACCTTCTTATCTGGAAACAGTACTTTAACTTCTTCTTCAATTTGTTCGGTTCCAAACCCTTTAGTGTCTAATGTTGAATTTCCACAAGCCTGACATGTTTTTAACATCACAGCATTATAACCACAATAATGACAACGCAACTGATCTCTATATTGATGATAGGTTAAACTTACATCGCAATTAGGACATTGAGGCGATGTTCCGCAGGTTGTACATTCTATAATTGGCGAGAAACCTCTTCTATTTTGAAATAGGATAATTTGAAAACCTTCTTCTAAGGTTTCGGTCATTTCTTCAATTAATCTATCGCTAAAATGACCTTTCATGCGTTTTCGCTTGTACTTATCTGCTAAATCCACCAACTCAATATCTGGCATTAGTACATTATTGTAACGCGTGTTTAGTTCTACCAAACCATATTTTCCTTGGCTGGCATTAAAATAACTTTCTAAACTTGGTGTTGCAGAACCTAAAAGTGTTTTTGCCTTAAATATATTAGCTAACACAATGGCTGCATCTCTTGCATGGTAACGCGGTGCAGGATCAAATTGTTTATAAGATTGCTCGTGTTCTTCATCTACAATGATTAATCCTAAATTTTTAAAAGGTAATAATAACGACGAGCGCGCACCAATGACAACCTGAGCCTTTTCAGAATTAGAAAGCATATTTTGCCATACTTCAACCCTTTCGTTTCCAGAATATCTCGAGTGGAAAACAGCAACTTTCTCTCCAAAATAATCCTGAAGCCTATTGACCAATTGGGTAGTTAATGCAATTTCTGGGAGTAAATACAATACTTGTTTGCCAATTTCTAATTGTTTTTGGATGAGTTGAACATAAATTTCTGTTTTACCAGAAGACGTTACACCATGCAATAAGGCCACTGATTTTTCTTTAAAAATAGCTTCAACCTCATCATAGGCATTTTGCTGTGCTTCGCTTAAACGTTTAGCATCTTCATCGCCTTCACCTTCAAATTGTACACGATCTACTTTTATATGATATTCTTCTAATATTTGTTTATCTATTAATGTTTTTATTATGCTTGAAGACGCTCCACTTCGCTCTGATAAATCTGAAATTTTTATAGGTTGATTAAGTGATGCTTCCATGGTAAATAATGTTAACACCACTTCCCTCTGCTTAGGTGCACGGCTCAATTCTTCTAACAATTCTTGTAATTTATCTTGAGTTTTATGATTGTGATGCAACTTTACATACCTTACTAATTTTGGCGTGTACTTCTCATAGAGTTCTTCTTGTAGATTAAGCACACCTTTTTCTACTAAGCCATTAATTACAGGCAAAACACGTTTTTTATCTAATATTGAAACAACATCATTAATTTTAAGTGATGATTGATGTTGCAAAGCCTCATAAATTAAAAATTCGTCATCTTTTAATTCTGATTCACTAATATTTGCTTTTTCGTTTTTTGAAATAATAGTTTCGCTTTCTAACAAAAAAGCATTTGGCATTGCTGCTCTTAAAACCTCACCAATGCTACACATATAATAATTAGCAATCCATTCCCAATGTTTTAATTGGTTTAAAGTAATTACAGGTGTTTCATCTAAAATTTGATGAATGGTTTTTGCATCATAAGCCGTTGGTGGATTTTGATGAATACTATAAACTAAAGCCGTATAAATTTTACTTTTACCAAAAGGTACGGCCACACGCATACCTAGTGATAAATATTGAGATTCTGCTTCAGTAATATGATAGGTAAATGCCTTTTGAAGCGGAATGGGCAAAATGACGTCTATAAAATGTAGCATACATCAAAAGTAATGCCTTTAAATAAAAAAACCATCTCGATTTGAGATGGTTTTTTAACATAACTCGCCAATTGACTATTGCTTTACTATCTTAAAGGTTGCTTTTTCATTTTCAGTAGATAAACTTAATATATATATACCACTTTCTATATGCCCTAACTCTAAGTTTCTTATGTCTTCTTTAGTTGAATAAACCTCTTTTCCTGTAATGTCATAAACAGAAACCTCTTTAAAAGTTACAGCTCTAGAAGCCTCGAAATTTATTGTGTTTATAAACGGATTAGGGTTAACATTTATAGAATTATATAAACTTTCATCTGTACTTAATTGACCACTTATTGTAAATATTTCGCAATCGTAAAGTGACCAATTTTCATCTTCATTTTTGGTTCTTACACAAAAAACATGATCTCCCTGAGACAATCCTGTAGTGTTTACATTAATAACTCTACTTAGTGATGGCTCAGATGGGTTAACACTTACATCAGTAAGCCCATTTATCTCTGAATCAACATAGTATTGAAATGCAATAATATTGGAAACTTCACCAATAGCTGAGATATAAATTAGTTGCCTATCATATAAACTCCATTTTTCCTCAGAATTTTTAACTCTAACATATAAGATATGAATGCCAGAATCTAAGTCCGTGGTTGAAATTGTGGATGTTACTATAGGATTTGCCTCATTAGGTATACTTAATGACATATTATCGCCAAACCCAACATCTTCATCATCAAAGAAATACTCTGCAGCTACAATTACTGAATTTGAATCTGTATTGGTTTTTGAAACATAGACCCATTGCTTGTCGTTTAAACTCCATCTTCCAAGATCATCTTTTACTCTAAAAGTTATTAAATGTACACCTTCTTCTTCTGCTGCCATAGAAATAGTATAAGATTGATTTATACTACCAGTATTTGCATTAACACTTAAGGTATTTCCCATTCCGATCCCTGGATCTTCATCTATAAAATACTCAGCAGATGTTATACTCTGAGCTTTAATATTACTTACAAATAGCGTAATACAAATAATAATATATATTCTTCTCATATTATTATCTTTATTAATTTGTATTACCTTGTATTGTAACCTCTACATCTGCACCCTCAGCAACTGTATTAGTAATTGCTGTAATAGAAACACGCGGCACACCATTAGTAAACCCAAAATTATTAAAACTATATCCACTGTTATAAATACCCACATCTAATCCATCATTTCCAAAATTAATTCCTGGAGAACCTGATAGTAAATGATAATCATTTGTATAAGCATTAAAACCAGCATCTGATACTGCTAAAAATTGAGGATCTATATCATTTAAGTTAGTATCCACACCTTCAAAGGGTAAATTTACAAAACCACCTTGTGCATTGTAACTAATACAGTTTTCAAACACAAAACCATCATTACCAGAACTAAAGTTAGTTACATCTGCTGTGCCTGTTGCTTTAATTAATATACAATTTTCTACCGTAATATTATTTGGACTAGCTGCAGAATACGTGGTGTTATTTAAACCAGTTGCATTTGAATAATCATTTATGAGAATGACATTATTTTTAAAAGTTATATCATAAAAATCAAATATTATACCAGCTCCTGTGAAGAGGTTATGTGATATTACTGAATTACTCATTCTAATATCACTTGCACTATTAATAACATTCCCTAATAGAAACGAATTATTCATTACTGAGGTGCCAGAAAAATCAACACTATCTAAGTAATTATTTTGAATTTTCATATTTGTAATTATTGCACTATTCTCAGTATACAAATCATCTATCCATAATCCACTAATAAATGAACCGGACCCTGTTTCTGCAATGGTCATTACATCCATTTTAGAAGTATATGAATTTTCACTATGCGAACGACCTACTATGTTTAATAACTTGTTCACGGTAGCATCCTCATAATTTGTTTCAGACTGCTGTATATATATGGTATCTCCAGCTACCGATGTATTAATTGCAGATTGCAAATCTGTAAAATCTGCAGTTGCACCAGCATTATTGTCAACAATCCAAGTGTTTTGTGAATATGTACTCACTGTTACTAGAAATGCACTAATAAAAAGTAAAAAATTTGTTTTCATTTGTTTTTGTTTTTAAGAATTAATTAATAGCTAAATAAAATTTTATTGAAACATGTTTAAAAACTTCAATGACGCAATTAAACACATGCATTCTTGTCTATAAATACAATAGATTATGTATAGACAGATAATTATTGATTATAAAAAAGTGAAATGAACAGAATTAAGGATGTATCGATTTTAAATAAAATAGTGTCTACAATGAATTAAATCATTAATTCTATATACTATTGAATTTACACATAAAAACTTAGGCGAAACAGTCTAATGAAACAATCGCAAACTTCTTATTTTCAACAGATTAAAGAACTACAATTTCAATAAAAACTGCAAAAATTTACGACAAACTGTAAAAAACCTAGTCAAAAATAACTTAGATCACTGAAATTGAGCATTTTACAATAAAGACATGTACAGAATTAAAATTTTCTAGATTCAAAAATCATAATGATATGGAATATCTGTAAAGCTTCCGTTAGAAATAGAATATGTAGTATTTGTGTCTTCATCAGTAGTTTCGTAACTAAATGTCCCTGACATTTTTTCTCCAGAGGCATCCACTGAGGAAATGTATAATGTAGCTGATACTGTCTGATCTGCATCAATAATCGTTGTTCCATTTTCATAGCTATACGTCCCTAAAACAAGATCGGAAGGTGTGCTAAATGATGCTCCTGAAAAAATAGCATCAGGACTATCTACAAATACAACAATACCAATAGATCTACTCACTGAATTATCTGAAACACCATCTGTAGATGCCGCAATACCCAATGCATATAAAACCTCAGAGCCTGCCATTTGGCTCGTTAATACAGCACCTAATGAATTTGGGCCAAATTCCCAAGTTTTTGTTTCTCCATTAATATCTGCCTGTACAGTACCTTCACCAAGCTGACTAATAATTTCGTCTGTATCACAACTTGCCAATGTTATGGCCAGTAAACAAATTAATATTTTTTTCATGAGTTTAATTTTTATAAGATTTATAAATCGAAATAATAATGAATACCAACACCGTACGCAAAACCAGCAAAGCTCCCAATTCCTTTATCAAAAGAACCTCCTACATAGCCTAATTCTACATTAAATGCCAAACCTTCTACAAATTCTGGAATAGTACCTTCTATTCCTCCACCAACTCCAAACGAAACCGTGTTATAGGATTCAGAAACATCTAAAAACTTTACTTTTACACTAAAATAACCTAA
Source organism: Winogradskyella sp. 4-2091 (assembly GCF_045765065.1). NCBI lineage: Bacteria > Pseudomonadati > Bacteroidota > Flavobacteriia > Flavobacteriales > Flavobacteriaceae > Winogradskyella > Winogradskyella sp. 4-2091. Next base: position 223,767 of record NZ_JBJKOD010000004.1, read on the forward strand.
TTGCCCATAAGCATAAGGTCTATATACCAGCTTATTACCTCCTGATTCAAAATTATAAAGATAACGACCAGAAATAGCTAATGAACTGGTACCAAAACCATAAGCCGCACTTCCAAGAATGACTTGACCAGCATGCGTCTCCGTAAAATTATACTTAGCGCTTAATCCATAAGCCGGAAAAGATGATGCCAAACCAACACCTAGTTTGCCAGGATCAGATATACTTTGTGATTGCATTTCTGCGAATAAAAACAGACTTAAAATAAATGTAAATACATACTTGTTTTTCATAATGAGAGATTGAATTATTAGTTTATAATTTGAACAATTTTCTAAGCGAGGCAGAATCAGTCTTTTTTACCGACTTATCACTGCTTGTTCTATTAGCATTTTTATTTGTTTTTTTATGAGTATTCTTATTTAGGCGATCTTGTTTACTATTAACTTTTATCTCCTGCGCCTGTTTATTTGGCTCATTTAATTCTGCTGCAGATGGCATATTCCCTAACGTTCCTCCTCTTTTTTTATCTGCAAGGGCTCTTAACTTCAACACTTCTAAATCTAATTCTCCAAAATAAATTTTATCATAGAGTGCGATAGCTTTAGCATAGAGTTCTTGCTCCTCATAAACCCAAGCTAAAAGCTTTAGTTCATGCCTTGTAGATTTAAAATTCTCCTTATTAGGGTTGAGTTCTAAACTTTTATTAATATCAGCTTCCGTCTCTTTTAAATTTCCCAACTTAAAATGAATTTGGGCTCTCATATAATAAGCGCTAGCTGTTGGAGACAAAGCCACCATTTGATCATAACGTTCTAATTCACTTTCCTTTGCATTTTCTCGTGAAATGAGTTTTTTACTTGTTCTTTGATAATCAATATGCTTATAATAGGCATCGCAGGTGTATATTAATTCAGCTGGCATTGCAAGTAATAATTCTTTTCTAGCCAGTTGCCCTTTTAGATATTTCTGTTGAGGATCAGCTTCAATAATACTCGCATCAATCTGTTCTGCATACGTTGGTAACGTTTCTCTTAAACAGGTTTTAAAGGCATTTTCTGTTAATGTTCTTTTTAGACTTTCTTCTTCTAAACAACTACACATATCTGCTCTAAATGCACTTTTATAAGATTGTGCATTTAAAGACAAAAGCCCTATCAGTAAAATAAAATGAGTGACTATTTTTTTCATAAGTTTTTATTTAATCTTCGTCTTCTTTTGTGCCTACAAAGTATTCCTTAACAGCAGACATGCAGAATTTTAATGCTTTCTTAGATCGATTTAAATTAAGAGTTGCCTTTGCTTGTTTCATAAATGAAGCATCACTAATGTCATCTACAATATCTGGAACTTCTTGCCACAAACTATCTACATCGCTTTCTGCTCGTTCAATTAATTCATCTTCAATTTCTGCTGGCACTTCAATACCTGCTCTAGTTAAGCTATCATAGACAAAGACTTTGTAATACAGCTCAAAAGAATGATTAACAAATTTATCTACACTTTCTATTTTGGAATTTCTCTTTGGTGGTTTTAAACGTTTTACTTGAGACCAACCGATAATTGGAAGCAAAATAAACATTGACAGTACTATTACTAAATGAGGCTTGTTTGGATTGATTAATTTCATAGTTAGAGATTTTAATTATTAGTCATATTGAATAACACCATTCATGGTTAATACAGTCTCATTATCAACATTGATAACGGTTGTATTAGAAAAAACAACTTGCTTTTCTGCCTTATCTACACTGAAGCCTGTACCACAATCCATATTATCTGCAGCGCTTATAGCAGGTGTGGAACACACATAACTCATTTGAACTCCATTTTTAATAATAGTCATTGAAATTGTTTTCTCTGCTGCTGCTTCATCTTCAGGTGTAAACTCTGCTGCTACAATTATAAAAGCGTTTGAAAAATCTGAAGATTCTAATTCGCCATTTTCAATAGTTGTATTTTTATCTAGAAGCACTACTGAACTCGATGTGCCTGTGGTATCTAAAGCATCAGAATCTATATTACCAACAATTAATGAAGACCCAACAACAGCTGTATCTGCCCCAGATAATTGAATAGTTCCATATACATCAGAATCTGAGTCATCACTACTGGAACAACTTACCATTATTAAAAAAGTTAAAGTGATTTTGAGTGATTGCAGTATTATTTTCATGATTTACATTTTATAGATTAATTATATTTAAAGGAACAACGATTTATCTTTAATTACCATAGCAAACCTATTATCGTTGACTTTGAATATATTAACGTAGAACTTGTAGGCAGTTTTCAACAATTAATTACTATTTTTAACCTAGCTATTAATTGATTCACCGAATGAAAAAATCCCTAATAATCGTTTTTTTGTTGACTTCACTATGTTGTGCTTCTCAGAATAAAATGATTGACTCTTTAGAAAACGTCATTACTAATTACAAAACGCAAGACACTAATTATGTAAATCTTAGAATTAAGTATGTGGCACGAAAGATGTTTTTAACACCTGCTGATACCACATGGACGACTTACAATAACAAAACTCTAGATATATCAAAAAAACTTAATTATTCTAAAGGCATAGGTATATCGTATAATAATTTAGGCATTATTCAGCATTACTTATTATCTAATCCATTAAATGGTTTAGAGTATTATCAACAGGCCTATGACGTCTTTGAAAAAGACCCAAAATTTCAAAAATATGTTATTGGTGTTCTCACCAATATTGGTCTTATATATTTAGAACAGCAAGAATACACTAAAGCTTTAAAAAGCTTTAAAACCTTATTACATAATCCAGAAAACAAGAGTAAATACACTACCGAATTTTATATTGGTAATGTCTATGGTGAACAAAAGAAGTTAGATTCGTCCATTTATTACTACAAAAAGTCATTGGTTGGTGCAGAACAGAACAAACGGCCAATATTCATGGCAAATATTTTAACCAATTTGGGTTTAATACAAACAAATGCTGGCTTTTTAGAAGATGGATTATTAAATACACAAGAGAGTTTAGATTTAATTGAAGCCAATAATATTGGAGGCTTACGCGTTACAGCGTACACTAACGCAGCCGAAGTGTACTTGCAAAACAACAATATTGAAAAAGCTGAGTATTATGCTTCAAACAGTATAAAGTTGAGTGAAAGTCTAAATAGTTTATCTACTAAAAATAGTGCTTTAGCAACCTTAGCTAATGTATATGCTAAAAAAGGCGATTATAAAAACGCACTGACCAATTATAAAGAACATATTGTTTTAAGAGATAGTTTAATTAATGCTGATAGAAAATTAGAAATTTCTAGAAAGGAAATTCAGTTTAAAGCTGATAAAGACAAAGCTATAGCACAAGTTGAAATTGAACGCCAGAAATCAATTAAAAATGCATCAATTATTGGAGGAGCAGGATTGGTTTTAGCCGCCATCATCGGTTTCATTTTATACCGAAGAAAGCAAGATGCCGTTTCTAAATCTAAAGAAGCTGAATTTAATGCCAAGGTTTCTGATACAGAATTAAAAGCGTTGCGCTCTCAAATGAATCCGCATTTTATATTTAATTCTCTAAACTCCATTGGCGATTATATTCTAAAAAACGACACACAGTCTGCGAGCGATTATTTGAGCAAGTTTGCTAAATTAATGCGACTCACTTTAGAGAATTCTGAGAAAAAGGAAATTATACTGCGTGAAGATATTTCGCTGCTTAGAACTTATATAGACATTGAGCGAAAACGCTTTAACAATAGCTTTGATTATATTATTAAAGTAGATGACAACTTAGATGAAGACAACATCCTTGTACCACCAATGATTTTGCAACCTTTTATAGAAAACAGTATTATTCACGGATTAGCGCTAAAGGAAAATTCTGGTGTTTTAACCATTTCATTTAAAGCCGAAAATGATATGCTAATTTGTAGTGTTGATGATAATGGAATAGGTAGAAAATCCTCAACAGCAAACAAAGCTAATACAGAAAACAAATCTATGGGAATGGCGATTACCAAAAGTAGAATTGAGATTATCAATAAATTGAAAAACACTAACGGAAACGTTGAAATAATTGATAAAACCGAAGGCACCAGAATAGATGTTTCATTACCAATGCAATTTGCTTACTAAATATGATAAAAACTATAATTATAGACGACGAAAAACATTGCTCTGACCGTGTTTTAAATTTAATTGATAGACATCCTAATACCTTTAACGTCTTAAAAGTTATAGATACGGTTGATGAAGCCTTAGAACTCGTTCCGCAACTAGAACCAGATTTAGTGTTTTTAGATATTAAAATTCATGAAAAAACAGGATTTGATTTTCTTCAAGCTATTGACACCATAAATTTTAAAGTCATATTCACGACTGCTTTTGATAATTTTGCGATAAAAGCCTTTAAGTTCAGTGCTATTGATTACTTATTAAAACCTATTGATACAGACGATTTTAATGCTTCCGTTTCGCGATTAAAAGAAACCATTTCACAGCAAAGCATAGAGCAACAACTTCAAAGTTTATTTGAAAACATAAAACCTAACCAAAAAAAGGTAATTACAATTCCGTCATTAACAGGCTTTGAAACTTTAAAAGTTGAAGACATTATTCATTTAGAAGCCGATACTAGTTACACACATATTTTTACCAAGAATGGCAAAGCAATGGTTTCTAAGCCTATTAAGTTTTATGAAGATTTATTAGATGATGGTTCGTTTTTTAAAACACACAAATCGCATTTAATAAATATAGACCACGTTAAGCAATATTTTAAAGGCAAACAAAGCTACGTAGTAATGTCTAATGATGCACAAGTGCCAATATCAGTGCGACGAAAAGAAGAATTTCTAAGACATTTCAACTAATAATATCCTTGAAGTTAATAGGCTTTTTAGCTCTAGGATGCTTTCTTAAAAACTGAAGCGAAGCATTTAACTCGTAACCTAATAGCAAAATATTAGAGTTTAACCACAGATAAAGTAACAAGATTAACAAACCTCCAATTGAGCCATATAGCTCATTATACTGCGAGAAGTTATTAATGTATATCCCAAAAAAATAGGAGGTTAAAATTATTAGTAATGTGGTCAATAGAGCACCAACAGAAAAGAATCTAGATTTTCGGCCTTCTCTTGTTCCAAAATAATATAGTGTTGCTGTTGCTAAATACGTCATGAGTACAAAAAACATATACTTTGCAAAGATGATCCATCCAACACTAGAGTTATCTTCAGACACCATTTCTTTATTAATGCTTTCATATAACGGTTCGATCACATATATCTGAAAATACCCAAAAAACGCAACGGTTAACAATACTAAAATCGCTAAGATTAATGCGATACCTAATGCAAAAATATATTGCTTAAATACATTTCTAGTTAATTGTTTATGATACGAATTTTCAAAACCAGAAAAAACAGCATTTACACCATTTGCCATTAATAACATAGATAATAAAAAAACCGAAGACAATAGACCTCCTCCTCCATTTCCACTTATGTTATCAAAAATATTCGAAATGAAAAAATCTGAAGTCTGAGGTGGTAAAAATGAATTTAAAAAATCTAAAAATTCAGCTTGAAATTCTGGAATTGGAATATGCGGAATTAAAATAATTACGAATAATAAAAACGGAAATATTGCTGTAAAAAAACTAAAAGCAATAGCACTAGCTCTTGTGGTTAGTGCACCTTTCACGATTCCCATAACGTAGAGCTCTAGCAAATCATAAATGGATAAACCTTCAAATCCTGGTAATCTAATCTGCTTAAAAAAACGCACAATTATATTTAAAACCGGAATCTTATCTAATTTATCTTCTATGTGTTTAGTCATTATTTAGCTTTTAGCTCTCTTTCATCATCTACTATGACGTTTAATTACAAAGAGCTTTTTTATACCGCTTTTAAGCTTAAATCCTTGTTGTAAACGGAGTGAGTTAATGCACCAGACGAAATATAATCCACACCACATTCGGCATATTTTCTAAGGGTGTTTTCGTTAATTCCACCAGAAGATTCAGTTAAACATTGGTCTCCTATTAATTTTACAGCTTTGCGCGTGTCCTCGTAATTAAAGTTATCAATTAAAATTCTGTAAACGCCACCACAATCTAAAATTTCTTTTATTTCATCAAGGTTTCTTGCTTCTACAATGATTTTTAAATCTCTTTTGGTATCCTTTAAATAATCCTTAGTCAAATTAATGGCTTTAGAAACGCCTCCTGCAAAATCAATGTGATTATCCTTAAGCATAATCATGTCATACAATGCGAATCTATGGTTTTCACCACCACCAATTTTTACAGCCCATTTTTCTAAAGCTCTAATACCTGGTGTTGTTTTACGCGTATCTAAAATTTTGGTTCCTGTACCTTCTAAAATATCAACAAACTCTCTAGTCTTTGTTGCAATAGCACTCATACGTTGCATCGCATTAAGTACTAAACGCTCTGCTTTTAAAATAGATTGTGAAGCACCTTCAACATAAAACACAATATCGCCATGATTAACTCGGCTTCCATCTTCAATTAAGGTTTCCACTGTCATATCAGCATCCACATAAGCAAATACTTGTTTAGCAAATTCTACACCTGCAATTACACCTGTATCTTTTACCAATAATTTTGCTTTTCCTTGCGCTGAAGCTGGTATGCATGCTAATGAACTATGATCACCATCGCCAACATCTTCGCGGATGGCATTAGAGATTATTAATTCTATTTCTTTATCGAATTGTGCTTGTGAAATCATACTAAATACTTATTTGATGTAAAAATAGGAATTGAAAGATGATATTTGAAATATTGTTGTAATTTAGTTTCACTAACATCAATACAATCTATGAATAACCGTTTAATTTATATACTATTCATATTTTCAATTTGTAGCTATTCTCAAGATGACTCTAAACCAATAATATATATTAATGAGGAGTTAGAGCAAATTGATGAAACTACCTATTATCAAAATGTCCTTAAAACTATATATAGAGAGGAAAAGGTTATTCAAGACTCATTAGTTATAAAGAGACTTATTAAAACTTATGATTTCGGTTATTTTAATGAAACCGAACTCCCTCAAATTCAGAACGCTTTAAAAAAATACTTAAACATTAAGGAATTTGACAAAAGTATTATCTTAGTTTTTCAAGATTCAATTTTAGGCTTCTCCCATTATAAAAAATCGCAGTATTTAAAGAAAGAGCATGATGAACTTGATAATTCTTCAGAAAAAAAATATTTAGAAAGAAGAATTGGCTTTGATGAGAGACAGAAAAAATGTGTGAAATTCGCAAAAAAGAATAACGCCATTCCAAAGTACGTTTATTCTAGAAATGTAGATTTCAATCTTGATTTAAAACATCATACCAAAGAAAAAATTCCAGATTTTTTGAAGAACATTTTTTTTAAAAATTTAAAGCAAGGCTTAATTATTTTAAAACCTAATGGTCATTACTTTTATTACACTAGGCTAACGCAAGCAATGGTTAAAAAGATGTTAGAAACGGACTGGGAACCATATATTAAAGAATTTAATGCGGTAAAAAACAATACTGAGAAATATTCACTACAATTTATTGATAAAATGTATATTGATTTGGAAAAAGAGATGAAATCTCAAGCTATGCGAAGAGTCAAGCAAATTCAAAATGAACGAAGAAAAACAAATAGTACTAACCAGAACAGAAGAATATCAGGCAGATTCCCTGTTCCAAATTGTTATGTAGGTGGCACGTATTAAACTCATAGCCATTGGCAAAACGGACAATAAAAATCTTCAAGCATTAATTGCAGATTACACCAAACGACTTGGACATTATATAAAGTTTGATTTTGAAGTTATTCCAGATTTAAAAAAGGCTAAAAATTTATCTGAAGCCCAACAGAAGGATAAAGAAGGTGACCTTATTTTAGCTAAAACTCAAAACTCTGATGTTTTAATTTTACTCGATGAAAACGGTAAACAGTTAGATTCTGTTGCATTTTCTAACTACTTGCAAAAACACATGAATTCTGGTATTAAAACTTTAATTTTTGTAATTGGAGGTCCTTATGGATTTTCTGATGCCGTTTATAAAAGAGCTAATGGAAAATTAGGATTATCTAAAATGACCTTTTCGCATCAAATGGTTAGGCTTTTCTTTATAGAACAATTGTACAGAGGGTTTACAATTCTTAGAAATGAACCATATCATCATCGCTAAAAACCATAAACCCTCTGACAATTAAACATCGGTATTTATTAATGTGTACTAAAAACTTCTTTACGTTTTTTAAGTTGGCGTTCTAAATCTTTAATCGTTTCTGTCATAGCCATTTCGTAATTCTTTTTATTAGATGTTGCAAATATGCGTGGTCCTGGTAAACTTAATTCTATATTACAAATTTTACCAGATTCATTATCCTTTTCATCATGCTTAAAATAAACCTGAGCAGAAATTAAAAACTCAAATTTATGAGCCAATTTTTCTAATTTTTCTGTTGTTAATGCAGAAAGAGTTTCGCTTGTATCTATGTTTACGTATTGAAAATTTACAGTCATAATTTATCTCGTTTTATGTTAATAATTCTTTTGTCTAAGATAAAAATTTAAGGCTATTTTTAGGCTGATAAATATCATAAAAAATCTATAAAATTTATACTTTGCTATCAATTAAACACATAGGAAGTGTATTTACTATAAGACCAAATAAAGTACTAATTGTTTCGGCTTCTAAATCTGTAACCAATGGCCAATTTGGCATTCGTAAGGTTTAGGCGATATCTATTATCATTATCAAAATGTGTAGTATATAATCCATTACTGTAAGTTAAACTCACGTAATATCTGTCAAAATTATAGCCTAAGCCAACCATAAAATCAAGCTTAAAAAGCATAGGGTGTTTTGGTGTATAGCTACCTTCTTGATCTGTGATTTTTTTATACATTAATCCCATTCCTGGCATAAAATTAACCGTCGCAGTTATATTTTCTGGTAATTTAAAATACGAAATAAAACCAGCCAAAATACCAGCAGTAACTCCTTGATAGCGCTTAATATCTGCCTCTTCATTAAAATAAATATTTGTTGTCTCTGTTAAAATACTAGAATTAGACGAGAAATAATCAAAGCCTGTAAAGAGACCAACGCCACCAGTGATAAATATTTTTTCGTGTCTTTTTTCGGCTAAACCAGCTTTTAAAAGTGCATAAGAAAACTCAATATCATCAAAGGTGTATAAATAATTAACACCAAAACTCACTGAGCGCAAATCATCTCTAAAGACGGAAGGCTCATCGAAATTATTCTTTGCCGTAAAGCCTTTATAAGTTTGAATATACAAGTTCGTGTAGTGTCGGTTTTTAAAAATAGTGACACCTTGTAAATCGAACTTTTTTGTTTCCTCTTTATTCGCATTTTTTATATTAAAAGCGATATCAATAATTATTTTTCTATTTGCTACACCAATACCTAAACCGTGTCTATTGTTCGGTACAAATCTAGCTTTATAGTCGTCATTTTGAATACTAAATTTATTAGCTTTAAAATTGGTAAATAAACGTAATGAATAGTTATCTAAGTCTCTATCTACAAGCAAAGAATCAATATCTTCAATATCTTGCGCGTTTACAAATAAGCAATTCAAACAAAGACTAAAAAGGAGAAGACATTTTAAATGATAAGGCTTTTCAATTATTATTTGATTTGACACAAAAAAAGTTATTAGATTCATATTTTTACAATAGCTAAAATACATTAATAAAAAGACTCTATGCAACTCGTTTTCGCCACAAATAATTTAAATAAACTAAAAGAAGTACAAGCTATTGTTCCACCTCACATTAAACTTTTGAGTTTAAAAGATATTGCATGTAACGAAGATATTCCTGAAACACAATCTACTATAAAGGGTAATGCCATTCAAAAAGCAGAATATCTAAAAACGCATTACGGCTATGATTGTTTTGCGGATGACACTGGCTTAGAAGTACATGCACTAAATGGCGAACCTGGTGTATACTCAGCGCGCTATGCTGGTCCACAACGTAATGCAGAAGACAATACCAAAAAATTACTTGCCGAACTTCAGCCCAAATCTAACCGAAGTGCTCAATTTAAAACCGTTATTGCCTTACATATTAATGGAAAACTACACACGTTTACAGGCCTCTGCAAAGGAGAAATTACGACCGAAAAACATGGCGAAGGTGGATTTGGTTATGATCCTGTGTTTAAAGCTGAAGGTTATGATAAAACATTTGCCGAAATCTCATTAACTGAAAAAAATAAAATTGGTCATCGCGGAAAAGCCGTTGCTCAATTAGTTGAATTCTTAAATATATAAGGCATTTTCCGAATAAAATGTTAAATGTATTTTTTATTTCTAACCGATTGTTTAGTTTTGTTGTGTAATAAAAATGTTTCTCTTTATAGGAAATTAAAAATGGCAAGGACTAAACAATATAACGAAGCTGAAGTTGTAGAAAAAGCTATGCATCTTTTTTGGAAGAATGGCTATGAAACAACCTCCATGCAAATGCTCGAAAAAGAAATGGGCATTAACAAGTTTTCTATATATTCTAGTTTTGGCAATAAGCACGGATTATTTCTAGAGAGTTTAAAACACTATAAATCAAGAGTAAACTCGGTTTTAGAAAAATTTAAAAATGGAACTAAAGGTGTCGAAGATATTAAACAATTTTTCTACGACTCTGTAAGTTCTAATTTTAAAGGGGACAAAACTAAAGGATGTTTTGTTACTAATACATATAATGAGTTTTCTGATAAAGAAGATGAATGCATTCAAAAGCAAATGAATAGTTTTATGGATAATTTAAAATCCATAATTATTGAAAAGCTAGAAATAGATGCTTCTAAAGACAAAGAAACTATAACAAAACAAGCTAACTATTTGTTGCTAGCAAAACATGGTTTAGCAGCAGCATCTAGAGTAAACACAAAAGAAGAGATTGAAGATTACATAGAAATGATCTTCAAAAATTTATAAACATTTTTTTTACACAATAACTAAACGAACGTTTAGATAAGATTAACAGAATATTAAAATAAAAACAAGAAATTATGACAACTTTAAAAATTCACAACATCGAAACTGCACCAGAAGGTAGCAAATCATTATTAGAGAACTCTCAAAAATCTTTTGGGATGATTCCTGGATTGCATGGTGTTTTAGCAAGTTCTCCGCAAATCTTAAAAGCTTACCAAACCTTACATGAGTTATTTACCCAATCTTCATTTAATGAGGATGAGTTAACTGTTGTTTGGCAAGCCATTAATGTAGAGCATGCTTGCCATTATTGTGTACCTGCACATACTGGTATTGCAAAAATGATGAAAGTAGATGACAATATTACAGAAGCATTACGTAATGAAACGCCTTTAGAAGATTCTAAGTTAGAAGCATTACGTACAATGACTTTAACGATCGTTAGAAATCGTGGTAATGTAACTGAAGAAGAATTAAATACATTCTACGCAGCAGGTTACGAAGAAAAGCACGTTTTAGATATAATTTTAGGATTATCTCAAAAAACAATTAGTAACTATACAAATCATATAGCAAACACACCAGTAGATGGTGCATTTGAAAAATTCGCATGGTCTAAAGAAAATGTGGTTTCATAATCCCATTAACCACAACATTGATTAATAGCAATAAACCTTCTGTGCTTGCGGAAGGTTTATTAATTTAAATTATACTATACATGAAAAAGAAATTAAAAATAGATATCGTTTCTGATGTGGTTTGCCCTTGGTGTACCATTGGTTACAAACGGCTAGAGAAAGCAATTTCAGAATTAGGTATTGAAGATAAAGTAGATATAGAATGGCAACCGTTTGAGTTAAACCCAAATATGCCAACCGAAGGCCAAAATGTCACTGAACATATTACTGAAAAGTATGGCTCTACCTTAGAACAGCAAAAAGAATCTAAGAAACATATGACCGAAATTGGAGCAGACTTAGGTTTTAAATTCGATTATTTTGACGATATGAGAATGGTTAACACTTTTGATGCGCATGTACTTTTAGAATACGCCAAGGATTTTAATAAACAAACCGAATTAAAAATGACGTTAACCAAAGCCTTTTTTAGCGAAAGAAAAGACGTTTCTGATAGACATATTTTAAAACAAGCACTATTAGAGGTCGGCTTAAACGCAACAGAAGCTCTTGAAAAATTAGATGATGAGGATGCTCGTTACAACGTTCGAAGCCTTCAAAATGAATGGAAAAATATGGGTGTAAATTCTGTACCAACAATTGTTTTTAACCGAAAAAGCGCAATAACTGGCGCACAACCTATGGCCACTTTTAAGCAAGTTCTTTCAGAATTAATAGCAGAATTGGATTAAAAATTTGCATAAAATCAAGGATAATTGGTTATTAAATAAATTAAACTACCTTTGCACCTTGCAAAAAATCCAAATTTAGGATTTTTATATTCCTCAGAGTGAGGATGTGTTACCTAGAAGTTTTAGTGTTTAGTATGTCGATTCGCTTCTCTTGTAACACCAACAGAACATAATCGAATACATAAAACTCAAGAATGAGCACATTCCAAGAATTAGGTCTTAATGAAGACCTTCTTAACGCAATTACGGATTTAGGTTTTGAAAAACCATCAGAAGTCCAATCAAAAGCAATTCCACTTTTATTAGAAGAAGACAAAGACCTAGTGGCTTTGGCACAAACTGGTACAGGTAAAACAGCAGCTTTCGGTTTTCCGATGTTGCAAAAAATTGATATCGATAGCAGAACGACTCAAGGTCTTATCTTATCGCCTACTCGTGAACTTTGTTTACAAATTACAAACGAGTTAAAAAACTACGGTAAATATTGTAAAGGTTTAAATGTGGTTGCCATTTATGGTGGATCTAGCATTTCTGATCAAGCAAGACAAGTTAAACGTGGTGCACAGATAATTGTGGCAACTCCAGGTCGTATGAAAGATATGATTAGCCGAAGAATGGTTGATATTTCTAAAATACAATACAGCGTTTTAGATGAAGCTGATGAAATGTTAAACATGGGATTCTATGAAGATATCACAGACATTTTATCACATACTCCTGATGATAAGAGTACATGGTTATTCTCAGCAACAATGCCTAAAGAGGTATCTACAATTGCTAAGAAATTCATGTATGATCCTACAGAGATTACAGTAGGAAATAAAAATGAAAGTACAAGTAACGTTACCCACGAATACTATTTAGTAAACGCCAGAGATCGTTACCAAGCCTTAAAACGTTTAGCAGATGCAAATCCAGATATTTTTTCTGTGATCTTCTGTAGAACTAAAAGAGACACACAAAAAGTAGCCGAAAACTTAATTGAAGATGGCTATTCTGCTGGTGCATTACATGGTGATTTAAGTCAGAATCAACGTGATTTAGTGATGAAATCGTTTAGAAACAATCAAATACAAATGCTTGTTGCTACTGATGTTGCTGCTCGTGGTATTGATGTAGATGATATTACGCACGTAATTAACTACCAATTACCTGATGAAATTGAAACATATACACACAGATCTGGTAGAACAGGACGTGCTGGTAAAACAGGTGTTTCAATGGTTATTGTTTCAAAAAGTGAAACACGCAAGATCAAAAGCATTGAGCGTATCATTAAGAAGCAATTTGAGAAAAAAGACATTCCTTCTGGTACTGATATTGTAGAAGTACAATTAATGTCTTTAGCCAATAAAATTCATACGACAGAAACAAATCACGAAATTGATAAGCATTTAGATAGTATAAATGAATTATTTGCTGATACAGATAAAGATGAATTAATCAAAAAATTCTTTTCAGTTGAATTTAATCGCTTCTTTAATTATTACCAGAAATCAAAAGATTTAGGTGTAGTAGAATCTAGAGGTGATAGAGATGGCGGACGCGATTACGGAAAACAATCTAACGACACACGTTACTTTATTAACGTTGGTAGTAAAGATGGTTTTGATTGGATGAAGTTGAAAGATTTCTTAAAAGAACAATTAGAATTAGGACGTGATGATGTCTTTAAAGTTGACGTAAAGGAAAGTTTCTCTTTCTTTAATACAGAAAAAACATTACAAGAAAAAGTATTAGCATTCTTTACCGACTTTAAATATGAAGGTCGTTTTGTAAACGTTGAAGTTAGTGAAAATCGAGGTCGCAGTGGTGGCGGAAGACGCGATAGAAATCGTGGACGTGGCGGAAACGACAGACGTTCTGGTGGTGGAAATCGCAGAAGAGATGACAGAGGGGAAAGACGCTCTAATGAAAGACGTTCTTCTGGTTCTGGTAATCGTAGTGATAGAAGAAGTAGTAGACGCTCTGATGACAATAGAAGTGACCGAGGAGGCGACAGAAAGTTTAACGATTCTAGAGGAGACAGACGATCAGAATCTAGCAACTCTGGGTCAGACAGACCAAGACGATCTAGACGTAGAGATTAATTTCTCATTAGATAAAAATTTTATTCCTATATCATTATTAGAAAGTATAAAAATCCAAAACTTGAAGATTTACTTTAGGTTTTGGATTTTTCATTTCAATCATTGAAAACTTAAGTTTGTTAATTTTAAGTCAAATATAAAGGCGCGATATGTTAAATCCGTTTTGTTTATTACCTTTACAATGTAACACAACTACATGCGATATTTATTAATACTCTTTTTATGCTTAACTACGGTCCAAGGCTATAGTCAAGATAGTACAGCCACAAAAACACCGACAACCGTAAAAGGTACTTTAGTTAGTGCGTCCACAGAGTTACCTTTAAGCGAAGCTAATATTGTAAATATCAACCAAGTTGTTGGTACAGCTTCTAATGATGATGGTGAATTTGAAATTAAGGCAAAAGTTAATGATACACTTCATCTATCGTATATTGGATATAAATCTATAAAAGTGCGTGTTACTAATGACTGGTTAAAATTTGGAGATACAGAAATTCAAATGACAGAACTCGCATTAGCCTTAGAAGAAGTAACCGTAAAGCAGCTAGAATTAACAGGTTATTTAAAGGTAGATATGGATCAAATCCCTGTGACGTCTAACAACCGTTATCGTATTTCTGGATTGCCAGGTCAAGGTTATGAGGCTGGCAAACCCAATATTGCTACTAAAGTTTTAGGTGCTATTTTTAATCCTGCAGATTTCTTATACAATATGTTTGGCAAAAAGCCGAATGAAATGCATAAGCTTAAGAAAATGAAGGAAGATGACGAAATTAGAAATCAGTTGGCTAGTCGTTTTGATAGAGAAATGCTATTGGTTTTATTACAAGTCACTAAATTTGATTTAGACGAAATCGTTAACCAATGTAACTATTCTAAAGATTTTATAAACACGGCTAATGATCTTCAAATTTTAGATGCTATAAGCGAGTGTTATGAAGAGTACAAGGTTATTAAACGAAGTAAGGAACGTAAGAAGAAAAAGGACTAGTTCATTTCTTTAAATCGTTCAACAATAGCATCATAATCTTTTATTGTTTTCTTAATCCAGTCAAATCGTTTTTCTATAATTTCCCGTTCAGCTAGCTTCCAGTTTATATCAGACTTGCGTAATTTAGCCGTAACATGTTGCAAAATAATGGCAGCCGAAACTGAAATATTTAGGCTTTCTGTAAAACCAACCATTGGAATTTTTAAATAACAATCTGCTTCATCTATAACTTGTTGAGACAAACCTTCTGTTTCTCTTCCAAAGAAAAAACATGACTTTTTAGTAATATCAAAATCAATTAATTCACAATCATCAATATGAGGTGTTGTAGCAACAATTTGATAGCCTTGTGCTTTTAAATCTTTAATACAATCTGTTGTAGAATGGTAGCGATTAAGATCTACCCATTTTTGCGCTCCCATTGCAATTTCTCTATCTATACTTTTAGAATTAACTTCTTCTACTATATTTAATTCTTGTATACCAAACACATCACAAGAACGCATCACTGCACTTGTATTATGCAACTGATAAACATCTTCCGTTGCTACAGTAAAGTGCTTCGTACGCAGTGGAAGTACTCTTTTAAAACGCTCTCTCCTATTTTCAGTTAAAAAGCCCTCTAAATATTCTAAAAGTTTTAAGTCTTGCATATATCAAAAATAACTATTTTTAAATTATGAAAAAACACATCGTTGTATTAACAGGTGCAGGAATGAGCGCTGAAAGTGGAATAAAAACATTTAGAGATGCAGATGGTCTATGGGAAGGACATGATGTTATGGAAGTTGCTTCGCCAAAAGGCTTTGCTCAAAATCCGGAATTAGTTCTAAATTTTTATAACGAAAGACGTCAACAACTAAAAGAAGTAGAACCCAACCAAGCGCATAAGGATTTAGTGATGCTTGAAGACAAATACAAAGTTACCATTGTAACCCAAAATGTAGACGATTTACATGAGCGTGCTGGCAGTACAAATGTGGTTCATCTTCATGGCGAACTTAGAAAAATACGAAGTACAGGCAATGAGCACGATATCAGAGATTGGACAGAAGATCTAAACATAGGCGATATATGTGAAAAAGGACACCAATTACGTCCGCATATTGTTTGGTTTGGAGAAGCCGTACCAGAGATTGAAACTGCAATTAAGATTTGTTACGAAGCCGATATTTTAATCATTATTGGTACAAGTATGCAAGTTTATCCAGCTGCAAGTTTAATTGACTACGTGCAATCAGATACACCTATTTATTATATAGATCCTAAACCAGCGTTAAGCAATAATGGTAAAGTAAATGTTATTGCTAAATCTGCTACTGAAGGTCTAAAAGATCTCATTGATTTATTGATTCAATAAGAACAAACTAATCATCCTTAGTTAGCTTAAAAAATTCGTTTACAGGTTTACTAAATACCTCAGAAAGTTTTAAAGCTAAAACCGTTGAAGGCACATAGCGGTTGGCCTCTATAGAATTTATTGTTTGACGCGATACGCCAATTTTCTTAGCCAAATCATCTTGAGTTAAACTTAAAATGGCACGTTCTACTTTTATGGTGTTTTCCATTATCTAAAACGCTTTAAGTTATGATAAAACATTAACTGAATCATTAACATAAACAGTAAAACCTGAAAGTCGCCTAAATCCTTATAGGCCTTACCACCCGAATTTACCGCGTTAGAGACACCAAATTCTACATAAGGCATAATCAAAGCATAAATAACGCCAACGATAAAAGCAACGGCATAAGACTGACCTCGCAAACTGATGGTCATCTCATCTTCAATTTTATCCTTAGACATAGACATAATAAGCATACCAACTAAAAGTGTTTTTTGCAATAATTGTTTTAACCATTCTGTTTCTCCATCCATAATAAATGCACGAACAAACATCATTACTATAGATAACACCACAATAGCGACGCCAATTCTCATAAAACGATGTGGTAGTCTAAACTTAATAATCTTATTAAATCGATTACGTTCGCAATTAATTAATTTTTCTGTATTCATAATTGACAAGTTTATTTTCTATTAAGTAAAATTAATTTTACTATATGACAAATATACTTTACATTTTGTTATTATCCAAATTCCGTACCGAACATTCAACCATAAAAAACATACTAACTAGTATTTTTTATATTATATTTGTAACATGGAACAAAAGTTAAAATCTGAATTTACCAAACAGTTAATTCTAGACGAATCGTTTAAACTGTTCTATCAAAATGGTTTCAAAACAACGAGTGTAGACAAAATAATGAATGCCACTAACCTTACCAAAGGAGCTTTTTATTACCACTACAAAAGCAAAAGAGATTTAGGCTTAGAAATCATTAGTACAAAACTACAACAACGCGTATATGATGGCATGATTACGCCATTATACGAAGAAGGCAATGCTCTAGATTTGTTAGAAACTACATTCTCTAGTCGTTTAAAGTCATTTTCACTTTTTGACAAGCGTCATGGATGCCCAATGAACAATTTTATAAATGAAATTGCAGATCAAGAAGAAGTTTACCAAATAGCTTTAAAACGCATTATTGAAGAATGGAAAGCAGCTTTAATCCATTTATTAGAACGCGGAAAAAAGGACAACGTTATTAATAACTCTATTTCTAGCAGTGCTGTTGCTATTTATTTAATTAGTGCTTTTGAAGGTGTAAGAGGCCTTAGAAAATTATATAATGACGATCAAATTTTAGATGAATACATTGAAGGGCTTACACTCTATATTAGACGATTAAAAGCCTAATTATTTTTTATTAAAATAACAACATACCATAAAGTATGTTTATACAAATTTATGAGCACAAATAATAGAAGAAGTTTTCTTAAAAAATCAGCTTTACTAGGTTTAGCGAGCGCTGCAATGCCACAATACGGATTCTCCACTAATACCAAAACAAATACAGAGATGAATACAAATACTAAAAGACCAAAAGTTTTATTTTTTGATGTTAATGAGACCTTATTAGACCTCACTGCAATGAAAGAAAGTGTTGGTAAAGTTCTCGGCAATAGAAGCGATTTATTACCACTATGGTTCACAACAATGTTACAATACTCGTTAGTTTCTACTGTAGGTAGGCAGTATAATGATTTTGGAATTATTGGTGCAGCAGCATTACAAATGGTAGCAGCAAACCATAATATTAAATTGAGTGAAGAAGAAGGAAAAGAAGCCATATTAGGACCTTTACGCTCTATTCCTGCTCATCCTGAAGTTAAACAAGCGCTTGCCGATTTAAAAAAAGCAGGCTACACCTTAGTATCATTTACTAACTCATCTAATATTGGTGTAGAGACCCAATTTAAAAATGCTGGCTTGTTAGATTATTTTGATCAACGCTTAAGCATAGAAGATTTAGGAAAATACAAGCCACATACAGATGCATATGACTGGGCAGCCCGAAAAATGGGAGTTCAACCAAATGAATGTTTATTAATAGCTGCACACGGTTGGGATATTGCTGGTGCATTATGGGCAAACTGGAGAGGTGCTTTTGTAAGTCGACCTGGTGCACAACAGTATCCACTTGCACCTACTCCAGAAATTGCCGAACCTAATTTAACATTGATTGCAGAGCAGTTAATTGCAATTAAATAAACTTATGAAAAAATTAGAAAACAAAGTCATAATTGTTACTGGTTCTTCAAGGGGAATTGGTAAGGAGATAGCTATACAATTAGCTAAAAATGGTGCAACAGTTATTGTCAATTATTCTAATAGTAACACTGAGGCAGAGCAAACTGTGCGTACAATAATTGATGAAGGAGGAAAAGCAATAGCTATACAAGCAGATGTAAGTAAAAAAACAGAAGTTACACAATTGTTTGATAAAGCCATTGCGGCATATGGCAAAGTTGATGTTTTAATAAACAATGCTGGCGTAATGATTTCTAAAACCATTAATGACAACACCGAAGAAGATTTTTCAAAACAATTTAATATCAATGTAAAAGGTGTTTTTAACACGTTACAAGAAGCATTTAGCAAATTATCAGACAATGGAAATATCATCAATATTTCATCGAGTACAGTAAAACTAATGTTTCCTACTTACGCTTTGTACTCAGCATCTAAGGCTGCTGTTGAACAAATGACTCGTGTTTTTTCTAAAGAAATTGGTAGAGGCATTTCAGTAAATGCATTAGCACCCGGAGCTACGGAAACAGAATTATTTTTAAACGGAAAATCTCAAGAATTTATTGACAAATTAAGCAGGATGAATGCTTTTAATCGCTTAGCAAAACCTATTGATATTGCTAAAGTAGCAGTCTTTTTAGCAAGTGATGATTCTAAATGGATTTCTGGTCAAGTAATTGGTGCCAATGGTGCTTTAATTTAAGTTATAAAATAAATCAACCTATAAAAAACATATGAAAGCCAATATTTTTACACTTTTAATTTGTGTTATTTTAATGTCTTGTAATGAGACTAAAAAAACTACGGATAACGAAACTACAATAGAGACGGTTAAAACAGAAACTAAGACTTTTAAAAACAAAGGTCATGAACTGGTTTACAATCTCACTCAAAAAACAGGAAATTACCAGACGCTTCTAAACAAGAAAGATGTTGTTTATACTTATACTTACACAACACCAGACGGTAAAACAGATAGCTCAACTGAAAAATATATTTTTAATGGAGAATTATCTTATGGTGCATACAGCAAACACCAACGCACTTTACCCAACCTAGAAGGATCAATAGAACAAGGTTATGATGGCAATGAATTTTGGCTTAAACATAATGGCAAGATCATAGAAGACGAAGCCGCATTAAAACGTGTTGCTTTTAATAGACCAACAAATTTTTATTGGTTCGCTATGATGCCTAAACTTTTAGACCCAAGTGTAGTTTATGAATATTTAGGTAACAAAACCATTGATACTATGGAGTACGACGTTTTAAAAGTATCATTTACATCAGAAGACAATAAACCAACAGATATATATCAATTATATATTAATAAAAACACAGGCTTAGTAGACCAATTTTTATTTACTGTAGCTGACTTTGGCAAAATGGAAATCCCAAATTTAATGCAATTACAATATGAAGAAATTGATGATATATTAATTCCAACTAAACGACAATATAAAAAGTCTAATTGGGAAGCTGAAGTTACAGAACAACCTTGGATTTATGTTAATTGGACAGACATTATATTCAACAATAACCTGAAGAAAGACATTTTTAAAAAATAAGACCTTGTCTCAACAAGATATATTCTGAGTTAGAGACACAACAAAATAATTGAAAAAGGAAAATTAGATTACGCATACTAGATACCAATGTTAGCTAAGACTTAAAAGTTATAAAACTATCATTTGTATCTAAAAGAATTATTTATTGATAGTTTGTTTTTGTTCACTAAAAAAGTCATTATTTATGTAATGGCTTTTTTTTTATGTTTATCATTAAAATCAATTTTACTGCTAAAACAACTTCGCAAAATGATTCTAATTTATTTCTATTAACTTCGTTTATATAATCTAAGATTACCTTAAGAACAAAATAAAAGCTATAAAAACTTCAGCTACTCATAGTGTACCATTACGCTCTACTCCTATTCGGCTTCAAGAATATGGTGTTGGTATTTTTGACGCTTGCCCAACAAAATCAGCTTTAAAAAAAGCTCTTAAAAAAAACTACATTTCAGTCAATGGAAAAATAGCAACTTCTGCAACCTATATTAATGGCGGAGAAATCATTACACTATCCACACCAGAATCAACCTACTCACATAAAAGATTACACTTTAATCTAAAGGTTTTATTTGAAGATGAATATTTAGCCGTCATACACAAACCTGCTGGCATTTTAGTTAGTGGTAATCATTTTAAAACTATTGCAAACGCATTACAACAAAACCTAAAAACAAGCACACTTGCAGATGCCACTAAACCTCAGCCAGTGCATCGTTTAGATTTTGCTACTACAGGAATTTTATTAATAGGAAAAACAAGCAAGAGCATAAGAACATTAAACCAACGCTTTGAAAACAAAAACATCAAGAAAACTTATTTTGCTGTCACAATTGGCAGTATGACTAATAAAGCAGGAACTATAACTACCCATATTGAAGATAAAGTTGCGCAATCTTTATATAGTGTTGAACAAACAGTGTCATCAAAGCGATTTGGTCAACTCAATTTAGTAAAGCTTGAACCCTTAACAGGAAGAAGACATCAATTACGAATTCATTTATCGCAACTTGGAAATCCTATTTTAGGTGATAAAGATTATGGTATAAAAGATTTAATATTGAATGGAAAAGGCATGTATCTCCATGCGTATTCATTAGAATTTGTTCATCCTTTTAAACAAGAAAACATGAATCTTAAAAGTGAATTACCTGAGCGTTTTTTGAAGTTATTTCCTTAATCCTCACTGATTCTTAGTCTCTATCCACTTACTCATATACTTGGTGCTTTGCATGGTTTGATGCATTAATAATTGACCAATAAAATTCAATTCACGATGCGCTTTTAAATCATTATACAGTGTTTTAATATGAGTTGAAAAATCAGCTTCAAAAGCTAAATTATTAAAACGTTGTTTTGAAACTTCAAATCCATTTTGTTGTTTCTGCTGCCATACTTCAACGTTGTTATAAAGTTCAACGGCTTGTTTTGCAAACGCTTCTGGTTTATCTTCTATAAATCCATTGGGTTTAGAATTTCCAAACATACCTTCTGCAGCAATAGTAGTCATAACAGCTGGTGTTCCATTTTGCATAGCATCAACTAGTTTTCCTTTTAAACCAGCACCAAACCTTAATGAGGCCAAACACACTTTAGCAATTTTCATGACCTCATTGACATCTTCTGCAAATCCTTTAATTAAAAAACCTTCCTTATTATTATTGAGTTGGGTTACTTTCTGAGATTTGTAAGCACCGTAAATATGTAATTCTGCTTTTGGTAATTGTTTTCTAATTAATGGCCAAATTGTCTGTTTTAAATACAAGACTGCATCATAGTTTGGTGCATGCAGAAAATTCCCGATGGTAATAAAATGTTGTCGTGCTTCAAATTTTGGCAATAGATTTGTAGCTTCTTGTGGAATAGGGTCTAACAAAAATGGCAAATAATACAATAAGCTTTCATCAATATTAAATTGCTGTGTCAAGATTTCTATTTCAACTTCAGAAATCATTAAACTTAAATCACATCGATAAATACTGGCAATTTCGCGTTTGGTAATATCATTCTGCATATGCTGAGTAGAAACCCTTTCATTGCGTTTTAAAGCCGCTTCCCTAGCCTTTCGTAACCCATGAAAATCTTCTGTATCTAATAAGCGTAGTGCTTTTGGGCATTGTTCAGCAACACGCCATCCATATTGTTCTTCAGTCATAAAACGATCGAACAACACAATGTCTGGATCTAAATTTTTAATAAACAGATCAAAAGATGAGTCGTTAAGTAGTATCGGCTGAGTTTCAACCTTAATAGAACTTAAATCAAATGTATTATCTGAAGTTTTCGCCGCAGATGCAAATACAACGTCATAGCCTTGTTGCTGAAATTGTACTATTAATTGAAGCATACGACTACCAGCCGCAGAACTTTTAGGCTCTGGCCAAACAAAACCGATAACTAATAATTTCTTTTTCATGAAAAATTATAACTACAACCTCATTGCTCAACTCAGTTCAGCATCCTTTTAGAAATTAGATGCAACTAAACAGAATCACAATTTCCTAATCACTTGTGAAAGTTAAGTTTATATGGAATTAGACTTCTTACTGAGGATCTTCTGTAAAAGCATATTTTAAACGCACATTCTTAGCCCAAGAAATAACAGCGTCTATTTGCTCTTGTGATAATTTTGCCTCACCATGTGCCCAAGTATAGCTATCTAATGGCATCTCTTTGTCTTCTACCATTTCTATTAGCTCATCGAGTTTATGATCTTTTCTCTTATCATCATAGTCGTTCCATTTAGAAAAATTTAAATGTTTTGTACCATGCTCTATGTGATCTGCTAACCAATAATTTACGGGAGTTATATTATTGTACCAAGGATATCGTGTACTGTCGCTATGGCAATCATTACAAGCAGTTTCTAAAATTAATTTCACTTCCTCTGGTGGATTTGTATCGGCATAAAACGCATTAACTGATGTAAAATCGCCATCGTTTTTTTCTGGTCCAAAAAATTGTGCAATTATAAATACTACTAAAAGTAAGAGAACTATTTTTTTGAAAATCTTCATATTTGATTAATTTTAGACCTCTAAATTAATCATTTTCTATTGACCAAGGCAGAACTCTATAAAGAATTAAGTTATGTAAATCATTCGCGAGAAAAACGATTGAAATATGCAAACCTCGTTATAGACAATCCTGAATTGGTTAAACCGCTTTTAGACATTCTTTTTGATGTAAATGACAAAACCTCGTGCAGAGCAGCTTGGGTTTTTGAGTTTATGTGTAGTAAAAAAGTAGAAGCCATCATTCCGCATTTAGATGTATTCACAGAAAATATTTCTAAAGTTCATTTAGATTCTGCCGTAAGACCAGTAGCAAAAGTTTGTGAGCTTATTGCAAAAACTTATTACGGAAAAGAAGAATCCAAAATAAAACAAAGCTTAACAGCACAGCACAAAGAAAAAATTATTGAAACCTGTTTTGATTGGCTAATCAATGACGAAAAAGTTGCACCAAAAGCTTACAGCATGATTAGCTTATATTTATTAGGAACTGAATACAATTGGGTTCACCCAGAATTAGTCATTATTTTAGAACGGGATTTTCACATACAAAGTGCTGCTTTTAAAGCTAGAGCGAGACATATCTTAAAGAAAATTAAAAAGTAATTTCGCCGCTTGCCATCAATTAATATATTACAAAAAGTAACCGCTAAAGACCGAAGAATAATTCATTCTTCCAACTAACTTTATTATATTTGATGCTTCTAAAAAATCAACTCAAATGGCACTTTCTCCTCTTAATGCAATTTCTCCAATCGATGGAAGATATAGATCTAAAGTCGAAAAATTAAAAGACTACTTTTCTGAAGAAGCACTTATAAAATATCGTGTTTTAGTAGAAATAGAATACTTTATTGCACTATGTGAGTTGCCATTACCTCAATTAGAGTCTGTTGATCATTCACTATTTGAAGCATTAAGAAACATCTATAAAAACTTTACTGCAGTAGATGCTTCTGCAATAAAAGAAATAGAAAAAGTAACAAACCACGATGTAAAGGCAGTTGAGTACTTTATTAAAGAGAAATTTGATGCTTTAGATTTATCATCATATAAAGAGTTTATTCATTTTGGATTGACGTCTCAAGACATAAACAATACAGCCATTCCTTTGAGTATTAAGGATGCCATGAACGATGTTTATGTACCAGAATATTTTTCACTTTTAGAGAAAATTGAAGGTTTAGCTAAAGATTGGGAGGCGATACCAATGTTAGCCAGAACACATGGTCAGCCAGCTTCGCCAACACGCTTAGGTAAAGAAATTAGCGTGTTTGCGGTAAGACTTAAAGAACAGTTTAATTTATTAAATGATGTACCAAGTGCTGCAAAATTCGGTGGTGCAACTGGTAATTTTAATGCTCACAAAGTGGCTTACCCTTCTATTGACTGGAAAGCATTTGGAACTAAGTTTGTTCAAGAAAAATTGGGTTTACAACATTCTTTCCCAACCACACAAATAGAACATTACGATCATGCAGCTGCATTATTTGATGCATTGAAACGCATAAATACAATTATTATAGATTTAGATAGAGATATATGGACTTATGTGTCTATGGATTACTTTAAACAAAAAATTAAAGCTGGTGAAGTAGGAAGTTCTGCAATGCCACACAAAGTAAATCCTATAGATTTTGAAAATAGTGAAGGTAATTTAGGTATAGCAAATGCTATTTTTGAGCACCTTTCTGCTAAACTACCAATATCTAGATTGCAACGTGATTTAACAGATAGTACTGTACTAAGAAATGTTGGTGTACCATTTGGCCATACTATAATTGGGTTTAAATCTACAATGAAAGGTTTAGGCAAATTATTATTGAACGAATCTAAATTTGCACAAGATTTAGAAAACAATTGGGCTGTTGTTGCAGAAGCAATTCAAACCATATTAAGACGTGAAAGTTATCCAAATCCTTATGAAGCGTTGAAAGGGTTAACAAGAACTAATGAAGCTATTACACAAAGTTCAATCTCAAATTTTATTGATACATTAGAGGTTTCAGACGAAATTAAAACTGAATTAAAAGCTATTACACCTAGTAATTACACTGGGATCTAATTATTTTATTTGTGAAATTTATTCCTAAAACAGAAAACGGCATTGCTCTGGCTAGTGTAGCTGTACTTACATTTAGCTTTTTCTTTGCTGGTATATTCGATATTCTGGACTATTTCATTGTGCAGGTTCTGATCTTCCTTGGATTTGGAGCATTGTTAGTCGCAGCAGTTAATTTTGCTTTAAAAAATGATTCAAAAAAAAATCGTCCTGAAGACAAACTTCAAGACGATTTACATTAACATTTAAATAAAAGTCAGTTTATTTAAATTTCATTAAGCTATTATTTGAAAAATTCTTTTAAACCTACAAGATCAGTGCTATCATAATTTGCCTTTTCTAAAACCGAACCTAATTTCATTAATTCGTCTGGTTGCATATCATCACCTAAAACTCTTGCAATCATAAAGCCTTTATTGTTAGCACTACCAAATACAATAAGCTCATCTATACTTTCTACATCTCCTAAAAATTTCACTACAAATTTGCCATCTTTAGAATTTCCTCCACGCATGAGTTCTTCATATTTAGGATTTTCAAGAATCGTTTTAACCTTTTCTAGTTCTAACTTATAAACTTCAGAATCGGTATCTTCTTTCATATAAGTCAATACATTTAACTTGTCTACTGAATTATACGCTTCCTTTTGTTCTTCCGTCATATCAACGCTTTCTACGTTAATAAAACTTGCTGGTACATCAAATGAAGCAAAGCCAGCTTTCTCTTCATTATCTACGTAATACGTTTGCAATGTTGGCCCTTGATTACAGCTTGTAAAAGCCGTAATCAGAAGCAACACTACCATTGATTTTTTGATTGATTGTATCATAACTTTATTCTTTATTTTCTCCTGCTTTATTAAGTTGTTCTCCACCAGGAATATCCATTTGACTAGTAATTTTAGATATTTGTCTTAAGTCTATCTCACCTGTTAAAGAAATAACGACAGTTTCGAACTTAAATTCTTTACCATTTATCTTTACACCTTCATCATCTGCAAAGTCACTTAATCCTGTCATAAACATTAATAGCTCTTTTACATGGTTTTCATCTTTACCCTCTCTTACATAAAACTTAACCGTTTGGTCACCATCTTTAAAACGCATTAACTCTTCTAATTTTGAAGACTTTAAATAACTCGTCACTGTACTTGTCATAGCTTTTGAGGCAGACTCATCACCAGATGTAAACACCTTTAGACCTGTGATTTTATTAACCATTTCTACATACTCTTTCCCTTCAGCATCTTCAATGTTCATTCCCATTGTTGCCAACATCCTGAACATTTTTTGATTTAAAATAAAGGATGTAATATTCTCATTATCTTCTAATTTGTCTATTGATGTCTGACCAAATGACGCTAATGTTGAGACCATTAGTACAGCTATTAAAATAGTTTTTTTACCCATTGTTAAATATGATTTATAATTTTTCATGATTTCTTGTTTTTAAAATTTAATTCTTTAATAATTTGTTTGTTGTATTACTATACACCGAAATATAATGGGCTTTTTCTAGACCTCTGTTTAAGTTGTCTCCTGCCATATCGAGTGCATTCATTCCTTGCAAACCTTGATTTAAATTATTAGAAATTAAGGCGAGCGCTTGCTTTGTCTCTAAGTATAATTTCTGCTCTTCTGGTGTATATTCCGAAAGCGTTTTTGGTCCACTATTCCAATTAGGAATAAATATTCCAAGCATTAAAACAGCCACAGCTGCGACAGAAATCCATTTATACAATTGTGTTTTATTAGACTTTAATGGAACGTCTTTAGTGTACTGCTCTTTTTTCGCATTAGAAAAGTATTGAAACATTGGCTTGTAATGTTCTAAATGAGGTGCTACATCATCGCTTAAAAAATAGGCTTTTAATTGCGCCTCTTCTTTAAGTGTAGTCTCAGCATTGTTATACTTTTCTACTAATTTTTCTATATTATTTAATACCATATTGATGTGTATTAGTTAATTTTTCTCTTATTATTTTTCGTGCTCTAGATAAATTCACTCGTATTGCAGTTTCATTCATGTCTAGCATTTTAGCTATTTCTGCAAAATCGTATTCTTCAATATCTCTTAGTTGCACTATTATTTTTTGTTGCTCTGGTAGGTCTTCCATTATTTTTGAAACCCAATCCACACTATCTTTTGCTTCTACTTGCTTCTGTAATGATGTGTTACCATCTGTATAATTACTATGAACAATTTTTAAATTTTGTGCTTGCTTAGATTTTAATCGATCCAAACAAAAATTCTTGGTCATAGTCATAGAAAACGCTTCCACATTTTTATAGTCTTCAATCTTTTTATTATTCTTCCATAATTTCAACAGTATTTCTTGTGTTGCATCTTCTGCTTCTTCACGAGATATTAGTAATCGTTTCGCTAAACGAAAAACTTTATCCTTAAAGGGCATCACGATTTTTACAAAATCTGCCTGTTTCATTATTTTTTTGATTGGTTGATGATTGCAATTTTACTCGCTTTCAATATTACGACGAACCACTTTATCTTTTGTTACAAAGATTTTATGTTTTTTATAATATTGTGAGTAAATTTAGAGTTTTACACATAGACATAGATGTAAAAAATTGCTATTTGAAAAAAGAAAAAGAATTATGAAGAAAATTAAAATCTTATTACTTGTATTTATCACGACAATTAGTATCACGTCTTGTTATGACGACTTAGATGATGATATCATCGTTTCTACTTCTGTAGAAATTAGTGATTTTGTCTGGAAAGCAATGAATGCCGTTTATTTGTACAAACCTGAAATTCCAGATTTAGCTAACGATAGGTTTGCTACTAATGTAGAATACAACGACTATCTCAACAGTTATAGCTCTCCAGAAGAATTATTTGAATCTTTAAAATATATGCCAAATACTATAGATCGATTTAGTAGAATTTATAGTAATTACAATCAGTTATTAGATCTATTAGGAGGCACTACAATAAGTAATGGTATTGAATACAATTTATATTTTGTACCAGGTAGCGATTCTGAAATATATGGTGCTATCACTCTAGTTTTAAATAATAGTGTAGCTTCTAATTTAGGTTTAGAACGCGGTCAAATATTTAGGACAGTAAATGGAGAAAACCTTAATTCTAGTAATTATACTGACCTCTTATCATCAAATAATTACACCTTAGGTTTTGCTGATTATAATAACAACGGAACCAATGATACTGAAGACGATACGATTACGCTAAATAACGAAAATGTAAGTTTATCTAAAGAAACCTACACTGAAAATCCTGTACATAAGTCTGAAGTTATTCAAGTTAATGGCACTAATATTGGGTACTTAATGTACAATGCATTTAATAGTAATTATAATTCCGCTTTAAACGACGCATTTGGAGAGTTCAGCACAGCTGGTGTTACAGAATTGGTATTAGATTTAAGATATAATGGAGGTGGCTCTGTACAAACAGCAGCATATTTAGGTAGCATGGTTACAGGGCAATTTATGGGCTCTGTCTATTCTAAATTATTTTATAACGACAATTTGAGTAACAACAATGAAGACTATTTATTTACAAATTCTATCTCAGGTGGTGGCTCTATAAATAGTCTTAACCTAACTAAAGTCTATATTTTAACTACCAATAGAAGAACAGCTTCTGCTAGCGAATTGGTTATTAATAGTCTTAGTCCATACATCGATGTTATTGTTATTGGCGAGAATACTGTAGGGAAAACTCAAGCTTCTCAAACCGTTTATGACTCTCCTGGCTTATTTTCAACAGATGGCATCAACCTTGGTCATACATATGCTTTACAACCTTTAATTGCAAATTCTACCAATGTAAATGATGAATTGGTTCCAAATACAGGTTTAATTCCAAATATTGACTTATCAGAGTCACCAACTAATTTCGGGATTCTTGGAGACGTCAACGAGCCGCTTTTAGCTGCAGCCATTCAAAACATAACTTCTGCTGATCGTTCGTCTGGTCAAGCCATTGAAATTAATGAATTTAGACAAGTAAAGCAAATTATAACACCCTTAGAACAAGACATGTATATTGATTAAACACGTTACATATAACTAAAAAAGCCGCATTCTAAATTTAGAATGCGGCTTTTTGTCTTTGTAATGGGTTATTTTAATTAAAATATACACCTCCAGGAATTATACCTGTGTTAGCAAAGTTTGTAACCTCGTTAGAAGATAAGCTATATGATAAAAGCATACCATTACTTGTGTAATCTAAAGCATCAACTGCATATAATACATTGTCTTTAACTTCCATGCCGTAAAAGCTTAAACCGGTAAGTTCTGCTGATGTTGGCAATACTGTATCATCTTCATCCATTTTATAAACACTACCAGATAAATAATAGTAAAGTGTTCCGTTTTCTAATGCTAAAAAGCTAGGGTGCTCTGTACCTGCAAAATCAATTGATGTTACAGAATAATCACTACTATCTATTTTAGATAATTTTCCACCAGTTTCACTACCTGTCCAAGATGGTGTTCCACCAGCTAAAACCCATAAATCGCCATCACTATCTAATCTTAAAGAATTTGGTACATCTCCTACAGTTATTGTCGTAGACACCACATCTGTAGCTGCATTTATAACTGAAATAACATTGTTCTGTCCATAACCACCTTGATGTGCAACGTAAACTGTGTTTCCGTTTGCTACTATTTTCTCTGGCCCTTCTTCTACGGTAATAGATTGTGAGCTCATTGTGTTCGTTGTAGCGTCTATAACAGCAACATAATCATCAGTGGCAACACCACCATCTCCCCAATTTGTTACATAACCTTTACCATTAGCAAAAGCAATATGTCTTGGGTTATTTAAACCAGTATCTATAGTTGCAACAGATTCAAAAGTGTAACGGTTTACAATTTCAATAGCATTAGACACGTTTAAAACGATATACGCCAAATCATCATTGAAGGCTATACTTTGAGCTACATCTCCCAACGCTCTACCATTTACAGCACTAAAAACATTATTTTCAATAATAGATAAATCATCAGAAGTATACGTAATTGAGGCATTTCCTTGTCCAAAATTACCTTCGTTTGAAACAATTATTCCGTTTTCGTAATCGCCTAAAGATTCATTTCCATTATTGTCATCATCACTATTACACGATGTAAATAATAAGGTTACTGATAAAAAGAGTAAAGTAATTTTTTTTGAAATCATTTTGTTTTAAAATTTAAGTGTTAGTTTAATATTGAAATTTCTGTTTGGCATTGGTCGCAATGCTACGTTTTCGTAATAAGTGTTATAAATGTTATTAACTTTTAAGTCTAGGATATAATTTAATTTTCCGGATTTATTTAGTTCATAAGAACAGCCTATATTTCCAACGTCATAACCATTTAATGAACTACCAATAATATCTACCTCTCCAGTGAACAAGTGTTGGTAATAAGCGGTAAATGATTTAAAATTATATGATAACGCTATATTTGCTTTATGGAGCGGCACATAGTATAAAGGCTGATTTTTCTCTACGTCTTCTGTTTCTGTATAAGAATAGATTGTTACTAAATTAAAGTTATGTGCTTTGATTTTTTTGATGTAGCCAAGCTCTACTTCTAAACCATAATGTTTTGCATTAGCAATATTTACAGGGTTCCAATAATTGGTTTCAGTATTTGGTCGCCATTGAATGAGGTCTGAAGTTTCAATGTAAAACGTATTCAGTTTCAATTGTAACGATTTTAAAATTTCGAGTTGATGACCTAAATCAAATTGAAAAGATTCTTCTGGTTCTAAGTCTAAATTCCCACCAGGATTCCAATACAAATCATTAAATGTTGGTACTCTAAAGTTTTTAGAAGCATTAAACTTTAACATATATGATTCTGCTACTTTATAACTTAAATCTCCAGCAAAAACTAATGGGCTTTTAAAATCTGAAATCACATCTTTTCTAATATTTAGGTTGTACCTAAACCTTGTTGAAAATTGATGATTAAATATTGCCGTAGCTGAAAAAGCACTGCGTTTTGGGTCTACATAACTATTGCCTTCTGCTGTAATATAACTGTAATCTGTAATAACACTCAAGGCCATTTGTTTAGATAGATTACGTTTATAATGATGCTTAATGAGCCATGTCTCTGCTTGACCTTCAGAATAATTATTTAAATCTTTATTTTCAAAATATTTAAATTTTTCTAATAAATGAACCGCTTTTAAACTTGACGTAAAATTGTCACTAACATGAGCCCATTCTAACATACTACGATAATCTTCAGTTTCATATTTACTATTAGAAGGTGCTAATAAGGTTGAAGAAAATGCTCTATCACTTCTAAAATTCTGATGGTATACTTTTAAAACATCCTTTTGAGATAAAACATAACCCAAATTGAAATTAAGATCTAAATTGTTAAAAGCACCATTTTCATTTTTCTCATCTGTACCCAGAATACGATAATCATTTTCGGTATTAATATAAGAAACACCAGCACTACCAGACCATTTGTTATTACCAAAAGATAAATTATAACTAGCATTCTCTGTTTCATAACTTCCGTAACCCAATTGTAACCTATGATTTATATGCTTTGTAAAATCAGAATCATTAGAGAGATGTACACTTCCTCCAATAGCTCCACTTCCATATTGCACACTTCCTCCTCCACTTCTTATACTTATTGAATTGTAATTAGCTGAAGAAATGGTATTAAAATCTACTTGTCCAAGCAATGGAGAGTTAATATTAATACCATTCCAAATCACAGCAGTTTGTGATGCATTGGTTCCTCTAAAAGAAGCCGAAGAAACCATACCATAGCCATTCTCTTTGAAATAGATGTTAGAATTAAAACGTAATACATCAGTTAAGGAGTTTCCATTTTTTCTAAGAATAGAATCGTTTAAGACAGTAAGTTTATAACCTTCGTTATAGCGTTTAAGTTTCACATCACTCAAAACAACTTCATCCAAGCGCTGAATAGAATCAGTGGACGTTTGTGCCTTGGCAATGCTATAAAAACATAGCAATAATAAACAGAGTACTATACGTATCATACCGCAATCACTTTTATCCCGAAAGTTTTACTTTTTGTTAAAAAAATGGCAGGTCTCCTGACTTACGTCTTGTTATTTTGCCTTCCCATTCTTAATTGAACAGTGACTAGAAGTTTAATAACAAGCATCACCAACGTGACTAAGCTTACAGTTGCGGGAACAGTTCTGGTATCTCACCAGATTCCCTTTTAATCCATTCAATTAAGAATGAAACCAATTTTCGATGCAAAAATAGTCTATTAATACAATGTGACTATAATAATATTACTTTTTCTTATTCATTTTGTAGATAAGATAAATGAATCCGATTAAAAAATGTGCAATGATTATTCCTGCAACGATATATAGTGTTAAATTTGAATCGCCTCTCATGGTAGAATTTTTATCAAAATTAATGAGAACTCAAATAACAAAACGTTACAATTGTTACCAATGAAATATATTAAAATTTTAATTATACTATTATTTGTAAGTTCATGTAAAAGTGAACCAAAACAAGACAATTCTCCAACAATTGAAACACAAAAATTAGAACTAAAATATGCTAAAGGTTTTTCTGTAACATACTTTGACTCCTATAAGGTACTTGAAATTTTAGAACCTTGGCCTAATTCTGAGAAGACCTATTCTTACGCAATTGCAAATAACAAGTCTTCAAATATTATTAAACCTAAAGATTTCGATGCTATTATCAACACCGAAATAAACAAAATCGTAGTAACATCTACAACGCACATTCCGGCTTTAGAATTATTAGGAGTAGAACAGAATTTGGTTGGTTTTCCAGGTACAAATTATATATCTTCAAAAAAAACAAGAGCTTTAATCGATGCCAAAAAAGTTAGAGAATTAGGAAAAAATGAAGGTATTAACACTGAGGTTTTGTTAGAACTCAATCCTGATTTGGTCATTGGATTTGGTGTAGATGGCGTCAATAAAACCTTTGAAGTGATCAAAAAGGCAGGAATTCCGGTAATATACAATGGCGATTGGGCAGAAAGTTCCGCATTAGCAAAAGCGGAATGGATTAAACTTTTTGGCACCTTATTTAATAAAGAAAAAGAAGCAGATTCTATATTCAACAACATTGAAAAAGAATACAATTCAGCTAAAGAGATTGCAAAAAACGCTCAGCATCAACCTACGATTTTGAGTGGTGCTTTAGAAAAAGATGTTTGGTATTTACCAAATGGTTCCAGTCCTGAAGCTCAATTCTTAAAAGATGCTAACGTTAATTATTTATGGAGTGAAACGACTGGTAATGGAAGTTTGGCACTTAGTTTTGAAACTGTTTTAGACAAAGCCCAAGATGCAGAGATATGGCTGAGCCCTTCCTATTATAAAAGTTTTGATCAGTTAGAAAAAGCAAATGCTCTTTATAATAATTTTGAAGCCTTTAAAAATAAAAACATTTATACATTCTCAAATAAAACAGGAACAACAGGTGGTGTTCTATATTATGAATTAGGTACTGCAAGACCAGATTTGGTTTTAAAAGATTTAATAAAAATTACACATCCTGAATTACTAACTTATTACCAACCGTATTTTTTTGAAAGACTAATTCAATAAGGTAGTTTTAAATTACTGTTGGATAAAAAACATGAGTGCTCTAATATCAATGAAATCTAACTATACATATTCTTTTATTATTTTAATTGCACTATTGCTTTTGTGCTTTGTGGCTAATATTAGTTTAGGTTCTATTAGTATTCCATTTTCTGAAGTTGTTAAAGGCCTTTTTAGCTCGTCTGACAATGCTACGTGGGAAATTATAATTACCAAAGTTAGATTACCCAAAGCCATTAATGCTGTCATGGTTGGTTCTGGTTTAGGTATTTCAGGTTTACTAATGCAAACGCTATTTAGAAACCCATTGGCTGGACCATTTGTTTTAGGTATTAGCTCTGGCGCCAGTCTTGGTGTGGCTATTGTTATTTTAGGTTCTGGACTCTTTGGTGGTCTTTTTGCGACTCTTCTAATTTCAAAATGGAGTATTGTAATCGCTGCTAGTTTAGGTAGTTTTTTAGTGCTTTTGTCAGTATTAGCAGTTTCTAGTAAGATTAGAGATACAATGGCAATTCTTATTATTGGTTTAATGTTTGGTAGCATCACAGCTGCAGTTGTGAGTGTGCTTTCTTACTTTAGTTCGGCTGAGCAATTACAACAATATATATTTTGGGGATTTGGTAGTTTAGGCAATTTATCCTGGGAAGAATTGCTCATTTTCTTCGGAATTTACGCTTTAGGAATTACCCTCAGTATTGCGTCGGCTAAAAGCCTGAATGCCTTGCTATTAGGAGACAACTACGCAAAAAGCCTTGGATTATCTTTGAAAACTAGCAGATTCGTTATTATATTCGCCACAAGTTTAATTGCAGGAACTGTTACCGCATTTGCTGGCCCTATAGCATTTATTGGATTGGCAATTCCGCATTTAACTCGGCAAATATTTAAAACCTCAAATCATAAAATATTATTGCCTGCTGTGTTTTTATTTGGTGCTATAGTAATGCTAATTTGTGATAGTATTGCTCAAGTTCCTGCTAGTGACTATACCTTACCTATCAATGCGATTACTGCGTTAGTAGGAGCACCAGTAGTAATTTGGTTACTTGTAAAACAGCGGAAAATGATGTTTTAAACTATTAAAACATGAAAACAAAAACTCCCCTAAGTTTTTGTAAGATGAACACTGTTAAACCCTTACTAATAGCATGTGCAATTACATTATTAATTGGATGCAAATCTTACAAAACCACTACCGAACTCCAAACGACCTTTGCAAAAGAAGAATTAAAAGATCTTGAAACCATACGATCCTTTTTCGTTAAAGACATCATGGGATTAAAAGATGATAATTTTCACTTTCAATTTAGAAATAAAGTTCAAAAATTAGAATCTACAGGATTTTCTAGCGTAGAGCCAAAAAAAATTGAAAACCTATTTAAATCGGTTTCAGAATCTACAATTGATGAAATTTGGGAAACCAAAACACATTCCAAATCAAATAGAAACAATACAGAATACAAATACCTTGTCCCAAAAGAAGGTGGCAAATACATTGAGTTTTTAGCTAAAAACACAAAACATAATCTAAGGATAAAAGATTACTATAACAAAGTTGTGAAGTCTGGAAATTTTAGTCATTTTTCAATTCTTAGCTATATGGAAGACAATAAGCTAGATTTTGATTTAGCTAATACTAATATTCAGATTGTGTTGGCAATTCACTATATTACACTCTGTCACGACAATAATATTACAAGTAATTTAATGAATTAGTGCCAAAATCAAATAGCAATACCATTTTACAAGTGCAACAACTTTCCATTGGTTATAAAACCAAAAAAGTGGAGACCGTTATTGCTAGCGCTATAAATTTCGAATTACAACAAGGGCATCTCATAGGTTTAGTTGGTGCCAATGGCATTGGTAAATCCACCCTTTTAAGAACACTAATTGGTGTGCAACCAACTCTATCTGGTACAGTAGAACTCAATCAACAACTCTTAGAAACTACGTCGCCTGTAGAACTAGCTAAGCAATTAAGTATTGTATTAACAGAACCATTAATATCTAAAAACCTTTCCGTTTTTGAGTTGGTTTCATTAGGAAGACATCCTTATACAAATTGGATTGGTAATTTATCTGATAACGACCTCTCAATAATTAATAATGCTTTACAACTTGTAAACATTATGGACTTAAAAAACAGAAGGTGCTATGAGCTAAGTGATGGACAACTACAAAAAGTAATGATTGCAAGAGCTTTAGCTCAAGATACCGCAATTATTATCTTAGATGAACCCACTACTCATCTCGATATGTATCATAAAGCATATATATTAAAACTGCTTCAAAAATTAACTAAAGAAACGGGTAAAACTATCCTATTTTCTTCTCATGAAATTGATTTGGCCATACAACTATGCGACACCATGATTGTGATGCAACAAGACCATGTTGTTTGTGAGCAACCTTGTAATTTAATTAAAAACGGCGTTTTTGAAACCCTTTTCCCAAAAGATTTAATCGCGTTTGATAACAATACAGGAAGTTTTAAAGTTACGCAATAGGCTTAAATTTTAATGCACATATTAACTAATAGAATCTTTAAGAATTCTAGTTAAGTCATTTCATTTTCAAAATTCAACTTCAATGTCCACTTTATCGATTATCTTTGAACAATATCTTTTTTAAAACATGAACGACACCATCATTCTTATCATTTCTATTTTTGTTTCAGCCGCAATTGGCGCTTTTATAGGTCTAAAATTCGCACAATTAAAAGGCAAAAGTGATAGAAGTACATTAGAAGAACGTAATACTAATTTGCAAAAACAATTTGAAGATTTCAAACAATTCTCAGAATCTGAAAATCTAAAGCAAGACCAATATTTCAACCAAACGCTTAATGAATTAAAAGAATCGATTTCTAAAATTGAAACAGAACGCGAAAACATAAGGAAAGAAAAAGATTTTTTAAATACAGAATTATCGAGACGTAATACCGAATTCGAAAATCTACAAGAACAAAACCTTAAACGAGATGCCGAATTAGAACAACAACAAATTCAACTTCGAAAAGATTTTGAATTAATGGCTTCAAAAATCCTTGAAGAAAAATCAGAAAAATTTACGCTTCAGAATAAAGAAAACATAAAAAACATTTTAAACCCACTTGAAGAAAAAATAAAAACCTTTGAGAAAAAAGTAGATGATACACAAAAGGAAAGTATAAGTATGCATTCTGCTTTAAAGGAGCAATTATTAGGCTTAAAAGATCTTAATCAGCAGATGACAAAAGAAGCGACCAACCTTACAAGAGCCCTAAAAGGTGATAGTAAAATGCAAGGTAATTGGGGCGAATTAGTTCTGGAACGTGTTTTAGAAAAATCGGGCTTAGAAAAAGATAGAGAGTATTTCGTGCAGCAAAGTTTTACTCTAGAAAATGGTTCTCGAGTTTTACCAGATGTCGTTTTAAACTTACCTGGTAATAAAAAAATGATTATAGATTCTAAGGTATCTTTAACTGATTACGAACGTTTGGTTAATGCAGATGATGATAATGATAAATCAACTTTTCTTAAAGCACATGTCAATTCAATTAAGAGACATGTTGACCAACTTTCTGATAAAAACTATCAAGATTTATACGATATAGAATCGCCAGATTTTGTACTTCTATTTATACCCATAGAACCCGCTTTTGCCATAGTTGTTAATGAGGATAACACCATTTACAATAAAGCATTTGAAAAAAATATTGTTATTGTTACACCTTCTACCCTTTTAGCTACGCTACGTACTATTGATAGTATGTGGAATAATGAAAAACAACAACAAAACGCTATTGAAATTGCAAGACAAGCTGGTGCTCTTTATGATAAATTTGAAGGTTTAGTAAAAGATTTAACAGGTGTTGGAAAAAAGATTGATGCTGCAAAATCAGACTATTCATCTGCAATGAACAAGTTAGTTGACGGTAGAGGCAATTTAATCACTAGCGTTGAAAAACTCAAAAAAATGGGTGCCAAAGCGAAAAAGGCGCTTCCAGAAGCCATTTTAAAACGAGCCGAAGAAGAAGATAATTAGTAGAATAGGATTTAAAACTTTAGTTTTAAAATAAATAAAAGCGAAAGCTTAGTACTATAGAAAAATATAATATCATGAAATTTTTAATCAAATCAATTATTGTCCTTTTAATATTAGCGGCTGGCATATTCTGTTTCATGTATTTTGTACATTACAGTGAAGGTGTAAGAGCAGGGAAATTGGTTAAATTCAGTAACAAAGGTGTTATATTTAAAACTTGGGAAGGCGAAATAAGCCAAGGTGTTTCCGATGCGCAAACATTTACCTTCTCTGTTGAAGATGGCGAAGAAAAGGCGATTGAAGACCTTAATAGATTACAGGGTAAATTTGTAAAGCTTTATTATTTTGAGCGTTACAAGACGATGTTTTGGCTAGGTGATACTAAGTATTTTATTACTAAAGTTGAAGAAGAAAACGAATAACGTTCCTCTACTTCATTAAGTGGTTTAAAATTCTCAATGGTAATTTTTATAATTCCGATAGCAATAATTATTAAAATCACTTTATAATTTAGAATATATTAGAACTTACTAAAAATAGAAGAGAGATTAAGTTTACGAAAAATAAATAACTAATTTAGGCAATCATAGGCTCATCAGGCCAATACTAAAGTAAGACTCATGTATAAATACGCAAAGGACTCTCAGGTTACGATCACTCAGCTAATGTTACCATCACATTCTAATTTTAGTGGTAAAATACATGGTGGTCATATTTTAAATCTAATGGATCAAATTGCTTTTGCATGTGCCTCAAAACACTCAAGAAATTACTGCGTTACGGCATCTGTAAATAAGGTTGACTTTTTAAATCCTATTGAAGTAGGCGAATTAGTCACCTTAAAAGCCTCTGTTAATTATACGGGAAATACATCAATGGTCATTGGGCTGCGTGTTGAATCTGAGAACGTACAAACAGGTATCGTTAAGCATTGCAATTCTTCATATTTTACAATGGTTGCTAAAGGCGAAGACGGAAAAAATGCTAAAGTTCCTGGTTTAATTTTAGACTCAAAACAAGGTGTAAGGCGTTTTGCAAGAAGTATTGCTAGACAAGAACAATCAAGAAATAGATCATCTCGTTTTAATTCTTCAGATTTTAAATTAGAAGATCATATTGAATTAATTAAAAGTCAAAATGCTATGATTGAATTATTTGAATCTTAGTTTTTTACGCTTTTTAATCTTAAAAAAAATCAAAAAAAAAGTTGTTCCACCTAAATTTAACTAGGATTGAAACAACTTTTCTATTTTAAATTATTTTTATTGCTTTACAAACCGTTTTGTTTGGGTTTGTTTATCTCCAGTGATTTTAACCAAATACATTCCTGTTTTCCAGTTAGTAACATCAATTGAAGATTCTAATCGCGTAATTGTACTTTTATGAATTCGCTTACCTAAAACATCATATACTTCTAACAGTAAGTTTTCAGAATATTTTGGCAATTTAATATTTAACCTATTTTTTGATGGATTAGGCGAAATTTTAAAACTACCGTCTTGAAAATGATAATTTTTATTCACAGTAGATTCCATAGCAAAATCATTTTGGAACACATGCGCATCAGCACATACACTAGCAAACATAACTACAGCAATACAACTAAGTAATATTTTTTTCATCTAATCGGAATAATCTCTTGTACTAAGTTAGTAAATATTAATTGATATACTTAGTATACACGCGAAAATTGTGCCAACTACTTACTTAAATACATTTTTCTTCTTGAATAAAGATCGTAAAATTGATCATCCTTTAAACTATCAATAAATAAAATACTTTCTCCTGTACTTTTCATCTCTGGTCCTAATTTCTTATTCACATTAGGGAATTTATTGAATGAGAAAACGGGTTGTTTAATCGCGTAACCATCTAATTGAGGATTAAAATCAAAATCAGTAACTTTTTTCTCTCTTAACATTACTTTAGTCGCATAATTAACATATGGTTCTTTGTAGGCTTTAGCAATAAAAGGTACGGTTCTCGATGCTCTTGGGTTAGCTTCAATGATATAAACAACTTCATCTTTAATGGCAAACTGAATATTAATTAATCCAATTGTATTCAATGCCCTTGCAATAGTATGCGTATGATCTTTTATTTGTTGCATCACTAATTCACCTAAATTAAAAGGTGGTAGCGTTGCATTACTATCACCAGAGTGAATACCACAAGGCTCAATATGCTCCATGATACCAATGATATAGACATTACCTTCTGCATCACATATAGCATCAGCTTCTGCCTCAATAGCACCATCTAAATAGTGGTCTAATAGTAATTTGTTACCAGGAATAGATTTTAATAAATCAATAACATGAGATTCTAGTTCTTGTTTGTTAATCACAATTTTCATTCCTTGTCCACCCAATACATAAGATGGTCTCACTAAAATAGGAAAGTCTAAAACATCTGCTATCGCTAAAGCTTCATCTGCAGATTCTGCAACATCAAACTCTGGATAAGGAATATTATGTTCTTTTAATATGTTTGAAAAACTACCTCTATCTTCAGCTAAATCTAAAGCCTTAAAGCTAGTTCCCATAATTTTAACACCCCATTTTTCTAACTTCTCAGCAAGTTTTAAAGCGGTTTGTCCACCTAATTGAACAATAACACCCTCTGGTTTTTCATGTTGAATAATATCATAGATATGTTCCCAGAATACAGGTTCAAAATATAATTTATCTGCAATATCAAAATCTGTAGAAACCGTTTCAGGATTACAGTTAATCATAATGGTTTCATAACCACATTCTGCAGCAGCTAAAACACCATGTACACAACAGTAATCAAATTCTATACCTTGTCCAATTCTGTTTGGACCAGAGCCTAAAACAATGATTTTCTTTTTATCTGAAACTATACTTTCGTTATGCACGTAAACTTCGCCAGATGGTGTTTCAACCTCACTTTCGAAAGTTGAGTAATAATACGGAGTTTGAGCCTTAAATTCGCCAGCACACGTATCTACTAATTTAAAAACACGATTAATATTCAGTTCCATTCGTTTATTACGAACCTCACTTTCTAAACAACCTAGCATATGTGCTATTTGTCTATCTCCATAACCTTTTTGCTTCGCTTCTAATAACAACTCACGGTCTAATGAATCTATGGTATTTGTAGAAATCTCTTTTTGAAGTTGAAATAATTCTTCATATTGCCTTAAGAACCACATGTCAATTTTTGTGATTTCGAAAATACGGCTCAATGGAATACCTATTTCTATAGCATCATAAATAGCAAAAACACGATCCCAACTCGCATATTTCAATTTATTTATAATAGTATCATAATCTTTATAACCTTTTCCGTCTGCACCTAATCCATTTCTTTTAATTTCTAAAGATTGTGTTGCTTTGTGAAGGGCTTCTTGAAACGAACGACCAATAGCCATTACCTCTCCAACAGCTTTCATTTGTAAACCTAATGTTCTGTCTGAACCTTCAAATTTATCAAAATTCCAACGTGGTATTTTAACAATTACGTAGTCTAATGTCGGTTCAAATAAAGCCGATGTTGATTTTGTAATTTGATTATTTAACTCGTCCAAAGTATAACCTAACGCCAATTTTGCTGCAACTTTTGCAATTGGATAACCTGTAGCTTTACTTGCCAATGCAGACGAACGTGATACACGTGGATTAATTTCAATTGCAATAATTTCTTCCTCCTCATCTGGACTAACCGCAAACTGAACATTACAACCACCTGCAAAGTCTCCAATACTACGCATCATATGGATAGCCATATCTCGCATTTTTTGTTGCGTTTTATCAGACAATGTCATTGCTGGTGCCACAGTAATTGAATCACCTGTATGGATTCCCATAGGATCCATATTTTCAATAGTACATATAATCACAACATTGTCATTACTATCACGTAGTAACTCAAGCTCATACTCTTTCCAGCCCAAAAGAGCTTTATCTATCATTACTTCATGAATAGGGGAAATTTCTAGACCTCTTGTTAAGTTTTCGTCAAATTCTTTTTCATCATAAACAATAGAAGCTCCTGCTCCACCTAGCGTAAATGATGCTCTAATACAAAGTGGAAAACCAAACTCTTGTGCTATTTCTTTTCCTTTTAAAAAAGAGGTTGCTGTTGCCTGAGGTGCCATGCCAACACCAATTTTTAACATTAATTCTCTAAACTTTTCTCTATCTTCAGTAATATTTATAGCATCAATATCTACACCAATAATTTCCACACCAAAATCTTCCCAAATTCCTTTTTCATCTGCTTCAATACATAAATTTAAAGCAGTTTGACCACCCATTGTAGGTAATACAGCAT
This sequence comes from Winogradskyella sp. 4-2091, assembly GCF_045765065.1. NCBI lineage: Bacteria > Pseudomonadati > Bacteroidota > Flavobacteriia > Flavobacteriales > Flavobacteriaceae > Winogradskyella > Winogradskyella sp. 4-2091. Next base: position 266,434 of record NZ_JBJKOD010000004.1, read on the forward strand.
CGATTTGAGGATGATCTTTTAAAATTTGAATTAAGGACTTAGTCGTCAATGGCAACAAATAAACATGATCTGCCATTGTAGGATCTGTCATGATTGTTGCAGGATTAGAATTAATTAAAATGGTTTCAATTCCATCTTCTCTCAAAGATCTTAATGCCTGAGAACCAGAGTAATCAAACTCACAGGCTTGACCTATTACTATAGGTCCTGATCCGATTAATAAAATTGATTTTAAGCTATTATTTTTTGGCATGAGAATAGGTATTATATTTTATACGATTTCTTTTTAATTATTTAGCTGTGCAAAAATAGTTAACAAATAGATACAAAAAAAGGCGTTACACCTAAGTAACGCCTTTAATATATTAACAATTGTTAATCATTATTTTTTATGTCTTGATTCAGTTGAAACAGACAATTTTTTTCTTCCTTTAGCTCTTCTACGTGCTAAAACTTTTCTTCCGTTAACAGAAGCCATTCTTTCTCTGAAACCATGTTTGTTTCTTCTCTTTCTTTTTGACGGTTGAAATGTTCTTTTCGGCATGACTTATATATTTAAAAACTAATTTTTCTTTAATTGATTGAGGGCTACCTCAAAACTGCGTGCAAATATACAACAAGTTTTTACTTTAGCAAGTGTGAAAATAAAAATTTTTATATAGATTTTTATTACCTTTGCGCTCCGCAAAAATACTCAGAAATATGTTTAATAAAAATATAAAGTTAGTTATTGCCGCTTTAATCATTGGCTTTGGCATCTATCAATTCACTGAAGGTTACATTGGTAATGGTATAATGTATATATTACTTTCTACCATTTTTATATTCTTATACTTTAAAAACGAATTAATTTTATTAGCTTTTTTAAAGTTAAGAAAGCAAGATTTTCCTGGAGCAAAGAAATGGTTAGACAAAATAAAAAATCCTGAAGGCGCTTTAGTAAAGAAGCAACAAGGGTATTTAAACTACCTAAATGGCATCATGGTTTCTCAAACTAATATGAATGAGGCTGAAGGCTATTTTAAAAAAGCAATTAACTTAGGTTTATCTATGGATCATGATTTAGCTATGGCGAAACTTAATTTAGCCGGAATCGCTTTTTCTAAACGTAGAAAACCTGAAGCGATGAAATTATTAGCTGAAGCTGAAAAATTAGATAAAAGAGATATGTTAGCTGATCAAATAAAAATGATGAAGCAACAAATGAAAAAGACTGTAATTCCAAAACAACAATATGGTCAACCAACTTCTGCAAGACAAAATCGTAGAAGTAGACGTTAATATTCTTATTAGTTTATTAAAATAAAAAAGGCTTAAACATTTATTTGTTTAAGCCTTTTTTAATGACACTTATTGTAATAGCAGATTATACATTTATAGAACTTATAATAATGGAGCCATTAATCTAGCTGTGGCTTCAATAAGTTTTGTTCGTTTAGAGCGTTCTACCCAAGTTTCTAGTTCTAGTTTTTCACAATCCTTTAAATCGTCTGTAAAAAAATCAGTAAGTTGTTTTCCTAATGATTTATTATAAATTAAGGCATTGACTTCAAAATTAATATTGAAACTTCTGTAATCCATGTTTGTGGTACCAACTGTGCTAAACACACCATCTACAACCATAGTTTTAGCATGTATAAAACCTTTGGTATATTGATAAACCTCTACTCCTGCTTCAAGTAGTAACTGTAAATATGAATTTGTAGCATATTCTGCAATCCAAGAATCTGAAGTTTTAGGTACAATAATCTTTACCGTAATATTACTTCGTGCTGCTACTTGAAGCGCTGTTACTATTTCTCCATTTGGTATAAAATAAGGTGTTGTTATATAGATGTGATCTTCCGCTGTAGTGATAGCCACAAAAATGGCTTCCATAATGTTAGACCAATCAGTATCTGGTCCGCTTGCCGCAATTTGCAAAGGCACATTTTCTTTACAGCCATGCTCTGGAAAATAAGCACTAGATATTTCGGTTGATCCTTTACTAACAAAATCCCAAGCAGTAAAAAATAATATCTGCAACTGTTTTACAGCTTCACCAACAACACGAATATGTGTATCCCTCCAATAACGATTATTGTTAGCATTCACATAATTATCTGAAATATTAACACCACCAACATAGCCTATTTTACCATCAATAACAATGATTTTTCTATGGTCGCGATAATTCATGTGCCCTGTAAATTTTGTAAACAATACTGGCATGAAAGAATACATTTCTACATTGCAGTCTTTTAACTTACGCTTCATAGAAGAAGTAATAGAACTCCCAACGTCATCAATTACAATTCTAATCTCTAAACCTTCTTTGGCTTTTTTACACAACAGATTTAGTACTTCTGTTCCTATTTTATCATCTTTAATTACAAAATATTCAAGATGAATGTGATGCTTTGCTTCTTTAATGTCAGTAAAAAGGATTTTGAATTTATCATCTCCATTTTTTATAAGCTTAACTTCGTTATTAATCGTTAGCTTAGATTTTTCATTATTATATAATAGCGGAATTAACTTTGACTTTTGATCTAATAAATCATCAACTTCATTGATCTGTTTAGTATCTAACTCTAACTGTTGTTGAATCTTTTTAATCGTTGACTGATTTAAAACCCGTTTTCTATCAAAAATTTTAGTTTTACGGTATTCTTGCCCAAAGAGGTAATACATTATTAAACCCAAAAACGGAAAAGCCAACAAGCCAATAATATAGCTTAATGACTTTGTTGGGTTTATTTTTTTTAATAGAATAGTCACTACTGCTGATAAAGCAATAGTATAATTTAATGCAATTAAAATTTGCCAGATATGGTTTCTAACAAACTCCAAAAATTAAGGTTTAGCAGAATAATAACCTTCCTTAGGTATTTCTATTAAATAAGGTTTACGCGACTTATTATTTAAATGAGCTTCTCTTAACCAAGGATTATGAAGTTTTAAAATTTTATAGTTGATACCAAAACGTTTTGCAAATTTCGCAAAATCAGTCACTGCTGTATCTACTTCTACTTTGTACGTTGGCACTTCTTTATATAAATGTGATTTATTAAAGTTGAATCCATATTTATCTGGATGAGAAAGAATTTCTTTCAACGCAACAATTCTAAAAACATAACGACCTGTTTCTTCTCCTAAAAGCAAATCATAATAACCAGTAACGTCTTGTGCTTTCAATCGTTTAGATACACCGTAATTTCCTGCATTGTATGCAGCAGCAGCTTTAGTCCATGATCCTAATTTTTGCTTGGCTTTCTTTAAATAATCGCAAGCCACCTCTGTTGCTTTTTCAAGGTTATATCGTTCGTCAACATTATCATTAACCTCTAAACCATTCTCTCTTCCTGTTGCTTTCATAATTTGCCAAACACCACTTGCACCAGCAGGAGACTTTGCCGTTTGAATTAATCCACTCTCAATAACAGCCAAATATTTAAAATCGTCTGGTACACCATTTTTTTCAAGAATTGGCTCTATAATTGGGAAGTATTTCTGAGCACGTTTAAACATTAAAAGTCCATTAGATTGCCAATACGTGTTGACTAACAATTCACGATCCATGCGTTCGTAAATATCAGGATCTTCTACAGGTACAGGTTCACCAGCAAAATTTAAATTTTCTGGCATTTCTAAGGCGTATACGTTATAATTATTTATAATAGGATCTTCTTTTCCCAATTGATAATCTGAAGGTGCTTTGTCGTCTGGCGACTTTTGCATCGCGAAAATAAATAAGCCAGATATGCTTATGATTCCTACTAAGGCTAAACTATTTTTTATGAATTTCATAACTTTTCTTTTTTTCTAATTTATAAATGTAATCAATCTATGAGCAAGATTCAAATTCACGGATTGATTAGTTTTGGTAAATTTTCGTTAAACCATTTATACTTATTGATAATCATAATATGCGAACCACCTTCAATAATTATGCAATTTCCAACACATGAATGTGGAAAAACGTTATCCTTACTACCATGAATATAAATTGCATTGGCATGAGCTTCTTCTTGATCCCAACAAACCACTTGTTTAATGGCCCAATCGAGATATGTTTTATCATTAACAGACAAATACTTTTTATATAAATCTACGCGCTTCTTTATGGTTTCACCAAAGGCATATTTAGCTAACAAATCTATATTACTAACTATTTGAGTAGGCAATATATTATAGGCTTTAGTTATTTTAAGTAATTTTAATCGTTTTGGCAACTCGTGATGCGATTTTACACTCGATACAACGAACAGTTTTTTTAAGCTAATATACTTACTCATTTCTTGCACCAAGATACCACCAAAAGATACGCCAAGTAAAACAACATTGTCATGTACTATAAATTTACACATACGAATTGCATATGCCTTAAGCGTCTCATTTTTATCAGGAATTTGCCATTCTAACCAGTGCATCTCAAATTGGTCTTTTGGCAATTGAATATTTTCAAAAATTGATGGATTTGCTGCCATACCAGGCATTAAATACACGTGAGTTATTTTAGAATCCATAGGTCTTAAAACAGTTTAAATGGGACGTCTTAATTCTTTACAATTTAAGGTTTTAACATCAACAACCTAATAAATTGCTTGATTTTTTGTACCTTTGCAACGCAAAACTATATATTTTTATAGTATCTACACGCCAACCGCTGAATTTAATAAATAAAAATTATGACAGAAACTGCTGAATTGATTGACAATGATTTTCTGCGTCAATTTGAATTAAACGTTGAAAACGAAATGGCAATTATCGAATATTCCTTACAAGAACGTAAGATATTCTTAACAAAAATGATAATTCCAGATGCTATAAGAACAGACGAGTTTGAACTCGATTTTATTGATTTAGTATTTTCTAACATTAAAGAAAGAAACATCAGCGTAGTACCAACAAGTCCTGAAATTGCAAAATTTGTAAGAAGAAACCGAAAATATAAGCGAATGTTACCAGTAGGAATTCGCATATAATTTGAAAAAATTAAATAATTCTAAAAAAATCCGAAGCTTTATAAGTTTCGGATTTTTTTTATCAACTACTTAAGTGTTTAAGATTTATACAAAATTAAATCTTACTAATCCATCTTCATCGATTTCTGTTAAATCTACTTTATGCAATGTATTAACAAGCTCAGGATTCCAAGGTGTTTTTACTTTTACATAATTTTCCGTGAATCCGTGGATGTAACCTTCTTTGTTTTCGCCTTCAAACAACACAGTTCTTTCAGAGTTTAATTGGTTTTCATAGAATGCTCTTCGCTTTTTAGCAGATAAACCACGTAGCATTTTACTACGTTTAGCTCTTACGTTTTTATAAACAACACCTTCCATTTCGGCAGCTTCCGTATTATCTCTTTCAGAGTATGTAAATACATGAAGATAAGATATATCTAGTTCACTTAAAAAATTATATGTTTCTAAAAACAACTCATCCGTTTCTCCAGGAAAACCAACAATGACATCTACACCAATGCATGCATGTGGCATTACTTCTTTTATTTTAGAAACACGATCTACATATAATTCTTTCATGTAACGACGTTTCATTTTTTTCAAAATAGCATTACTTCCACTTTGTAATGGTACATGAAAATGAGGAACAAAGGCTCTCGATTTTGAAACCAAATCTATAGTTTCGTTTTTTAATAAATTAGGTTCAATTGAAGAAATTCTTAAGCGCTCAATACCTTTTACTTTATCGAGTTCTGTTACTAAATCTAAAAAGGTGTGTTCGTGTTTTTTATTACCAAATTCGCCTTTTCCATAATCTCCAATATTAACACCTGTTAATACAATCTCCTTAATGCCTTGCTCAGAAATTTCTGCAGCATTTTTTAAAACATTAGTCATGGTATCACTACGAGAAATTCCTCTTGCTAACGGAATAGTGCAATACGTACATTTATAATCACAGCCATCTTGGACTTTTAGAAATGCTCGAGTTCTATCACCAATAGAATAACTGCCAACATAGAAATCTGCATCTTCAATTTCGCAAGAATGTACTTCTCCAAAATCATTTTTAGATAAATCGTTAAGATAATCTGTAATCTTAAATTTTTCAGTTGCGCCTAATACCAAATCTACGCCATTCACATCTGCTAACTCTTCTGGCTTTAGTTGCGCATAGCAACCGATAGCTGCCACAAAAGCTTCAGGATTATTTTTCTGTGCTTGCTTTACAATAGATTTAAAGCGTTTATCGGCATTTTCTGTGACAGAACAAGTATTAATTACATAAATATCTGCTTTGTCTTTAAAGTCTACACGGTTAAATCCTTCTTCTGTAAAACCTCTAGCAATAGTAGAAGTTTCAGAAAAATTAAGCTTACAGCCTAGCGTGTAAAATGCGACTTTTTTTTGTTCCATGTTTTATTATTTCAAACTTGGTGCAGCGTTTTTAATAAATTATATTTACTCGTTGCAAAATTTAAGTGTGCAAATTTACGCAATTGTTAGTGGTCTTGCAATCTATTAGACACCGCTAACGTTAAAATATTAAACCAGAATATATGTCTAAAGCTGAAGACCGAATTAAGGAGGTTATTTCTTTCTACAATAATAATGATACCGTTCTTGGCTATCGTAAATTGATGGATTGTGTTATTGATACGCAAGACTTAAATTTATACAAAGAAGTCATAGAACTGACCGATTGGAAAGAAAAACATCCAGAGCAAGATGATGAGTTTATTAAAAAATCTTTAGCCATTTTAGACCAAGTTTCTAAAATACCAATTACAGCATACAACACTAATAATCCTGTAGTTGTGGGCAAGTCTTTATCTAAAAGCTATGGTGTAAACCGCTTTAAATTAGGACCAATCTCTGTTAATATCAGAAAAGGCCAAGTTTATGGATTAGTGGGAGAAAATGGTAACGGAAAAACCACTTTACTGCGAATATTAGCCAAAGAATTAAAGTTTAATTCCGGAAGTTTAGATTTTAATTTTGATACTTCTTATAATTCAAATTATGATTTACGCACTAACCTAGTGTACATTCCACAGCGCACGCAAAAATGGTATGGTAGCTTAAAAGACAATCTAAAATTTGTTTTATCTAACTACGGAATTTCGCCCGAAGAAAATGAAACTAGAGTTTTAATGATGATTGCTCGTTTTGGGTTATGGAATTACAAACATTTAAAATGGAGCGAACTTTCTTCTGGTTACAAAATGCGCTTTGAACTAGCAAGAACCTTACTAAGACAACCAGAATTACTTTTGTTAGACGAACCTTTAGCTAATTTAGATGTTTTAGCACAGCAAGTGATCTTAGAAGATTTAAAATCTATGTGTAATTCTCTAAATAATCCTATTGCATTGATTCTTAGTTCTCAACAATTATATGAAGTTGAAAAGATTTCAGACAAAGTCATATATCTGAAAGATGGAAAATATAAAGACAACACAACTGATAATTCTGATGAAGATCACCAACTCATTGTTGAAATTGATTGTACAGCAGAACGCGATACTTTGTTGACTGTCTTCACGGATTTAAATATCAGTAAGTTAATTTATAATGGTGGTATTTACGTCGCTTATTTTGAGAACACTACTAATTTTTCATCAGTACTTGAAGCCTTAGGAAAGCATAAAATAGAAGTAACATACACAAGAAATATAACAGCTTCTACAAGACGCTTTTTTGTATCCTAACATTTAGAATTTACACATGAAGAAACTTATATATAATATCAATCAATATTTATTAGAACGATATCCTACCATTTGGAATACACGTTTAGTCTGGATGCTCTTAAGTGCATTATTACTGCACCTGTTATTTTTTGTTTTCGGATTTTTTACGTTAACAAATCCTGAAATACTGCATGATTATAACATAAAAGATATCTTTTTTAAAAATGGCACTGTTTATTTTACAATTATGGTTTCCGTGCTACTATTGGTAGTCTGGCTTATTTATATGTTTAAAAACAATGGATTTAAGAATTTTTATCCTACTTCTAATTTAAAATTATTTGGGCAATTCCTTAGCTATATTGTCATTATATATAGTTGTAGCACCTTCTTTTTATCATACAATTATGGTGTAAAATCTTATATCGCGTTTAAATATCCAGATGTACAAGTTTCAAAAGAAATAGAGATCGCTAACGATATGGCAATGTTCTTTTCAGAAAACGTAAGCGATTATACTATTGATAGACGTAATTATCCAAAGTTATTTTATGATTTGTATTGTGAAACTACAGAAGAATTTATTGACCATAGTTTATCATATGAAGAATTTGCTGGAGAAAAATATCAATTCTACTCTATTAAAACTAAAGAAATCCCTACTAAAGATCAACATAGGTATATCTCTAACGAATATAGCGAAGATACAACCTTACTCTCTCCTGTATATACAAAAGAGCTCGATAGTACCATTATATTGTACTTAAAAGATACTGTGGTTAATATTAAACCATTTATAAAAACCATTAAACCAAGTTTTTATAACGCTTCAACATCATTTTACATTTCTCGTAATGACACTCTATTTAACACTTTAGAGGCTAACCAATATAATAAAATATCGCACTCTGTAAATTTAGATTATAATCGTTACGATAACGAAAAAACATCTATCAGACAATTTTATAGAAACAAACGCAACGCAGAGCTTTTAGACCGAAGTAACAAAAAAGAAATCAATACTTTAATTGATGACTTTTTAAAAATTTCGGACGCCTATAAAATACCTCACAACTTAACAGCTAAAAAATGGACAGACTTAGTTTATCAACCAAATAATTTTGAAGTTAAACATTTTATAAGAACTGGACCAAAAGACAATTTTACATTTGATAGTGAAGGTTATACCTATGAGCGCACCAAGTTTGAACAATTTTATGTAGATAGAGTTACTAATCATTTTTATTCTAACGCATCCTTAAAAAATGTTTTTGATAATATAGAAGATATTAAGGCTTCTACTCCTTTTGCAGATAGCATACACTTTTTCATGTGGTTTGCCTTCTTCTTCACAAGCATTATTTTGATGTTTAGAACTACAGGTATAAAACCCTTGTTATTTGCAGTAATTACTGTTGGAGTCATAGGTTTGGCAGTTGCATTATTAGGTACAACATTATCATATCTAATAGTGCCAAATGATGATATTACATCCTATGTAATTTTATATTTTTTATTGATACTAGCTACATTGATACTTTTAATACCAATCACTTTTTCAGATCGATTCCATAAACTAATCATTGGTATTTGTGTCAATATTTCTATTATTGGTTTTCCGCTGTACTTACTTTTAATAACTGGTATTATTTCAACACATCAAGAAGATGCCTGCAGAGCACGTGAAGATTATTACACATCAGGTTACCAATGTCATACCATTTTCGATTGGCTTGAAGTAAATTGGAGCTTCTTTTATTTTGTAGCAGCAATAGTGTTTTTATTATTTTATGCTAGAATTATTAAAAAATGGAAAGCACTTCCTGAAGGATAATTATGACTCAAAAAACCAGCGTTTATAAGGCCAACTGTTTCAAAGTCATTTGTTTTTCAATTGTATGGATGTTAGTTTCTTGTAACAATTCATCTAACTCAAACAAAGACAGCCTAGTTTTTAGATATAATGAACATAAAAATATTGGTTCTTTAGATCCTGCTTTTTCAAAGGATTTAGCAGATATTTGGGCGACACATCAGTTATTTAATGGCTTAGTTCAAATGGACAATAAGCTTAATGTAATACCAGCTATCGCTAAACATTGGGCAATCACTGACAGTGCTAAGACTTATACATTTACACTTCGAAATGATGTGTTTTTTCACAAGCATAAATTGTTTAACCAAGATTCTACTAGGACCGTTAATGCTCAAGATTTTGAATATAGCTTTAATAGGCTTCGTGATAAATCTATTGCTTCACCTGGAAGTTGGGTTTTAAGTAAAGTAGAAAACTTCACGGCTGTAAATGATTCTACCTTTCAAATTAATTTAAAGCAACCTTTCCCAGCATTCTTGGGACTTTTAACCATGAAATATTGCTCTGTGGTTCCTAAAGAAATTGTATCACATTATGGTACCGATTTTAGATCTCATCCTATAGGCACAGGTCCTTTTAAATTTAAACGTTGGGAGGAAAATTTAAAATTGGTTTTTAGAAAAAATAATAACTATTTTGAAACGGACTCTCTCGGTCAAAACTTGCCATATTTAGAAGCTATTGCTATTACCTTTTTACCAGATAAGCAAAGTGAATTTCTTCAGTTTGCTCAAGGAAATATAGATTTTGTTTCTGGTTTAGATGGTTCTTATAAAGATGAAGTTTTAACTGCAGACGGGCAACTTAGGCCAAAATATGCCAACGATGTAAAAATGATTAGAGGTCCTTATCTCAATACAGAGTACTTAGCTTTCTTTATGGAAACCGAGGTCAACACCATTCAATCCTTAAAACTGAGAAAAGCAATTAATGTAGGGTTTGATCGGGATAAAATGATGACCTATTTAAGAAATGGAATAGGAATACCTGCCAATGGTGGATTTATCCCAAAGGGATTACCTGGTTTTGATGCTTCTGTTGGTTATACATACCAACCAGAATTAGCAAAGCAACTAGTATCAGAATTTATAAACGAAACAGGAATAAAGAACCCGGAAATAACGTTAACTACTACGAGTAATTACCTCAGTTTTTGCGAATTTATTCAGCGAGAATTACAAAAAACAGGTTTACTTGTAAATGTGGATGTAATACCACCATCAAGTTTAAAAGATGCAAAAGCGAATGGACAAGTCGATTTTTTTAGAGCCAGTTGGATTGCAGATTATCCTGATGCTGAAAATTACCTGAGTTTATATTACAGTAAAAATTTTGCTCCTAATGGACCAAACTACACTCATTTTAAAAATGAGGAATTTGACAAAATGTATGAAGCTTCTTATCTCGAAACAAATCCTGATGTGAGAGCAAAATTATATACTAAAATGGACTCCTTAATTATGGACTCTGCACCTATAGTACCTTTATTCTATGACGAAGTGGTAAGGTTTTCAAGAAAAAACATAAAAGATTTAGGCATAAACCCAACCAACTTGTTAGAATTAAAATCTGTTAGAAAAACAAAAGACTAAATGGTTACTCTCCGTCTTCAATTTTAAAATTCTTGAAATAATATAAGTCATCTCCACCTTCGCCTCGCGAACGTCTAGAAGAAATATAACCAGTGGTTAAATCATCATTTAAAAAGAATGAAAAATCATCGCCTTTGCTATTAATAGGCTCATCTAACAATAATACTGGTTTCATTAAATTTGAAGAATTTAAATCGTAACAGTAAATATCTAATCCTCCTAATCCTCCTCTTCTATCTGAAGAAAAATAAAGTTTATTATCAGAACTCACAAACGGATAAATTTCAGTTCTTGATGAATTAATGTCTTCACTGAGTTTTGTAATTTCTCCATAAGTTTCGTGATCAGTAACAGATACTTTATATAAATCAGATTTACCTTTTGTGCCCTTTATTGTAGATACAAAATATAATGTATTACCATCTGGACTTAAAGCAGGATGTAAATAGTTGAAGTTTTTATCGCAAAATGGAAGCGTTGTAAAGTTTGTCCAACCTTTACCTTCTTCGTACTCTGCTCGTTGAATTAAAAGGTTAAAAGTGTTTTTACCTTGATATTTATTATCACCAGCTTCAGTTTGGTTAGATGTAAAATACATATATTTTCCATCTTTAGAATACGTGGCAGCCGTCATGTTATGCATACCAACTTCTTTTCGCTTTACTAGTTTAGCATCTTCAATTTCTCCATCTTCAGCAACGACACCTTCATAAATACCATAAAGTGTTTGAGAAAATTTATCGAGAATTACACGACCGTTTTTTCTTGTAAGATTTGAGCTAAAAAATATTTTATCATTTACAACTCTAGCCGCAAAATGATCGAGTTTATTATTGATTTCAAGTTTATTAACTTCAACATCTTGAGAAAAACCAAGTGTTACAATAAATAAAAAAAGTAGGCTTAATTTGGGGTTTAAATTCATATTATTCTCTTCTATATTGTTTTGTTTCTTCATATATATGCTCTAAAATAGCTTTGTCTTGTTCTGTAAATTCAATAGATCTCCTAGACATTACTACTTTAGCTACTTCGAATACTTTTGCAGTTTTATAGGTTACAAATCCACTATTTCCGCCCCAAGAAAAACTAGGAACAAAATTACGTGGAAAACCACTTCCAAAGATATTAGAACTTACTCCAACAACCGTACCAGTATTAAACATAGTATTAATACCACATTTACTATGGTCTCCCATCATTAGTCCACAAAATTGCAGTCCGGTTTTTGCAAAACCTTCGGTTTCATAATTCCAAAGTCTAACTTCTGCGTAGTTATTTTTTAAATTACTATTATTAGTGTCTGCGCCTAAATTACACCATTCACCTAATACTGAGTTTCCTAAAAACCCATCATGACCTTTATTAGAATAGCCAAAAATTACAGAATTATTTACTTCTCCTCCAATTTTACTGTGAGGACCAACCGTTGTAGGTCCATAAACTTTTGTTCCTAATTTTAATGCTGCATTGTTGCAAAGCGCTAACGGACCTCTTACCATAGAACCTTCCATTACTTCAGCATCTCTACCAATATAAATAGGTCCAGAACTGGCATTAAGAATAGCAAAATTTAAAGTCGCTCCTTTTTCTATAAAAATGTTTTCGCTATTTATGGTTTGTACAGTATCTGGTATTGGTTCTGATTCTCGGCCTTTGGTTATAAGATCAAAATCTTCTGAAATAGCGTCACCATTTTTAGAGAAAATATCCCAAGTATGTTCAATTTTCAGAATATCGTTTTGTAACTCTATAGCTTCGAAAGTTGAAAAATCCGCATGCTCTTCTCCTTCCTTTGCAAAGAATGCAATAACATCTTCATCTTTAAATAAAGCTTGGTTATGTTTTAAGTTTTTTACAATTTCAACAACTTCAGTATTTGGAAGAAATGAAGCATTAATTATTATATTATCTTCCATCTCAACCATCGGAAATTTTTCAGACAAATAGTCTTCAGTAATAGTTGTAGTTGTATATTCTAAGTATGACTCCCATTTTTGACGAATGGTTAAAATACCAACTCTAATATCTGCAACTGGTCTTGTATATGTAAATGGTAATAAATTATTTCTGTACGGACCGTCAAATAGTATATAGTTCATAATGAGATTACTGATTTAGGTTAATAGCGAAACTTATAACTTCTATTAACGTTTCAAAAGTAGCTTAATTGTACAAAACAGAAAAGCCCTTCTGTTAATTAGAAAGGCTTTTTCGATTATCGGTAGACTATGCTTATTTTTTAAACTTAGCGTATTTGTTTTTGAACTTATCAATACGACCAGCAGTATCTACTAACTTAGATTTACCAGTATAAAAAGGATGAGATGTTCTAGAAATTTCTAATTTCACTAATGGATATTCAGTTCCATCAACGTCAATAGTTTCATTTGTATCTGCTGTAGATTTTGTTAAAAATACTTCTTCATTAGACATATCTTTAAACGCTACTACTCTATAATTTTCTGGATGTATTCCTGCTTTCATCGCTAAATGCTTTAATTGTATTCAATTTTTCGAGGTGCAAATTTAAGTAATTTTTATAAATCTACAATCTTTTTACTAAATTTTATTTATCAAATGTATGTAACATTTATGTAACTTTGAGTACTAACTAATTAATTAACCAATAAATTAACACTATTATGGAACCAAATAAGCCATCTATTAAACCAATTGCATATAATTATGGACTCTATTTAGGGCTTTTAACTATAGCAAGCCTAATTATTTTATATGCTTTAAACATTGAAAGTCACTGGATTGCTAGCGTACTTAGTACAATTGCTACAATTGCAATTTACTATTTTGGCATTAACACTTATAAAAAGCAGAATGGCAATGCACTAAGGATTAAAGATGGTCTAAAAACCGGAATGGCAATGGCATTACTTGGTGGACTTATATCTGCGATATACTCGGCAATTCATTATGCGTATGTAATTCCTGAATTTCTGATAGGTAAAAAAGAGGAAGCATATGCACAAATGATGGAGCAAAATCCTAACATGCAAGGTGAGCAATTAGAAATGGCAACTAAAATGCTTAATATTTCTACTTCAGAATTTTTTATTGCTACAATGATGCTTCTTGGGAGTTTATTCTTTGGTTTTATTGTCTCTTTAATTATATCTGCGATTCTAAAAAATGACCGTTAGTATCCTTAATTATTTTCTCTATTTTTGAAGTTTAGTAATTAGACCAATACTCAATGGATATATCAGTAGTAATACCACTACTTAACGAAGAAGAATCTTTAAAAGAATTACACAATTGGATTGTATCTGTGATGCAATCCAATCAGTTTTCTTATGAAATTCTGTTTATTGACGATGGTAGTACTGATAAGTCTTGGGAAATTATCTCTGAGCTTGGTAATATAAATCCATCTGTAAAAGGTATACGGTTTCTAAAAAACTTTGGTAAATCTCAAGCTTTACATGCTGGTTTTGCAAAAGCACAAGGTGATGTTGTCATTACTATGGATGCAGATTTGCAAGATAATCCAGAGGAAATCCCAGAACTCTTTAAAATGATTAAAGATGATGGTTATGAACTTGTTTCTGGCTGGAAAAAGAAACGTTTTGATTCTTATTTCTCTAAAAACTTACCTTCAAAATTATTTAATTGGGCTGCCAGACGTACATCTGGTGTTAAGCTAAACGATTTTAACTGCGGTTTAAAAGCCTATAGCAACACGGTTGTAAAACATATTGATGTCTATGGAGAAATGCATCGCTATATTCCTGTATTAGCTAAAAATGCAGGTTTTATGAACATCGGTGAAAAAGTGGTAAAACACCAAGCCAGAAAATATGGGCATACCAAATTTGGTATGAATCGTTTTGTCAATGGCTTCTTAGACCTTATTACTATTTGGTTTATATCGCGTTTTGGAAAAAGACCTATGCACTTATTTGGCGCACTTGGTGTCATTATGTTTTTCATTGGTTTTGGATTTTCATTTTATATAGGAATCGATAAGTTATTTCTGAATCCAACTGGCAGACTTATAACAGATCGTCCGCAATTCTACATTGCACTTTCAACAATGATAATTGGTTCGCAATTATTTATCGCAGGGTTTTTAGGCGAGCTTATTTTACGCTCTAACCGTCAGCAACAACGCTATTTTATTAAGGACAACCTCAATCTTAAATAAGGTTTAGATTTTTGGGCTAGTTAGTCGGTTTCAATTTGTATATTGTTTATTTTTGTTTAACTATTTATTAATCACTAATAAAACTATACAACCATGATTCATATTAAACCAGAAATTTTAGACCGTGTAAATGCGTGGCTAACGCCAACTTTTGACAAAGAATCTCAAAAAGAAATCAAAGATATGATTGCTTCTAATCCTAAAGAGTTAGAAGAGAGTTTCTACAAAAATCTAGAATTTGGAACTGGTGGAATGCGTGGTATAATGGGTTTAGGTACCAATAGAATTAACAAATATACGTTAGGTAAAAACACACAAGGCCTAAGTAACTACTTAAAAGAGTCATTCCCAAACGAAGATGTGAAGGTTGCTATAGCTTACGACTGTAGGCATAATAGTAAGACTTTTGGAAAAGTTGTGGCAGACGTATTTTCTGCTAATGGGATCAAAGTATATCTATTTGAAGATTTAAGAGCTACACCAGAATTATCTTTTGCATTAAAACATTTAGATTGCCATTGTGGTATTGTTTTAACCGCATCTCATAATCCGCCAGAATACAATGGTTATAAAGTGTATTGGCAAGATGGTGGTCAATTAGTACCACCTCAAGATGCTGGCGTTATTGCTGAAATCAATAAAATTGATTATTCTGAAATTAAATTTGAATCTAATTCAGATCTTATTCAATATATAGGAAAAGATGTGGATGATGTATTTATTGATGCTTCTGTAAAAAACGGAAGTTTTGACACTTCTGCAGAAGCGAAAGAAAATTTAAATATTGTTTTTACGTCATTACATGGTACTTCAATTACAGCCATACCAGAAACTCTTAAACGTGCTGGTTTTACTAATGTGAATATTGTTGAAGAACAACGCGTACCAAATGGCGATTTCCCAACTGTAGTTTCTCCAAACCCTGAAGAGCCAGAAGCGCTTAAAATGGCAACAGAATTAGCTCAAGAGGTAAATGGAGATATTGTTATTGGTACAGATCCTGATTGTGATCGTTTAGGTGTTGTTGTTAGAAATCTAGAGAACGAATTGGTTATTCTAAATGGAAACCAAACTATGTTATTAATGACTGATTTTCTTTTAAAACAATGGAAAAAATCAGGAAACATAAATGGTAATCAATTTGTAGGTTCTACAATAGTATCTACGCCAATGATGACTGTTTTAGCCAATGCTTACGATGTAGAATGTAAAATAGGCTTAACTGGTTTTAAATGGATCGCCAAAATGATTAAAGATTTTCCAACTATGGATTTCATTGGTGGTGGAGAAGAAAGTTTTGGTTTTATGGTAGGCGATTTTGTACGTGATAAGGATGCCGTTACCTCTACCCTTTTGGCATGCGAAATTGCAGCACAAGCAAAAGCAAATGGTAAAACCATGTACCAGGAATTAATTGACTTATACGTAGAACATGGTTTCTTTAAAGAACGTTTAATTTCATTAACAAAAAAAGGAATTGAAGGTGCACAAGAAATTAAGCAAATGATGGTTGACGCTAGAAATAATCCTTTAAAAGAAATTAATGGTCAAAAAGTAGTATTAATTGAAGATTACGATTTATCAATCTCTAAAAATCTACAAAATGATGAGGAAACTCCAATTGATATTCCTAAATCTAACGTACTTATTTACTATACAGAAGATGGCAGTAAAATAGCGTTAAGACCTAGTGGAACTGAGCCAAAAATTAAATTTTATATTAGCGTAAATACAGATCTTGACAATTCGGCAGACTTCAAAAAAACGGAGCAATTATTGGAAGATAGAATTGACGATATCCTCAAGGATATGAATTTGTAATTAATGGATTATATAAAAAAGTTATCTAGGTATATTGTTCCATATAAGCGATATGCTTACCTCAATATATTTTTTAACGTGCTTTACGCCTTATTTAGTACGTTAGCCATGGTATCCTTGATGCCAATGATTAACGTGTTATTTGGTGAAACTGAACAACTAACCACCAAACCTGTATATGAAGGTATTACTGAGCTAAAATCTTATGGCGAAGATTATTTAAATTATTTTGTAACTACAACTAACGCAAGCGATGGTCCACAGCGTACTTTGCTATACATGATTATTTTAATCATTAGTCTGTTTTTACTGAAGAATATATTTAATTACCTAGCCTTATTTTTCATAACTTTTTTAAGAAACGGTGTTTTAAAAGATCTACGAAATTCTATTTATAATAAAGTAATGACTTTACCGATCTCCTATTATTCTGAAAAGAAAAAAGGAGATATTATTGCTAGAATCTCTGGAGACGTAAACGAAGTTAAAAACTCTTTGCTAGCCATATTAGAACTTATAGTAAAAGAACCGTTAACCATAGTTTTTGCAATTGTAACCATGTTTACAATCTCTATGAAACTAACGATTTTTGTATTTCTATTTATTCCTATCGCCGGATTAATAATTTCGAGAATTGGAAAAAGTTTAAAGAAAAAATCTAATCGTGTGCAAACCGAACAAGGTGTATTTCTTTCAACTTTAGAAGAAACATTAAGTGGACTCAAGGTTATAAAAGGGTTTAATTCAGAAAAACGATTTAATGATAAGTTTCAAGAATCTACCCATAGATTTTACAACTTCTCTAATACATTAATGAACCGTCAAAATTTAGCTTCTCCAGCAAGTGAATTTTTAGGTATAGCAACCATTGCTGCACTATTATGGTATGGAGGAAGCATGGTTTTAATAGATAAAAGTCTATCAGGTGGAGCGTTTATAACCTATATGGCATTGGCCTATCAAATATTAACGCCTGCAAAAGCGATTAGCAAAGCAAGTTATAAGGTTAAGGCTGGTAATGCAGCTGCAGATCGTGTTCTAGAAATTATTGAAACACCATCTTTATTAGAAGACAAGCCAAATGCTAGCGTAAAAAGTGATTTCACTTCAGAAATTAAACTAAACAACATCTCCTTTAAATATGAGGATGATTTAGTATTAAAAAACTTCACGTTAACAGTACCTAAAGGAAAAAGTGTTGCTTTAGTTGGACAATCTGGTAGTGGAAAAAGTACTATAGCCAATCTCGTTACACGTTTTTACGATGTAAATGAAGGCCATATTTCTATTGATGGCCAAGATATTAAAGACATTACCAAACATTCATTAAGAAGCTTAATGGGCTTGGTTACACAAGATTCAATTCTATTTAATGAGAGTATAAAAAACAATCTTTTATTAGGAAAAGAAGATGCTTCTGAAGAAGAAATCATTGAAGCTTTAAAAATTGCGAATGCATGGGAATTTGTGAAAGATCTACCTAAAGGAATTCATACTAATATTGGTGATTCCGGTGGAAAATTATCTGGTGGACAGCAGCAACGCTTAAGTATTGCAAGAGCTGTTCTGAAAAATCCACCAATAATGATTTTGGATGAAGCGACCTCAGCGCTAGATACAGAAAGTGAACGTTTAGTGCAAGATGCTTTAGAAAATATGATGAAAAACAGAACCTCTATTGTCATTGCGCATCGATTATCTACGATTCAAAATGCCAATTTAATTGTAGTAATGCAAAAAGGCGAAATTGCAGAGCAAGGTACACATGCAGAACTAATTTCTAAAAATGGTGTTTATAAGAAGCTTGTAGAAATGCAAAGTTTTGAATAAAATTTAATATTATTCGTATTCGGTTTAATTAACTACAAATAACTTACTATTTATATACAAAAAAAGGATGTGTAATTAAACACATCCTTCTCTGTTGTTATCAGATTTGGGGAACTGATAACGGTTAATAGGTTAAGCTGGTACAAACATAAATGAAATAAACATACCACGCAAGAAAAAAATGCTTTTTATCGGTTTTTTTTGCATTTTGTCGTTATTTTCAATTATAACTATCTGATTTTCAATAAAATTAACATATGATAATTTTTTAAATATTTTATCCATTAAACTTTTAGTAAATTCACAAGTCTAATTAGTACTATTTCAACTCGAAATAAATAATAAAATAAATCATTTGATTGACGAATCAGAATTTATAGAACGATTAAAAAACCCAATACAAAAAGAAGCCGCTTTTAGAGAATTATTGCAACTCTATAAAGAGCGCTTGTATTGGCATATAAGGAAGATTGTAAAAAATCATAACGATGCAGATGATGTACTACAAAACACGTTTATAAAAATCTATCGTAGTATAGATAAATTTAAAGGCGAAAGCCAATTGTTTTCATGGATTTATAGAATTGCCACAAACGAATCTATAACACTCATTAATAAGAATGCGAAACGTTTGCAGATTACTAATGAAGAATATCAAACTAAAGCTATTAATAATTTAGAAGCTGATGTTTATTTTGAAGGCGACTCTATTCAATTAAAATTACAAAAAGCCATTGCAACATTGCCAGAAAAACAACAACTCGTTTTTAATATGCGCTATTTTGAGGATTTAAAATATAAAGATATGGCCGAAATATTAGACACTAGTGAAGGTGCTTTAAAGTCATCGTACCACATTGCCGCAAAAAAAATAGAAGCCTATTTAACTTCAAATTAAACCATTTAACAAATTTGAAGTCTTATATATAGAACACAGATTAAATAATAAAGGAAGAACTAAATCTAGTTCAGCATAAAATGAAAAAAGAACATATACATAACATTAAATCTTCTGGTTTTAAAACACCAGACCATTATTTCAAATCTTTAGACGAACAAATTTTAAACCGTTTAAATGAAGATGATATAATAAATGGTATAGAAACACCTGGTTTCGCTGTTCCTGAAAATTATTTTGATACTGTTGAAACTTCTATTTTAAATAAATTAGAAGAAAAAGTTGAAACACCTGTCATAAACTTTAAACCAAGAAAACGTACTTTTTATTATGTTGCAGGTATTGCCGCTAGTTTACTTTTATTAGTAAGTTTAATATTTAATAAAGATGATGCATTAGATATAAATGCAATAGACACTGCAAGTATAGAAAACTACCTATACCAAGAAGATTATAGCTATGACGAATTAGCAACATTATTTAAAACGGCAGATATGTCTGAAACAGATTTTATAGACATTAATTTTTCCGATGATTATTTAGATCAATATATCGATAATTTAGAAACGGAAGATTTTATTTTAGACTAAATATTACGTTTTAGATGAAAAATTTACGAATTCATTATATAAAATAAGAACCCAATGAATAAGACGATAATAACCATATTAGTAACGCTATTTGTTTCTGCAAGTGTTTTTGCACAACGATTAGATAAGGAAAAAATTAAAACTCTAAAAATCGCGCATTTAACCGAGAAATTAGATCTAACTGAATCAGAAGCTCAGAAATTTTGGCCAGTTTATAATGCTATCGAAGATGAAAAATCTAAGTTAAGAATAAAGTCTACCAATATTCGTAAAGATAAAATTGCAGATAAACTTTCTGAGAAAGAAGCAAAGTCATTGTTATTGGAAATGGAAAAAATTGAAAAGGAAAAAGTTCAATTGCAATCTAAATTATTGAATCAATTACTTGAAATTCTGCCAGCTAAAAAAATATTAAAATTATATCAAGCTGAACGCTCGTTTAAACATAAAATATTTGAAGAATACAAAAAGCGACACAGCAAAGAAAAATAATAGCGAAAGTAAATAGATAAAAAGGAAGCCTAAAAAGCTTCCTTTTTTTATTCTCTAAAAGTTAATTTACTAATTCTCCCTTTTCCGGCTGCATAAGCCACTGAATCATTTGCAAAACGAATGGTATAAAAACCTTCATCACTTAAATGTTGCCATGAATCTCCAGCATCATTACTATAATCTATGCCTTTAAAACCAATAGCAACCAGTTCTCTTCCATCAGAATTTGGTACATATTGCACACAACTTCTGTAACCAGGTCCTTTTTCGTTGGCTACTACTTGCCAAGTTTTTCCACCATCGTTAGTTCTTATTTTATTATTTAAAGCATCGTTTGGCTTTGTGTAATCGCCTCCAATGGCAAAACCATTCTTTTCATCATAAAAATCAACTGAATATATACCTGTAGTTTCTTTACCTTGTATAATAGGCGTGTCAAAAACTTCCCATGTTTTGCCTTTATCTGGCGAATATAAAATTCTACTTGTTTTCCCTCCTGTGGCCACCCAAGTATGGTCGCCAACAATTGCAATATTTGTATCACTTGCAGCAAATGCAGCTTCGCCTTCTTTTGCTTTAGGTAAATTGTCACATGATAATTTTGTCCATGTGTTTCCGCCATCTCGCGTAATTATGACACTCATACAATCTTCAGTCGGATCTCCAATGGCAATACCTTCTTGATCGTTCCAGAATTCCATAGAATCATAGAAAACATTAGGGTGGTTTTCTTGATATACAATATTGTTTTTTTCCAAATCAGCATCTAAACTAAAAACCATAGCTGGATTACCTATTGTTATTCCATAGCCTTTCTCATTTCGAACTCCCATTGCTCTAAAATTCAACTTAAGTGAATCATTAGACAAATTGATTTTGTGATTATAAAATGGCCTATCTTTTAAAGAATCTACATGTTTAATAAAATAACTTGGTAGTATTACACCAAATTCTCCCATTGAAGTTAAGTAAACTAAAAACTCTTGTGGCTTTTTAATAAGCTCAATGGCTCTAACATTCAGTGTAGAATCTTGAACTAATGTTTCAATATTAATCGTTTTTTTAATTGCATTTAGTTCATCAAAATTTTTGTTGAATCTACTAAAACAAGTACTTAATACACCTAAACTAAAAATCGTAACAAAAATTAAAAACAATTTATTCATAGTTCTATATTTTCCTTAAATATAAAAAAGCTTTGCGGCATATTACAACAAAGCTTTTCTAATTCTCTAACGCATTGTTTTTAATTTAAAGTGTTATCTAGTTCCGATTTCAAATCGTTGTAGATTTCTAACTCATTATTCGTCATCGTTTGATCTAATAAATTGAAATCTTCAAACGGGTCTTCTATTAAATCAAAAAAGGCTTCAGTATTATCGGTAAATCTAATATACTTATGCGTTAAATTTCTTGTCGCAAAATCTGCGGTTCCACCTACATAACTTACTTCAGAAAATAAATAATCTCTATTTACAGATGTTGTACTAGACAAAATAGCTTTAAAACTTTCGCTATTATTACTTTGTGTGGTTGTATTTCCTGATAATTCTACAATAGTGTCATACAAATCAGTAGCGTTAATTAAGTTGTTATCTGTGACATTTAATCGTGTTACGTTTTTACCAGAAATAACCATTGGTACATTTATGCCTCCTTCATATATAGAACCTTTTACTTTTCCTTGTCCATATGCTTGTGCTACTTGTCCTGGCGAGCCATTGTCTCCAATAAAAATGATGATGGTATTATCGCGTTCTTCAGTAGTCAGAGACTGAAGAAGTCTTCCCATTTCTGTATCTAAGGCTTCTATTGCAGCGAAATAATAAGCCAATCTATTAGAATTTATACTGGCTTGATTTGTTGGTAAATCGCCTTGACTATGCAACTCTGTTGGCGGTAAGTGAAAAGGTGTATGTGGTGCGTTATATGCCATCCATAAAAACCAAGGTTGGTCTTGATCTTCTACCCAACTTATAGCAAGATCTGTGAGTTTTGATGTAACATATTCGGTACTCGTTGTGGTTATGCCATTTTCTACAAGACTCCAACTTTCATAATCATCTACACCTCCAGACAAGATACCTGCGTAATAATCAATGCCCATTGACAATGGCTGATTAACATCATTAGACAAATGCCATTTGCCAATTAAAGCTGTTGCATAATTAGCCATATCGTTTTGAAGAATATGGGCTGAATTACTCAATTGATTACCTACTCGAGTTACGCCATTATTGGTCCCATAATTGCCAGTGAGAATTGAAGCTCTTGTTGGACTACAAACCGGATTAGCCCATACGTTATTAAACGTAATACCATTATTCATTAAATTTTGAAGATTTGGCATATTCGGCTTTTGACTTCCTATATTGTAATTTGGTGTGGCATCTAATCCCATATCATCTGCAATTATCAGTAAAATATTAGGAACAGGTGATTGCATAGTTCCATCATCGTCTTGAGTACCACCATTATCATCATTGCCACATGACACTAATAACAGCATAAATATTAGGAAAACAGTATTTTTATAAACCATAATAACTTTATATATTGTGTCTTTTATACTTCATCCATAAAGGTACAACAACCACACATAATAGTATAAAACCAAGTAAAAATTGAATATTAGAATTTACTTTTGAAGCGGCTTGCAATCTATATGAATTAGAATTTAAGGACGTTATAAATTTTATTGAATTAGGCTCTATTATAAATTCGTGATAATTTTCTTGATCCTTGTAGACATTGAATAAAATGGTGTTTTTGATAGTATCGAAAGTTTTACCTTCAAACAATAACACAAAATTATTTTGATGCGAATGCCCTGAATGAGCTACTTCTTCTACGGAAATTAATTTCAAAGTTGAATTACCATGAACAATCTGAAAATGACGTTCTATGTATTGAAAAAAAGCATTTTTAAAATCAGAATTTAAATTAGAATTTTCCAGCGTTGGAAATTCTTTAATTACGGCGTTTCTTATACTCCAAGGAAATTCTGCTTGTACCTCAACATTATTATCCTTTTGTTGAATTTTGAAAAAAGATTTATTAGCATCATGTGCAAAACTGAATGTTGAAAATAGAATCGTAAAGTATAGAAAGAAACGAAAAAGCTTCATCTAATTATTTCCTATTTTAAAATCATTAGATGGTGTGCCTCTAAAATATCTTGGGATACTTGGAAATTCATCCGTAAGCACATAATAATAGGTTCCTGATGGATATTCTGGTGTTATACCTGTTCTTCCATTAGCCTCGTCTAAAGTACCTAAGCCTGAAATATATTCGTAATCATTAGAATACACACCATCGTAATCTCCACATGGTACAGTAATACCATCGCCTCCTCTACTACCAGATTTTAATTGATAACTAGAAGCCATTGAAATTACGGATGAGTTAGAATCTGAAGCATTCGAATATGCGTATTTATAATAGATAGGAAATCCATCTGCGGCATAACCAATTAACGTCATTGCATCAGTTGGTACATTTAAAGCATCTAAAAATAATATGGGCGAACCATGATAATGGTATTTACCTGTTGGTTGTACATGTGCACTATTGCAATCTAAACCTAAATTAACGTTTAAAGCTTCAAGATTCCATTCCCAATTAACATTAGCACTCATTGCACCTTCATGTGGAAATGGTTCTGCAGCCACAGGATCTAGTTCTACACCATTTAACAATACTCCAAATGAATATTGCGGTCCAACATTTGGCCCATTTCCTGTTGTTGACAATAATCCTGTGAAGGAATTTGCCGCAGAAGGATTCAAAGTAATCGTATAGGTTTCATTTTGTTCAGAGATAGCATTTGGATTAAGTGAACCTGCTCCCATACCAAAACGACCAACCATATGCTCAGGTATACTATTAGATGATATAATTCTATTGGCTCCTGAAATTGTTTGCGAATATGAACTTACAAACGTTAGCGATTGGTCACATGCACCTCTTGAGCTATCTAAAACCTGATCTGATTCACAACCAGAGTCATCAGTATCTGAATTATCTGCAACATAACCTACAGGTTGTTCGCAGGCCTCAATACTAACTTCTGCATTTCCTAAACCATCTTCATCATTATCTTGATACCAAATAGTTTCTGAACATGAACTGTCGTCATTATTTGAGCAGGCTACAAAAATTGTAAATAGGGTAAGCAGTAGTAACTTGAATAATGTTTTCATAGTTTGAGTTGGTTAATCGTTATAATTTGACTCTAAATTTACGAGTTGGTTTAATTTGAAATTATAAAACGTGATAACGTTTCAAAAATACTTTAAATCGATACCATAAAAAAGCTTTGTGAATAATAACAAAGCTTTTCCAATCATCAATCAATCAAAATGAAGCTAACCATCACATTAGCTTTCTTCTTTTAGGGCTTTTATATCAATTATTAGCTGTGCAATTGATGCCCTATTTAAACCGTTATATATGCCTCTAATATGTTTATTCTTATCAATAAGTAAAAAGTTTTCTGTATGCAAAAAATCGTCTACACTCTTTACTTCTCCTAGATCACTTTCAACAAAATATTGATCTCTACCAAGGGTATAAATATCACTTCTGTTTCCTGTTACTAAATGCCATTTATCATCTATAACATTATTATTCTCTGCATAAGATTTTAAAATAGACACTGTATCTGTGCTTGGCATTACCGAATGTGATAGCAATAAAATGTCGCTATCGTTTTTAAATTCTTCCTGTATTTTGCCCATATTATTTGTCATTTTAGGACAAATACCAGGACAAGTTGTAAAAAAGAAATCTGTTATGTAAATTTTATCATCAAACGTTTGTTGAGTAACCGTATCTCCTAATTGGTTTATAAATTTAAAATCTGGTATTTTATGAAATAATTGTTCTTCTTCACTACCAGGAATCAACCAATGCGGTGTAAATGATTCGTCCTTATAAAAAGGCAAATAATCTACTCTACTAGTTTCATCAGCTTTAGTGTTTACGTTTTTTACTTGTTGGTTACAACTTAGCGCAAACACAACTAAGAAAAGAAATACAACTTTATATTTTTTTGTTTCTAATAATAACTTCATCTTCTAATCTATAACATGAATTTGCACGTCTCATTCCAAAAATTCGTCCATTTTTAGCTTCGTAATTAACGTATATTTTGCCGTTGGCTAACCAAGCTTTTTGAAAACCATGTTCTTCTCCATCAACAAGATTACGCAATTTAGCTAGTTGACCAGAGGCATACCATTGTTTCTCTTCTCCTTGTATTTTGCCTTCTTTATAATATGCTAAACTAGCGAGCGTATCATTTTCCCACCAGCTTCTATGCATACCAGACAAACGATTATTTTTGTAATTAGATTCTACTTGTAGCTTCCCATTTTTAGTAAAACGTTTGGCAACGCCTTCTCTTTTACCATTTTGAAAACCCCATTTTTCTTCTAAAACACCATTTGGATAGTACTTTAATGAATACCCATTAAAGGGCTTTTCCTTGTAAAACCATTGTCCTTTATTTCCGTTGAGTACTAATTCATCTTTTAACACTTCTAGACTATCAATAACCAGAAATTGCTCCTCTTCGATAACTGTATCAACAGTATTATTAGGTTCTATTTTTTTGCAACCTACTAATGACAACATTATAAGTATTAAAAGAAACAATCTCATATTGTAAAAATTTTAATACCCTTGAAATGGTCCTGCGAATAGTACAATAGCTTCATCATATCCATATAATGGTGCATTGTATTCTTCATTAATGATATGATAATGATACTCTCCATCTGGATTATGTGGTGTTGGACCAAAATGCCCTCCAGATGCATCTAAATCTGTAGGATAATCATTTGATGGATAATCTCTTCTTCCATAAAGAAACACACCATCGAGTAAAATACCTACTAAATTATCGTCATCATTAGAAATGGATCTTGGTTCTAAGTGATAGTGATAAACACCAGGACCTTTATGTGCTCCATTATAATCTAAACTACCTGCTGCCTGATCTAAATCTCCCGCACCTTCTTGATCATTAAAAATAGCCGCTCCACTTACTGCTATACCAATTGTATTTAACTGGGTAGCGACAGTAGAACCGGTTAAATCTGGTGTTGCATCTACTGTAAAACTAGACGCTTCGCCAGTTCCTCCGCCAATATAAGTATCTGGAGTTGTTTTAGTAACTGTTGGCTCTTCTATAAATAACGCATGGTCTGGTTCCCAATAAATTGAAGTGTGATTAGGGAAACCGGTAGTTTCAATATAAATTTCAGTACCATTATCAGATAGCATTACTGTAACTGCATCACTATCAAATTCGTCAAAAGCAGCATGAAGTTCTGTTACAACGTCGTCATCTGAACCATCGACATCATCAGAAGAAGTTGCACTGTCATCTGAAGAGCATGCAATGCTCATTGAAAAGACTGTTATCATTAAACCCAATAATTTAAATAAATTTTTCATATGTTTTTTTTAGTGTTTTATATTTAGATGCTAATTTAAAAAAAAACTTGCGCTTCTATATTAATTATTTTTAAGTGGTCTGTTTCCATGGCCATTTTCACTATTTTCAAATTCTTCTTTCGTTAAAAAACCATCTTTGTTTTTATCAAAGTTTTCATTCAATGGTCCTTTTGCTTCCGATTTAGAAATCTTATTATCATTGTTTCCATCCATCATTTCTATAATTTCGTCAAAACTAGGTCGTCCTCCACCAGGTCTTCCACCTTGTCCTTGACCACCTCTTCCTTGGCCAATTCCTGCTGCTCTGCCTTCTTTTTGGGACACTTCGCCCATTAAGCATCTACCAATATATGGAAACTCATTAGTAACTAAGTACATATATTGACCTTCTATTGTAATACCATTACATTCATCTAAATCTCCTGATCCTTCAACATATTCAAAGTCTGAAGTAAATGTACCATCATGATGACCTCCTACAGAAATATCCATGGATTGGTGTGGATTTTCATAAGAACAATTTTCGCCTTCTCTATCGCCATCTAAAGCTTTGTAACTCGGTTTATATTTTCCACTTTTTAAATAATACATAGGAAAACCATCGTGAGCAAAACCAATATGAATTAAATCCTCTCCGTTATCAAAATCATTAATTACCGACGTTGGTGTACCATGATAATGATAAGCTCCTGCAGGTTGCACGTGTGCATGATTAAAATCTAAACCTAAATCAATTACATCTTGAAGCGCTTCAACTCTAAAACTTTCTCCTGTTTCACATTCTACAACTTCGGCTGTTCCTGGTTCAAATTTAATACCGTTAAGCGCAATACCTGGTTCTCTTGCCCAAGTTGCATTGCCTGTATACTTTGGATTTAAAGGAAAAGTATAAGTGCTATTTTGAGCCGCTATTGCATTTGGATTTCCAGGATTTGGAAATTCTCCAGTTTTATGATTTGGCAACGCATTAGTTACCATAACACGTTCTGTATCTGTAAGCGTTACTTTGGTTTTGGTGCCATAAGATTCATCTTCTAAATCATACGCTCCAAAATAATCATTGACATTTGTTATGGTTTCATTATCGTGTGAATGTGGTTCTGAACCATCGTGTGTGTGATCGCCATTCTTTTTTTGGCTATTACAACTTACTAACAGGCTCATTGCAAACACACCCATTATAAATATATTTTTCATATTTTTTTAATCGAATAGTTTTTAAAACAAGCTTACGAACGCGTCTGTTCTTTAATTTTCTACAGTTAATGAGCCACTTACACCATGTAAGCAACCTAAAATTTTATTGCTTCCTGCTGCACCTGCGTGATAATGATAACCTCTATCTTCATCGTAATGCCCATTACAATCATCTAAATCTGCGTTAGCATTTCCGCTATTATCTTTGTGTGCGTATATACCAAAACCATCTAAAGCATAACCAAGCATTGCTGCATGCTCGTCTTTTTGTTTTACTTCTTTAGTTGCACCTGTTACAGCATGATAATGATAACCAGAATGCGGATTTACGTGTCCACCTGCATCATCTAAAGGTGCTAAAGTATGTGCTGCAAGAATAGCGTGTGTTGGTGCTGCTGCATCAAAATTAACACCATTAAAAGCAATACCTATTCCGTTACCTCCTAGCGAATTAGAATTTTCTAAATACATAGGTTTTACAGGAATAACATACGTAGACACTTTTTCTTTATAATAATCTGGTAAACATTGTACACAATAATTATGGTACTTTTCATCAACATCAGGTCTTGCTGCAGCTTCACATTCCTCTTGAGTTTCTGTTACTTTTATTGAGCCATCTTCTCTAAACAAAGCCCATTCCTCATCGCTGTAAAAATCTTTTAGATTCGCTATAAAATGACCATCTACATCATATACTTTATCATCTTTAAACCATATTCCTCCTTTATCTTTGCCATCATTAATGTGTGTAGGACACCAAGGTCCCATATTATGTTCATTCGGTTGAGATGCTGTTGTAATAATATAACAAAGCGCTACAGTACCATCTGCAAGTGTTCGCTCTTCTTGTTTTATATCCTTTAACATACTTTCTTTAATAAATAAAGATGGATCTACATTTACAGTCACTTCTAAATCTTTTTGCACATTATTAGAATTGTCTACATTGCCAGGTCCTCTTCGTTCTGGTTTTGGTGCATTTTCTAATTCTTCTTTAGAAAGAAAATCATCATTATTAGTATCAATTTTAGAGAAATCATTGGATAAAGGCCCATGAACTTCAGATTTTGAAAGTTTATTATCTGCATTTGTATCCATTTCTTTTATTAATTCAGATACGGATGGTCTTCCATCGTCTGGATGGTCGCCTTGGTTTTCTGTTTCAGATTTACCAGCTTGTTTACAACTCACTAAAAATAAAACCATTAAAAACAAAATAGTGGATTTAAAAAAAATAGAATATTTCATATAAAATTGATTTGTTGTTCTCCTTTAATTTACAAAAAACTAATTAACATGGATTTAGTTCTTTCGTTTTCTTTTTTTCTTATCATCATCCTTTGCATCGTAAAACGTTTCCAACTCTTCCAAATCTAATTGACCATCTTCATTAAGATCAATTTCAGAGAAGTGTTCCATTAAATCTCGTCTATCCTTTGCCGCAATCTCTAATTCATTTAAAAATCCGTCTTCATCTTGATCTACTTCTTTTAAAAGTTTTTTAGCTGATATTTTTCTTGGACCCTTACGTTCAATCTCTGCTGTAAGTTCCTCTAAATCTATAAAACCATCTTCATTAGCATCTATGGCATCGAAATCTTTTGCAATTTTTCCTCTTTCGTCTTTGGATGCTTCCTCTTTATCAATTTTCTCATCATTATTAGTATCTAATAACTTTAATATTTGTGAAGCATCTGGTTTATCACGTCTTTGTTGATCACCTCCTTGATTTCCACCTCTTCCTCCTCTTCCACCTGATCGTCCTTGAGCAAATCCAATGACACTTATCAATACGACTAAAATTGTGAATGCTAGTTTTTTAATTTTCATATTATTATTTTTATAATTAATGACCTCCAGGACCACCTTCACCTGGCTCTCCTGTTGGTCCCATTTCTCCTCCTATTTGAGTAACTGTATTATTTATGGTAAATGAATCATTAGAATCTATTCCTGCTGAATAGGTTCCTGAAGTATATAATCCATTGACTTCTGTTCCATTACTTACAATTCCGCCTGTATAAATTTTATAGGTTTCTCCTGTTTCTAGTTTACCATTAGAATATATAATGGTATTTACACTATATGGCACCTCAAATGTTAAGGCTTCTGTTCCATCTTGAGACTGAATATTTAATAATTGATTGGCATTTACACCATCAAAAATAACAGTGTTTTGTGTGCTTTCACTTTCTGATGGAAATGAGGTGTTTAGTCCTAATCCTAAAATGGTTCCTCCTGTGATTTTAAATATATCGTCATCGCAATCAAAACTACCATCAGGTTCATCGATTCTTATAGCTATTGCAATAGTTGTTCCTCCTGTAACTGTAATATTTGAATTACTATCAATAGCATCATTTAATGTACTATACACATAATTGTTTCCTCCATTAATGTATAAATTTCCACCTGAATTTAAACCATCATCATAAGCACTAATATTTATATTACCATCGTTAATTGTCAACATACCCTTTGCTTCAATTCCCTCTCCTTCAGTTGTATTTATCACAAAATATCCACCATTTATAGTGACGTTAGGTAAAACAGAATCATCTGGTTCTTCTTCATCATCTATATCATATGAAGCTGCGATTCCATCATCAATTGCGTTTATATTCAATGAGCCGTCGTTAATTATTATATAACCCTCTTCGCAATCCAAACCATCACTACCTACAGATAAGTTAAGCGTACCACCATCTACAATAATGTAATCATTGGTATGTATACCATCAGATACAGCTTCTGAAACAGATATAGTACCGCTAATGACTCTAACATAATCATCACTAACAATTCCATGTTTGTAAAGTCCTGTAATATTGAGATCTCCTGCTCCACTAAACACCAATTGTCCTTCGCTAAAAAAGGTGGCTTTTGCATCTTCATCATCAGGAATATTGCTGTAAGTTGATGCGTCAGTTAAGTTATTAGTGCCTTCTAAAATTACAAAAACAGTTTTTGAAGATTGAATATTAATCGCAGGACCATCACTATTAGTAATGCTTAAATCACTTAGAGAAAGTTTGAATTTTTTATCGCTGTAAATTTTCAGCATACCATCTGTAGTAGATCCTGAAACGTCGTATGCCACTCCTGAAATTGTAGAGTTAATAGTAACATCTGCTCCATCTAGAGTGACAACAACATCATATGGAACAGGATTGGTAATTGTAACATCTGTATCTGAATATACAATTTGAACGGTGTTTTCAAACGTGGCATTTTCTACTAAATCATCTTCATCGTAACCTGTGTTATATGTATCTCCTTCGGCAGTACTTGTTATGTTACCATCCGTAATAGTAACATCGTCTGAATATGTTACGATAGTTTCGCTATCATCATCACTACATGCATTAAAAGTAAATAAGGACACACTTATTAATAGCGCTGTAAAAACCGGTTTTCTAATCTTTTTTAGTCTCATCATCTCTTTAAGTTTTAAGGTTTGTTTTACCTGATAATTAATCTCAGTTTTTTTATGCCTTTACAATGTTAGGTCATGTAAATTTAGATGTGTTTGTCTTTTTAAACTTGTGTGAAGCCTTGTTAAAAAAAACATAAATAAAACTAGAGATAATCAAGTCCTATGTTTCAGAATTCATTTAGGTTACTCTAAATACATATTCAGGACTGATACTAAATGTTTTATAATCATCATTGACTAATGATAATTTTGAAGAATTAGTGTTATAGATAAAAAGCCCAAGAATGATTTTATTCTTGGGCTTTACCATCTAATCTTAAATTAAAATGCTCATTTTTAATTTTTAGCAATTTTTAATATGGCAATTTCGTTTATAATAATCATATATAAACCTTTTGCAAAAGATGAAAAATCAAGGGTTATAGAATTTTCGTTAGTATATACATTATGAAATAACTGCTGTCCTTGCAAATTGAATACAGAAACTTTTTCTATTTCAAAATTTGAATTTTGAATTTCCAGGTAATTCGAAGTTGGATTTGGATAATAGCTTAAACCGTTATTAAAAAGCACTTCTTCAACTGATAATGATTCATTATTAGCATTGAAAGTTGGCGCTTGTAACACAAAATCTCCTGTTCCATTAGGGCTACGTGCATATGCTACATCTGCAGTTTGTACTCCAAAATCAATATTTTCTAATATTGTACCATCTGCATAAGATAGAATTGCCATTTCTCCATCTGCTGAAAATTTAAAATCCGCATGAAAATCCCCTTGATCTGTATCTTTATCACACCAAATAATTAGATAACTATCTGGATCTAAGGTTGTGCCTGTTGGGAATTGATATATTAAAGGATCATCTGCATCATCTGATAAATATAAATTATCCAAGCTAATTGTAGCGTCAGTGGTGTTGTATAACTCTATCCAATCTTCATACTCACCTGCTTCATCTACTTCTCCAGTATCATTTGAGGCCAAAATTTCATTAACCACCAAATCTCCAACATTTAACATTGGTACATCATCATCCACTGCGTTATCATTATTAGAATTGAAAGTTGGTGCTTGTATCACAAAATCTCCTGTTCCATTTGGATTTCTGGCATATGCCATATCTGTTGCTTGTGCTCCAAATTCAATATTTTGTAAAATAGTACCATCTGCATAAGATAAAATGGCTGTTTCACCACCAGAAGAAAATTTAAAGTCTGCATGAAAATCGCCTTGATCTGTATCTTTATCACACCAAACAATTAGATAACTGTCTGGCTCTAATGTTGTACCTGTTGGAAATTGATAAATTAACGGATCGTCCGCGTCATCTGATAAATATAAATTATCTAAACTAACTGTTGCGTCTGAAGTATTGTATAATTCTATCCAGTCTTCATACTCACCAGCCTCATCTACTTCACCTGTATCATTAGACGCTAAAATTTCATTGATCACCAAATCACCAACATTTAAAGTAACATAAGTGGCATCAACCGAATAAAATTCGTATTCAGCTCGAGCAGGAGAAAATGCGCCAATATTAGAATTTTCAGCATAAATATAATATTGCATATAAGCATTGTCAATAGTCACATTCACACCATATATGTTATCACCAGCTGCGCCATCATTATGTGCGCCGTCATCAAACATTTCAACTTTAGTAAAAGGCATGGTTTCATCAGTTCTATAACCCAAATAAACATCATTAGTATCTGTTACATCTGCAGTAATTGCAATTTCATCACCAATAGTAGGTACAGCAATTGATGAACCTAAATTGGTTATAGAAGGTTGTGTATTTGTAAAATCTGACTGTGATAATAAATAAGAACTTCTAGCAGACATTATATTGGTTAAACCTGAAGCTGTATTCATTCCTAAACTATAATCAGTATTAATATTTCCTGAGAATTGAGCATTTGAATAAAACTTATTTGTATCCGCAGTTACTGCAGCTGAAATAATTGCTTGGTAATCGTTAGCCAATGTTAAGTAATTAGAATTACTTATGTTTTCAGTAAGAATAGTTTTAAAATGTGCTAAATACATTCTTTTATATTTTGGCACTGCTAATAATTTAGAAACCAAAGGAAAATCCGTACTCGTATCATGCAATAAATGATCTAATTGTGCTTTTTGGGTGGTTGTATTTAAGGTTCCTCCACCTCCTGGACCAGGACCTCCACCAGATTCTCCCGTCATTGCAAAAGTTCCGAAAGACATATTTAAATCCCATACGACCGATTTGAACTGACCATTATTATCTTTATATAAATAATAATTTTGTTTAAATTGACCAATATAACTATCCAAATTGACCATTACATTATCAAAGGCTAGCATCCATATTGCCATATCAACATCTAGAACTGTTTCTATATTAGAAATATCGTTATTTAGTGTATTAGTTAGTTCTATTAAATCTGCCCAATGCGCTAAAGCTATGGATGGATCGTCGTCGTCATCAGATTTAATTTCATAGGCGTCATCATAATTTGTATAACTTGTTCCTAAATATTGTAAATTAGGTAAGGATGTAGATTGTGGACCCGCTCCAGCTGGAGGACTACAACTAAAAAAAGCATTATCGTTAGAATTGAAATGCTTATTCACAAACTTCTTAGATATCGATTCTGTATTGGTATATAGACCTATCAAAGTACCATTTACATAAACATTAGCATAATTGGCTTGAGGTGCATCCATGTATTGGTTAGCTATATTATAAGCAACTGTTTCTCTTACAAAAGAGGGATCAAAAATTACATTAGCTAATTTTATATCTGTATAACCTTGATGATCTTGATCTACATAAGTATCTAATTCTATATGAAAGGGATTCTTTGCTTGATTGGAACTATAGGAACTATTTCCTTTATACTTAACGCCAACCTGATTGTAAACTGTACCATTTATAGTAACCGATAACGCTTCTGTATAATTATTATCACCTGCCTTCTCAGCATCTAAAAGTGCATCCCAATTGCTTTGAGCAAATTGAATTTCTATAGTTTGAATAGTATTAATATCATACAACTCTTGGGAGAATCCTTGTATAGAGAGCAACAATATTAATAATTGAGTAATGTTCTTTTTCATTTTATTTAATTGAAGATTTATTAGTCATATAGCTTTAGATGTTATTTTTAAATAAAACTTGCGCTTGATTTTATAAAAAAAGCCTCGTAATTTCTTACGAAGCTCTTAACAACCAAACCATCAATCAATCAAAAAAAATTTGGTCTCACTATAATCTTAAAAGCTTTCTATTTATTTCGCTTCTTACGTTCTGGTTTTGGGGCATTTTTAAATTCTTCCTCAGAAATAAAACCATCCTCATCTGTATCAATCTTAGCAAAATCATCTTTTAAAGGCCCCTTTAATTCATCTTTTGCCAATTTACCATCTTCATTGGTGTCCATCTCTTTTAATAGTTGAGCATAAGTTGGTGGTTCTTTTCTTTCTTGTCTATCTTGAGATTGACCAAAAGAATAATTTGACATAAACAATGCCATACCGAATACTAATAATACCGTCTTCAATTTGCTATTTTTCATCTTTTAAGTTTTAATGTTATATAACTTTAGATGACTTATAATTAAATTACTTGCGGCTGTATTTGTTAAATAAAACACAAAAAAAACCTTCAATAGTATTGAAAGTCTTTTCTAATTCTTAGTTAGGTCTTGGAGGAGGCGGTCTATGCTCTTCTATACCATCTCTAGGAGGTGGTCTATTCCCTCTATCGCCTTTACGTAAGGCATCTAGAAGTAGATTATTAAATTTCTCTCTTTGTTCTTCATTAGCGATATCTCTTATCATTTTAAAATGATAAAATATTTCCTTTTCCTTCTCTTTTTCTTTTTCACAAATTAAATTAGAAATGGAATCAATCTTGGCTTCGCTGACAATATCGTTAGACAGCGTACCAAACAATTGATCCTTTAACTTTCTGACATCATCAGACATTTGCATCATAGTTTTATGATGTCCTTTACTTTTCTCTCTAAATTGTTTTATTTGTGAGGCATCAAACCCAAGTTCTTCAATAATAAACTCCTTATTCTGTTGAGATTCTCTTGGTCCTTCATCGTGCCCTTTCCCTATATAATTAAATAAGAAAAAGCCATTAACTACAATGAGAAAAATGAGTAATACGTATAAGATTGTATTCTTTTTCATAACTAATTTAATATAATAGATTCAGAACTAGTTGTTAAGCCATAAGACTCTGCAAAACTATTTACATTTTCGTTATAGTCACTTTTCTTCAAACTGTTAAAAGCCATCACATTTAAAACGACAACACAAACTAATGTAGTTAATTGTAATTTTGGAGTAAACCAAGACCACGTAGCATCTTGAATATCTTCAGGTACATGACGAATTTTATGCATCACATTCTCCTTAAAGAAAGGAGATACCTTAACCTCTTGTATGGATTCTATTGAATCTAATGTCTCTTTAACTTTTATATTCATGTCAACATTATGTTTCATTATTATATCTTTAGATGCAATGTTTTTCTAAAACTTGCGCTAAAGTTCGTTTTTATAATATTTTTCTAAAACCTTTTGTAGATTCTTTTTTGCTCTAAACATTAATGATTCTACAGAAGACAAACTTCGTTCAGTTATATCTGCTATTTCTTGATAACTTTTACCATCAATTTTATGCAATGTAAATACTACAGATTGCTTTTCTGGCAGGCTATGTATTGCTTTAAACAAAGTTGCATTTAATTCTTTATTTTCTAATAAAATCCCAGGATGATTCATCTCCGTAAAATAATCAGTCTTATCCATTGGGATGGCATTACCAGTAATAGATTGTAAAAAGGCAAACCTCTTTTTGGTATTCTTTTTTCTAATAAATTCTAAACATTTATTGGTTGTAATTCTATAAATCCAAGTTGATAATTTAGACTCGCCTTTAAACTTATTTATAGAATTAAAAACTTCTACAAAAACCTCTTGTGCAACATCTTCTGCATCTTCCTTATTAGGCACAAATGAAATACATGTACTAAACACCTTTTGCTGATAATCGTCCAAAAGCTTACTATAAGCTTTAGTACTCTGCATTCTTAATTCTTGTATAAAATCGGATTCGATCAAAAAACTTATATGGTGGTTAATATTTTATTAGCAGTAGTATTATAAAAACGTACACTAGTTTCAAAAGTAACACTTTTGAATAAAGTCTCACAATTTTAATCTTTTAGCGTACCTTTGCACGTTATTTTTGTATAGTGCATTTTGATGCATTAAAAACTAAAGATTAGTTATGAGATTACATAGAAATTTATGCTTTGCGGTAATTGACGGATTACACCTTATATTTAATGAAGGTGAATATGCTGATAAAGTTATTCAAAAATTACTAAAACGTGATAAACGATGGGGAAGCAGAGATCGTGGTTTTGTTGCAGAAACTGTATATACAATTGTACGCTACCAAAGACTCTATGCTGAAATTGCTAATGTAAAAGCACCTTACCACAGAGATGACTTATGGAGATTGTTCGCTGTTTGGGCAACATTAAAAGGTATCAAATTACCTGACTGGAAATATTTTACAGACACACCTACAAGAAAGATAAAAGGGCGTTTTGATGAATTATCTAAAATTAGAAAATTCAGAGATTCTATACCAGATTGGATTGATGAATTAGGTGTTAAGGAACTTGGCGAAAAGGTTTGGACTAAAGAAATCGCTATGCAAAACGAGCAAGCCGATGTAATCCTAAGAGTTAATGCGTTAAAAACAACTAAAAAGGATCTACAATTAAAACTTCAATCTGAAGAAATTGAAACAGAAACCTTACCTAAACACCCTTCAGCTCTAAAATTAGTTGAACGGGCTAATGTATTTAAAACAGAAGCTTTTAAAAATGGTTGGTTTGAGGTACAAGATGCTTCTTCTCAGCTTGTGGCAGCTTATTTAGATGTAGCACCTGGTATGAAAGTGGTTGATGTATGCGCTGGCGCAGGTGGAAAAACATTGCATTTAGCTTCCTTAATGGAAAACAAAGGACAGCTAATAGCCATGGATATTTATGAAAGTAAATTAAAGAAATTAAAAATTAGAGCCCGACGAAATGGCGTCCATAATATTGAAATGAAAGTCATTGACTCTACTAAGCCTATTAAAAAATTACATGGCAAAGCTGATCGTTTATTAATTGACGCACCTTGTTCTGGACTAGGAGTTTTACGTAGAAATCCCGATGCTAAATGGAAGCTTCAACCTGAGTTTATTGAAAACATTAAGAAAATTCAACTTGATGTATTACAACAATATTCTAAGATGGTAAAACCAGGAGGCAAAATGGTTTATGCAACATGCTCTGTACTACCCTCAGAAAACGAAAAGCAGGTTGAAAAATTCTTAACATTAGAGGCCGGAAAAGATTTCACTTTGATTAAAGACAGAAAAATACTATCTTGTGAATCTGGTTTTGACGGTTTTTACATGGCATTACTAGAAAAAAAATAAAATAATATTTCCCCTAATACTATTAACTTACTGGTTATGAAGCAAATCTACTTAGCATTCCTATGTCTTAGCGGCATTGGATATTCTCAAATCCCTTCAAATTATTACGATACTGCAGATGGTCTTAGTGACTTTGCATTAAAAACTGAGTTACAATCCATTATTTCTACTGGTCACGTAGATCAAGGCTACAATACGCTCTTTACGGGTTACATTGCAACCCATTCAGATAATATTGAAAAAAATGGATATGAAAATGACGGCACAATTTTACTTTATTATGGTGAAAATCCTAATGGTTCAGATGCGTACACATTTTCACATAATGTAGACCAATGTGATAACCCATCAATGGAAGGTGATTGTTACAATAGAGAATCTATAGTTCCACAAGGAACTTTTGGTGCAGCTTTACCAATGAAAAACGATATACATCATGTTGTACCATCGGACGCTTTTGTAAATAATCAAAGAGGTAGTTTACCTTTTGGTACAGTTGGCTCTGCGACTTGGACATCGTTAAATGGTTCCAAAAAAGGAAATAGCTCATTAACTAATTACTCTGGTGTGGTATTTGAACCTATCGATGAATTTAAAGGCGATATTGCTAGAGCTGTTTTTTATTTTGCCACTCGATATGAAGATACTGTTGACAATTACACAGGTTTTGCAATGTTTAATGGTACAGAGAATCAAGCACTTTACCCTTGGGCAATAGAAGTATTATTAGATTGGCACAATAACGTGGATCCTGTAGATCAAAGAGAGATTGACAGAAATATTGCGGCTTACAATTATCAAGGTAATGCAAACCCATTTGTAGATCATCCTGAGTATGCAGATGCTATTTGGGCCAACGTTTTATACGTAGAAGTTTTTAATTCTTCTAAAATTAGTTTACATCCAAATCCTGTAACAGATAATTTAACTATAGACTTACAATCTCCTGTAGACACCGAAATAGAAATTTTTGATATTCTTGGGAAGCGTGTTTTCAACAATATTATTAATGAATCGAGTTCTTTAAATCTTGAGGGATTAAATACAGGTATCTACGTTATAAAGCTTACTCAGAACAATGAAACCATAACTAAGAAATTAGTAAAAAAGTAATAATAACTTCTTTAAAAAAAAAGACAGCTTTAATAGCTGTCTTTTTTTTGTTATAAACTTTTTCAAAACAATAAAACAAACGTTTGTATCAATTCTCACTCTCTAATAAATAAACTACTTTTGTAAAAAATTGATATTTAATCTCATTTCGCATGAAACACATCTACTTATTATTTCTCTTTATTACAGGAATTGGGTTCGCTCAAATCCCATCTAATTACTACGATAGTGCAGCCGGACTAACAGAATATGCATTAAAAACAGAATTAAAAAATATAATTTCTAATGGTCATGTTGATCAAGGTTATGGAGATTTATATACAGGTTACGTTACAACATTTACAGATACTGAATACGAAAATGATGGCAGTATATTATTATACTACACTGAGAATCCTAACGGAACTGATCCTTATGGTTATAATCATGGTTCTAACAATTGTGGAAACTACAATTCTGAAGGCGATTGTTACAATCGAGAACATTTAGTTCCTCAGTCAGCCTTTGGTAGTGCAAATCCTATGAGAACAGACATTCATCATGTAATACCTAGTGATGGATATGCCAATGGACAACGAGGAAGTTTTCCTTTCGGAACTGTAAGTTCTGCCAGTTGGACTTCTCAAAATGGATCTAAAAGAGGATCTAGTAGTGTTTCTGGTTATTCAGGAACAGTGTTTGAACCTATAGATGAATTCAAAGGTGATATAGCAAGAGCTGTACTTTATTTCGCTGTACGTTATGAAAGTAATATGGACAATTATGGTGGTTTTGATATGTTTAATGGTACTGAAAACCAAGCTCTAGAGGATTGGGCCATAACATTACTATTAGATTGGCATTATAATGTTGATCCTGTTGATCAACAAGAAATTGACCGAAATAATGCAGCATACAATTATCAAGGAAATGCGAATCCTTTTGTAGATCATCCAGAATATGCAAATATGATTTGGAATCCTACAACAGATACAGAAGCGCCTTCAGACCCAACAAATTTAATTGCTTCAAATCCTACGGACAATACTATTGATTTAAATTGGACCGTATCTTCCGATAATGTTGCTGTTGATTCTTATGATGTTTATATGAATGGCACCTATTCATTTAATGTTGATTCAAACTTTGCAACAGTTACAGGTTTATTACCAGATACAAACTATTGTTTTACTGTTAAAGCAAAAGATGCAGCTGGAAATGAATCTAATTTCAGTAATCAATCTTGTGAAACAACAACCAATAACGGAACTGGTGGAGGATCAGATTGTTTAGTTGAAACTTTTGAAAATTTAAGCACTTCTTCTGGTTCTTATACTGATGTAACATGGACGGGCGATGATGGTGGAACATGGAATGCTACTGATGCCAGAACAGACCAAAATTTAAACACAAGAGCAATAACAGTAAGAAATGGTTCTTTAACCTTACCAACAACCTCTGGAGGAATTGGTTCGTTAACAGTAACTACGCAACGTGTTTTTAGTGGAGGAAGCGGAACATTTAACCTAAAGGTAAACGGAACACTTGTTGGTACAATAGCATATGGTGATACTGAACAAACCATTACAATACCAAATATTAACATAGAAAATAATGTATCAATTGTTATAGACGGAAATACTGGAACAGGAAATAGAGTTATGTTTGATGATCTATCATACACGTGCTATGCTGGATTAAGCCTGGATGATCATTCTACAAATACTGTAAAGTTATACCCTAACCCAATGAACAATCAATTAACTGTTGCATTAAATAGTAATATTGATACTACAATTGAAATATATGATATCCTTGGAAAATTAATTCTGAATTCTGAAATAAATAAAACGAGCACAT
Source organism: Winogradskyella sp. 4-2091 (assembly GCF_045765065.1). Taxonomy (NCBI): domain Bacteria; kingdom Pseudomonadati; phylum Bacteroidota; class Flavobacteriia; order Flavobacteriales; family Flavobacteriaceae; genus Winogradskyella; species Winogradskyella sp. 4-2091. The sequence continues at coordinate 307,894 of NZ_JBJKOD010000004.1, forward strand.
TAAATGTTCAAAATTTAAAAACTGGAATTTATATTATTAAAATTTCTCAAGGAGATTCTACAATTACCAAGAAGTTAGTTAAGCAATAAAAACTACTTATCACTAAAAAGGCAGCCACATACTTTATTAAATAAAAGTGTGGCTGTTTTTTTTTGTTTAAAACTTGTTGAATACTTCAACATTTGAAATTTAAATTTTCTACAAAAACCCACAAATTAAATTAACTTTGCATTTTATTTTTCACATCAAAATAAACCAATAAATGATTCATTTCTTCGGAAACCAAAACAGTAAAGTATATGCTGTTCAAGCCACAAAAGAATTATCAACTGCAACCATCTCAAAATTGACATGGTTATTTGCCAACCAACCTAAAATAGAACAAGCATCACTAGATGCTTTTTTTGTTGGACCAAGAGCGGCAATGATAACACCTTGGAGTACAAACGCAGTAGAAATTACTCAAAATATGGGAATTTCAAATATTATTAGAATTGAAGAATTCACTTCTGTTTCTGATGATTTTTCTGAATTCGACCCAATGATTTCTGAAAAATATCAAAGTCTGAATCAAGATATTTTCAAAATTGATATTCAACCTGAAGCAATTTTAAACATAGAAGATATTTCAGCCTATAACGAACAAGAAGGTTTATCACTTAGTGAGGAAGAAGTTGCATATCTAGAAGGTGTTGCTGAAAAAATTGGCAGACCTCTAACAGATTCTGAAGTTTTCGGTTTTTCTCAAGTCAACTCAGAGCACTGTCGTCATAAAATATTCAATGGTACGTTTGTTATAGATGGCGAAGAAAAGGACACTTCTTTATTCAAACTTATTAAAGAAACATCAAAACAAAATCCAAACGATATTGTTTCAGCATACAAGGATAACGTTGCTTTTATTAAAGGACCAATTGTGGAGCAGTTTGCACCTCAACGTGCAGATATACCAGATTTTTATACAACAAAAAATTACGAATCTGTAATCTCATTAAAAGCAGAAACACATAATTTCCCAACAACCGTTGAGCCATTTAATGGAGCTGCAACTGGTTCAGGTGGAGAAATTAGAGATAGATTAGCTGGTGGAAAAGGCTCATTACCTTTAGCTGGTACTGCGGTTTATATGACGTCTTACTCAAGATTAAACGACGAACGTCCATGGGAAAAAGCTTTTCCAGAACGTAAATGGTTGTACCAAACACCAATGGATATTTTAATTAAAGCAAGTAATGGTGCTTCAGACTTTGGTAACAAATTTGGTCAACCGTTAATTTGTGGTTCAGTTTTAACGTTTGAACATAGCGATAACAATGGCAAAATTGGTTACGACAAAGTGATTATGCAAGCTGGTGGTATAGGTTATGGTAAAGCAGAACAAGCGCTTAAAGATGTACCAAAAGATGGCGATAAAATAGTAATTCTTGGTGGTGACAATTATAGAATCGGAATGGGAGGCGCTGCAGTGTCTTCTGCAGATACTGGTGCTTTAGCTTCTGGTATTGAGCTAAATGCTGTACAACGTTCTAATCCAGAAATGCAAAAACGTGCTGCCAATGCTGTCCGTGGTATGGTAGAAAGCGACGAAAATTTCATTGTTTCTATTCACGATCATGGTGCTGGTGGACATTTAAATTGTTTATCAGAATTGGTAGAAGATACAGGTGGACATATTGATTTAGATAAATTACCTGTTGGCGATCCTACGTTATCTGCCAAAGAAAAAATTGGTAACGAATCTCAAGAGCGAATGGGATTAGTTATTGCCGATGAACATTTAGAGACGTTGCATAAAATAGCAGACAGAGAACGCTCGCCTATTTATGATGTTGGTGAAGTAACAGGAAAACATAGATTTACTTTTGAGTCTAAAACTACTGGTGAAAAACCAATGGATTTAGCTTTAGAAGATATGTTTGGAAGTTCTCCAAAAACGATAATGAATGATGTTACAGTTGAAAAAGAATACAGTGGCATTTCATATAACACCAAAAATTTCTACGATTATTTAGACCAAGTATTACAACTTGAAGCTGTTGCCTCAAAAGATTGGTTAACAAATAAAGTAGACCGTTGTGTTGGTGGAAAAGTTGCCAAACAACAATGTGTTGGTCCATTACAATTACCACTAAATAATGTTGGTGTAATGGCATTAGATTTTAAAGGCAAAGAAGGTATTGCTACGTCAATTGGGCACTCGCCTATTTCAGGCTTAATTAATCCTGAAGCTGGTAGTCGTAATTCAATAGCAGAAGCTTTAACAAATATTATTTGGGCACCACTAAAAGATGGTCTTAAAAGTATTTCTTTATCTGCCAATTGGATGTGGCCTTGTAAAAATAAAGGTGAAGATGCACGTTTGTATGAAGCTGTAAAAGCGATTTCAGAATTTTCAATAGATTTAGGTATTAATGTACCAACAGGAAAAGACTCTTTATCAATGAAGCAAAAATATCCTGATGGTGATGTTATTTCTCCTGGTACAGTGATTATTTCTGCTGCTGCAAATTGTAATGATATAACTAAAGTTGTAGAGCCTGTTTTACAAAAAGGCAAAGGGTCTATTTATTATATTAATCTATCTCAAGATTCTTACGAGTTAGGTGGAAGTTCTTTTGCGCAAATCAATAATAAAATAGGAAATACTACGCCTAATATTAAAAGTGCTGTGTACGTAAAAACGGTGTTTAACACCATTCAAAATTTAATAAAAAATAATCAAATTGTTGCAGGACACGATGTGGCTTCTGGTGGATTAATAACCACCTTATTAGAACTTTGTTTTGCTGATAATAATATAGGTGCTGAGTTAGATTTAACTAGTCTTGGAGAAAAAGATTCCTTTAAAGTATTATTTGCTGAAAATGCAGGAATCGTTTTTCAATCTTCTGATGATGCAATTGAAGCTGAATTATCTAATGCACACATTGAATTCCATAAAATTGGAGAGGTTACAGAAAGTGATGTGTTAGGTGTAATCAATGGTAACGAAGTATTTACCATGACCGTTTCAAGATTAAGAGATATGTGGTTTGAAACATCATACTTACTCGATGAGAAACAAACAGCAAATGGTTTAGCGAAGCATAGGTTTGATAACTATAAAAATCAGGCTTTAGATTTTAAACTTCCAACACATTTCACTGGAAAATTAGAGACAACAGCTTCTGATGCGGTTAGACCAAAAGCAGCAATTTTAAGAGAAAAAGGCTCCAATTCAGAAAGAGAAATGGCAAATGCTATGTATTTAGCAGGTTTTGATGTTAAAGATGTACACATGACAGATTTAATTTCTGGCAGAGAAACACTAGAAGATATTCAGTTTTTAGGTGCTGTTGGTGGCTTTAGTAATTCTGATGTTTTAGGTTCTGCTAAAGGTTGGGCTGGTGCAATTAAATACAATGAGAAAGCAAATAAGGTCATTAATGATTTCTTTAAAAGAGAAGACACCTTATCTGTTGGGATTTGTAATGGTTGCCAATTAATGATGGAGTTAGATTTAGTAAATCCTGAACACGAGAATCACGGAAAAATGACTTATAATGATTCTCATAAGCACGAAAGCGGTTTTACTTCAGTTAAAATTCAAGAGAACAATTCTGTAATGCTATCTAGTTTAGCTGGTAGTACTTTAGGTGTTTGGATTTCTCATGGTGAAGGAAAATTTAGCCTTCCATATGCTGAAGAAAAATATAACATTGTAGCCAAATATGGTTATGAAGGATATCCTGCAAATCCTAATGGTTCAGATTTTAACACAGCTATGCTAACAGACAAAACAGGAAGACACTTAGTAACTATGCCTCATATAGAACGTTCTATTTTTCAATGGAATTGGGCCAACTATCCACAAGATAGAAACGATGAAGTTTCGCCTTGGCTGGAGGCTTTTATTAATGCTAGGAAATGGTTAGAGAAATAAATAGAATCATAAAAAAAAGCTTTTACAAAATGTAAAAGCTTTTTTTTGGGTTAAAAACTAAAGCACTAATCTTTTATAATAAGCTGAGTATATTTTAAACCTACTTCGTTAGATAAACTAAGAATATAGCTTCCCTTAGATAGATTAGTTATATCGATAGTATATGAAGAATTGATAAAATCTGTATTCATATTCATATTCACAATTAATTTACCTTCTAAACTGTAAATCTTAGCAGATTCAATTTGCGTGTCATTTAATATTTCAATATTTATCACATCCTTCGAAGGATTAGGATAAACTTTCAAATTTTCACTAAAATCAAATTCATTAACTGATAAGGCATTAGATCCAAAAAACTCAATTTCCGCAATGGTACTCCAAGCACTTGTTCTAGTATCCCCTGCACTATTAAATCTTCCATAACCTATCATTTTCACATAACGCGCAGCAGCTGAGAATTGATATTGATTAAAATCCATAGTATTTGTTGCTGTTAACAATAAATCTTCTGTCTCTGGTAGAACTTTATTAAAATCTGCTTCATTTGTTCCTGTTGTAGATACCCATATTTGATACCCAAAGGCATCTGATTTATTTGTTGTACTAAACTGAATTAAATCTAAATTATACTCAGACCCTAAATCATATATAATGTATTCTCCATCACCTTTATAATCGCCTGAAACAATTGAGCCGTCTTGTGCAGCCCAAATAGATGAACTTGTATTTACCTTATCTAAGGTATTGATTGCTACTTCTGGTGGACTATCACTAGCGTTATCACTAGAAAACGAATGAATAGAAACTGGCCCTCCTCCTGCAACATCGTTAATTAGATCATATAAATCTGTTAGGTCTGCACCTTCTTGAGTAACATTTAATGTTCTAACAATATCATCTCCACCTGGATCTTGTGTAAACGTTACAGAACCTGTTCTGCTATTAACGTCTGTGTTTTCCGTCACTGAAACCGAAACAGTGTCGTCACCAGATCCAGAATTAATATCAATAGAAATCCATGCATCATTAGACATCGCTGTCCAACTTACATTAGCATATACGGAAACATCATAACTCCCAGCTTCTGCATCTAATGTTTCTAAACTACTCACGGTTAGTGACTCTGGAATTTCAATAACACAGTTACCATCAATTATATTACCACCTAAATTATCTACAAAACAAGCACCAATTCCGTAACCGACCATATCATCTGTTATTGGCAAATACGATCCCATATCTGCACCTTTACCAGCAGATCCTGCTCCTGAAAACGTAAATATTTCGCCATCTGCAGTAGCAGAAATTCCTGTCTCTTCAGAAAAACCTGTATTGGTTTCTCCTAACGCGCTTCCTGTGTAAACGTTTCCTGTGTAAGATAATGCTGTTCCTAAGTCGGCATACGAGGTTGCAGTATCTCCTGATATAACATCTGTAATATTTCCATTACCAGACGTAAAGTAAATTAAATTGTTATCCACTGAACCGGTAGGATCCGTAGACCCCTTATCTGTGTTATAAAATAAAGGTGCATTCGTATTTATAATAGTATTATTAGAAAGTGTAATATTTTCAGATTTTTGATAACCATTAGAAACACTTGTAGAAGTACATACCACCGAATTATTATCGCCACCTCCTAAAAAGGTAACACCATTATTCCACTTGGCTTGGCTAACAACTGTAATACAATCTTGGATATAATTATTTGTAATTACATGATCACTATCCGTAATTCTAATACCACCTGTTCCATCTATGTTTTCTCCTAAAAAGTAATTACCTTCAACCGTTGCATTAGATCCATGACGTAGCACTAATGAACCTCTACAGCGTCTGAATGTATTATTAGTATAGGTATTATTTTTACTCTTATTTGTAATAATTTCATTCTCTCCATCAGCCTTGACAAAGTAGTTATTACTAACTGTGGCATTACTATTTACATTCTGATATTCACTAGTACCAATACGAATCGTTTCACTATCACCAGAATTACTTAAGGTATTATCAATTTTTACGTAATTATAAAAATAATTATTACTAATTGTATGGCCTACAATATCGCAACGTGTATTAGTGACGCCTTCGTCTGGTGTTGCGTTGTATGCATATTCGGCTAAAATTAAAGCACCAGCACTTTCCTTATTCATAAATGAACAGTTAATAACAGTATTATATGTGCCATATAACACAATCCATCTGTGTTTTGTTATGGATCCATCTGCAATATCATCCGCAATATCATCAGGATGAATTTCTAATCCATCAATAACACAATTTTGAATGGTACTGTGATTGGCATAGTCATAACCATTTCTAAACTGAATAAAATTACTTGCACCATAACCACCTTGCCAGTGAAAACCATCAACTACAACATAATCTCCGCCAATATTCATTTGTAATCCGCCTGTAAACTTTACGCCACCTGGAGTTTCTGCTCTAAATACAATTGGGTCTGTTGCTGTCCCATTTCCAACGAAGTCTATACGTTCATCAGAATCATAGATACCATTAGACAATATAATCACATCTCCAGGCAGATACGTCTGGTCTTCTAAATCCTCTGGATCACTAATAGTATAGGTGGTTTGTGAAAACAAATTTAGAGATGATAACAGCATCACAATGAAAGTGATATGATAAAATTGAAATTTAAAAGTGTAAAGATTATTCATAAGTTGTTATTTAATTTAGTTTATAAAATCACAACTGGAAGACCAGATTGGTTAACCAATTATTTTCAATTTAAAAGTAATTAAAAAATTAAAAATTAGCCCTCTTAATTGAAGAAAAAAAAAAAAATAAATTATGAATACACCAAAAAATCCTAATAAATATTATTAAGTCCACCCTTTTTTTATTCGAAATTTGAAAATCCTTTTTATTTTCATAATTTGCGCTGTTATAATCGTAATGCATAAATGACAGAAATAACTCGACTTTTTGATTTTCCATATTATCAGTTAGAAAATAAACCTAACAAATCGGCTTTAGTTACTAAATACAATGGTAAATGGGAACATACCTCCACACAAGAATATATTGACAAAGCAAACGCAATAAGTAGAGCATTGCTAAGGCTTGGCATTCAAAAAGACGATAAGATAGCTGTTATTTCTACGACGAATAGGACCGAATGGAATATACTGGATATCGGAGTCCTTCAAACTGGAGCACAAAATATACCAGTTTACCCAACTATTTCAGCAGAAGATTACGAGTATGTTTTAAATCATAGCGAATCTATCTATTGTTTTGTTTCTGACGCTGAAGTTTTAGAAAAAGTTAGAATAGTACAAGCAAACACCAAGGTAAAAGAAGTCTATTCTTTTGATCATATAGAAGGTTGTAAGCATTACTCTGAGTTATTTGAACTCGGAAAAGATGATAGCAATCAAGCAGAAGTTGAAGCAAGAAAAGACGCTGTTCTGCCAAATGATTTAGCAACCATCATCTATACATCTGGTACAACAGGCAAACCCAAAGGTGTTATGCTATCTCACTGGAATATTACTAGTAACGCTCTAGACAGCTCTCCTAGAGTACCTTTGGTTGACGGCGAAAATAGAATTTTAAGTTTCTTACCAATCTGTCACATATTTGAACGTTTACTTATTTATGTGTATCAGCATGCTGGTGCATCTATCTATTTTGCAGAGGCCATTGATAAAATTGGAGACAATGCCAAAGAGATAAACCCAAATCTAATGAGTGTAGTACCACGCTTATTAGAAAAGGTATTTGATAAAATTATGCTTAAAGGCGAAGAATTAACCGGTATTAAAAAAGGTTTATTCTTTTGGGCTGTAGGTTTAGGTGAAAAATGGGAACCATATGGTGCTAATGGCGCATGGTATGAGTTCAAACTTAAAATAGCTAATAAACTTATATTCAGTAAATGGAGAGAAGCATTAGGTGGTAATTTGGGCACTATGGTTTCTGGGAGCGCAGCGTTACAACCACGTTTAGCACGAATCTTTGGAGCTGCAAAAATGCAAGTTATGGAAGGTTACGGACTAACTGAAACTTCACCTGTTGTTGGCGTAGGAGTTTACAAAGGCAATGGTTATAAAGTAGGAACCGTAGGTAAGCCAATCAATAATGTTGAAGTAAAAATTGCCGAAGATGGCGAGGTGCTCATAAAAGGACCTAACGTTATGTTAGGCTATTATAAAGATCCGGAAAAAACGGCAAGCGTAATGACTGGAGACTATTTCCATACAGGAGATAAAGGGGAAATTGATGCTGAAGGTTTTCTAAAAATTACAGGTCGTAAGAAAGAAATGTTTAAAACTTCTGGTGGTAAATATGTAATTCCGCCATTATTAGAAAACGATATGAAACAATCGCTTTTCATAGAACAAATTATGGTTGTTGGTGAAGGGGAAAAAATGCCTGCTGCTTTAATTCAACCAAATTTTGATTTTATTAGAGACTGGATTGACCATAAACAGAATGGTATTGGTAAAACCGAAAAAGAAATTTCAAGTTCAGAGTTAGTAATTAATCGTATTCAATTAGAAATTGACAAGTACAATAAAAATTTTGGTAAATGGGAACAAATAAAACGTTTTGAACTCACACCTGATGTATGGTCAATCGATGGAGGACATCTTACTCCAACTATGAAAATGAAACGTGCAATCATAAAAGAAATCTATAAAGATTTATACGAAAAGATTTACCGATAAAAAGACTTGGAATTCCCTACTTTGCAAGTCCAACTTCTCTTTTTATAAATGTTAAACGTAAAAACGAAACCGTTAATCCCTGATAATTAATCATTTATGTAAATTTTCGTATTTTAGGTATTACTAATCATTTAATACCAACCATGAAAACCAAAACGTTTATCATTGCTGGCATATGCGGAGGAATAGTCAATTGGCTTTTAAGTTGGCTCAGTTATGGTATTGTTCTAGCAGATTATTATCCTCTACCGCAAGAAAACCTTCGCTCATTTACTTATGTATTTCTTGGGTGTCTATCAATAGCATTTTTTTTATCTTATTTCTTTAATCGTTGGGCCCAAATAGCCACCATTACAACTGGAGCAAGAGCAGGTGCATTCTTTGGCTTCTTCTTATCTATATCTTACGGTTTCATCGCAATGGCAATGGATAGTTCTATGTCAGCTGAATTGCTTACCTTGGATGTTGCAACTTCAATTGTAATTACTGGAATTACTGGAGCTGTTATCGGTTTTATTAATAAAAAAGTACGATAATCGCAATTAAACACACCTGTAATAACATATCTCGAAATTTAATAGCTACTATTTTTAAATATTCATAATAATATTTTTCTTATTTATTATGCGTGCATAGTATTTTTTATTATATTTGATTCCAATAATGCTTTATGAAAGACAAAACAATTGATTACATACTGAGAACCACCTGGTTAGCGGTAAATAAAATGTATAACGAAGAAGCCGTAAAATTCGACTCTACCATGGCAATTGGTTTTGCATTGTTAAGTATTGATCCAGAAAAAGGAACACCTTCTACCTCCTTAGGACCTAAAATGGGTATGGAAGCAACAAGTCTCTCTAGGACATTAAAAACTATGGAAACGAAAGGTTTAATTGAGCGCAGACCAAATCCAGATGATGGAAGAGGTGTATTAATATTTCTAACAGATTTTGGCCGTGAAAAAAGAAATTATTCTAAAGAGCGCGTGTTAACGTTTAATGAAACTATAAAAGCAAATGTTTCAGATGCTGAATTAAAAAGCTTTCAAAAAGTAGCCGAAGTCATCAATAACATGATTTCAAACAAACAGATATACAACAATAAAGAACACATTTTAAAATAAGATGAGTAAACGAAGAATTAAAAAAATCGCCATTATTGGTTCAGGAATTATGGGAAGCGGCATCGCTTGTCATTTCGCCAATATTGGTGTAGATGTTTTATTATTAGACATCGTACCAAGAGAACTTAACGCTAAGGAACAAGCCAAAGGCTTAACTTTAGAAGATAAAGTGGTTAGAAATCGATTAGTAAATGATGCTTTAACCGCATCTATAAAATCGAAACCTGCACCACTGTATCATCCTTCATTTAAAAACAGAATTACAACTGGTAATCTTGAAGATGACATTGCTAAAGTAAAAGATGTCGATTGGATTATGGAAGTTGTTGTTGAGCGTCTAGACATAAAACAACAAGTGTTTGAAAAGCTTGAACAACACAGAACACCAGGAACGTTAATTACATCTAACACATCTGGTATTCCTATTAAATTTATGAGCGAAGGACGTAGTGAAGATTTCCAGAAACATTTCTGTGGAACACACTTTTTTAATCCTGCGCGTTACTTAAAGTTATTCGAAATAATCCCAGGACCTAAAACGGATGCGTCTGTTTTAGAATTCTTAAATGGTTATGGCGAACAATTCTTAGGAAAAACATCAGTAATTGCTAAAGATACACCTGCTTTTATAGGAAATAGAATCGGGATTTTCAGCATACAGAGTTTATTTCACGCGGTTAAAGATTTAGATTTAACCATTGAGGAAGTAGATAAATTATCTGGTCCTGTAATTGGTCGTCCTAAATCGGCAACTTTTAGAACCGTTGATGTAGTAGGATTAGATACTTTAGTGCATGTAGCCAATGGTATCGCTGAAAACTGTAAAGATGATGAGCGTTTAGAGTTATTTCAATTACCAGATTTCATCAATACCATGATGGAAAATAAATGGTTAGGAAGCAAAACAGGACAAGGTTTTTACAAGAAAACAAAAAATGATAAAGGTAAAACTGAGATTCTTTCATTAGACCTTAACACTTTAGAATATAGAGAAAAGAAACGTGCAAAATTTGCTACCTTAGAATTGACTAAAACCGTTGATAAAGTTGTAGATCGTTTTAAAATTTTAGTAAAAGGAAAAGACAAAGCTGGCGAATTCTACAGAAAGAGTTTCTCTGCTTTATTTGCTTATGTGTCCAACAGAATTCCAGAAATCACTGACGATTTGTACAAAATCGATGATGCTATGAAAGCTGGATTTGGTTGGGAACATGGTCCTTTTCAAATTTGGGATGCTATAGGCGTTGAAAAAGGTATTGAAATGATGCAAGCTGAAGGTTTAAAACCTGCAGATTGGGTACAAGATATGTTGCAGTCTGGTAGTGATAGCTTCTACTCTATTAAAGATGGAGCGACTTATGCGTACAACATTCCTACTAAATTACAAGAAAAAATTCCTGGTCAGGACAGTTTCATCATATTAGATAATATTCGCAAAACATCTGAAGTATTTAAAAACTCAGGAGTTGTTGTTGAAGATTTAGGCGATGGTATTCTTAATGTAGAATTCCAATCTAAAATGAACACTATTGGAGGCGACGTTTTAGCTGGACTTAACAAAGCCATTGATTTAGCCGAAAAAGATTTCGCAGGATTAGTTGTTGGAAATCAAGCTGCAAATTTCTCTGTTGGCGCAAACATCGGAATGATTTTTATGATGGCTGCAGAACAAGAGTATGATGAGCTAAATATGGCTATCAAGTATTTCCAAGATACAATGATGCGTATGCGTTATTCTGCAATTCCAACCGTTGCTGCACCTCATGGTATGGCACTTGGTGGAGGTTGTGAATTATCAATGCATGCAGATAAAGTAGTTGCAGCAGCAGAAACTTATATCGGCTTAGTTGAGTTCGGTGTTGGAGTTATTCCTGGTGGTGGAGGTTCTAAAGAAATGACTTTAAGAGCTTCGGATACCTTCAAAAAAGGCGATGTACAATTAAATACACTTCAAGAATATTTTTTAACGATCGGCATGGCAAAAGTAGCAACATCTGCTTACGAAGCTTATGATTTAGGCATTCTTCAAAAAGGAAAAGATATCGTTGTTGTTAATAAAGATCGTCAAATAGCAGTTGCAAAACAACATGCAAAATTAATGGCAGATATGGGTTACACACAACCTGTAAAACGTACAGATATTAAAGTTCTTGGTAAACAGGCTTTAAGCATGTTTATGGTTGGTACAGACTCTATGCAAGACAGCAACTACATTAGTGAACACGACAGAAAAATTGCTAATAAACTTGGCTACGTTATGGCTGGTGGCGATTTATCTGAACCAACTTTAGTAAGCGAACAGTATTTATTGGATTTAGAGCGTGAAGCTTTCTTGTCTTTATGTACTGAACGTAAAACTTTAGAACGTATTCAACACATGCTAACAAAAGGTAAACCTTTAAGAAACTAAGAAAAATGAAAACAGCATATATAGTAAAAGCATACAGAACCGCAGTTGGTAAAGCACCTAAAGGCGTGTTCCGTTTTAAAAGAACAGATGAATTGGCTGCAGAAACCATTCAATACATGATGAAAGAACTGCCAAATTTAGACCCAAAGCGTATTGACGATGTTATTGTTGGTAACGCCATGCCAGAAGGTTCTCAAGGATTAAACATGGCACGATTAATCTCGTTAATGGGATTAGAAGTGATTGATGTTCCTGGTGTAACCGTTAATCGTTTTTGCTCTTCTGGAGTTGAAACTATCGGAATGGCAACTGCAAAAATTCAAGCAGGAATGGCAGATTGTATCATTGCAGGTGGTGCAGAAAGCATGAGTAGCGTACCAATGACAGGTTTTAAACCAGAATTGAATTACGATGCCATTGTAAAAAATGGTCACGAAGATTATTATTGGGGAATGGGAAATACGGCTGAAGCAGTTGCTAAACAGTTTAATGTTTCTCGTGAAGATCAGGATGAATTTGCATACAATTCTCACATGAAAGCATTAAAAGCACAAGCTGAAGATCGCTTTCAAGATCAAATAGTGCCTATAGAAGTTGAACAAACTTACATTGATGCCAATGGGAAGAAAGCCACTAAATCTTATACTGTAACTAAAGACGAAGGTCCAAGAAAAGGAACAAGTAAAGAAGCTTTAGCGAAATTAAGGGCAGTATTTGCTGCTGGTGGAAGTGTTACAGCTGGTAACTCGTCTCAAATGAGTGATGGGGCAGCATTTGTTATGGTAATGAGTGAAGACATGGTTAAAGAATTAAATCTAGAACCTGTTGCAAGAATGGTAAACTATGCAGCTGCAGGTGTTGAACCACGTATTATGGGAATTGGACCAGTAAAAGCAATCCCAAAAGCATTAAAACAAGCAGGTTTAAAGCAAGATGATTTAAGCTTAATTGAATTAAATGAAGCTTTTGCTTCCCAATCTTTAGCAGTAATTAGAGAATTAAACCTTAATCCAGATATCATTAACGTGAATGGTGGAGCAATTGCATTAGGTCATCCATTAGGTTGTACAGGAGCAAAACTATCTGTCCAACTATTTGATGAAATGCGTAAGCGTGATATGAAAGGGAAATATGGAGCAGTAACGATGTGTGTTGGTACTGGACAAGGCGCATGCGGAATATTCGAATTTTTAAATTAATAAAAGAACTTAATATAAAATGGCAGATACAGAAAAAGATATCCTACGTGGAGGTCAATTCTTAGTAAAAGAAACAAACTGTGAAGACGTTTTCACACCTGAAGATTTTTCAGAAGAACAAGCAATGATGAAGGATTCTGTAATGGAATTTAATGACAGAGAAATTATTCCTCATAAAGCAAGATTTGAAGCTAAAGATTATGCCTTAACCGAGGAAGTTATGCGCAAAGCTGGAGATATGGGCTTTTTGAGCGTAGCTGTTCCTGAAGCTTATGGCGGAATGGGAATGGGATTTGTATCTACCGTTTTAACCTGTGATTATATTTCTTCTGGAACGGGTTCTTTTAGTACTGCTTTTGGTGCACATACAGGTATTGGTACTATGCCAATTACATTATATGGTACGGAAGCACAAAAACAAAAATATGTACCTAAATTAGCGTCTGGCGAATGGTTTGGTGCGTATTGTTTAACAGAACCTGGAGCAGGATCTGATGCCAATTCTGGTAAAACAACTGCTGAATTATCTGCAGATGGAAAATCTTATAAAATCAACGGACAAAAAATGTGGATCTCTAATGCAGGCTTCTGTAGTGTGATGATCGTTTTTGCACGTATTGAAGATGATAAAAATATTACTGGTTTCATTGTAGAATATGATGGAGAAAATCCTAACGGAATTACCTTAGGAGAAGAGGAACACAAACTAGGTATTAGAGCAAGTTCTACGCGTCAAGTATTTTTTAACGATACCGTTGTACCTGTAGAAAATATGTTAGCTGGTCGTGGTGAAGGTTTCAAAATTGCAATGAACGCACTAAATGTTGGTCGTATTAAATTAGCAGCAGCTTGTTTAGATTCTCAAAGACGAATTTTAACGACTGCAGTTGATTATGCTAACGAGCGTAAACAATTTAAAACACCTATCGCCAATTTTGGAGCAATAAAAACCAAATTAGCAGAAATGGCAGCTAGTGCTTATGCTGGCGAATCTGCAACCTATAGAGCTGCAAAAAACATTGAAGACCGAATTGCAATTAGAGAAGCTGCAGGTAACACACATCAAGAAGCAGAACTGAAAGGCGTTGAAGAATATGCAATAGAATGCTCTATATTAAAAGTAGCTGTTTCTGAAGATGTACAAAATGCTGCTGATGAAGGTATCCAGATTTTTGGTGGAATGGGATTCTCTGAAGAAACACCAATGGAATCTGCTTGGAGAGATGCGCGTATTGCTCGTATTTATGAAGGTACAAATGAGATTAACAGAATGTTAGCCGTTGGTATGTTAGTAAAGAAAGCGATGAAAGGTCATGTAGATTTATTAGGTCCTGCGCAAGCTGTACAAGAAGAATTAATGGGAATTCCTTCGTTTGATACACCTGATTATTCTGAATTATTTTCTGAAGAAAAGCAAATGATTGCAAAACTTAAGAAAACATTCTTGATGGTTGCAGGTGGTGCGGTTCAAAAATTTGGACCTCAACTAGAAGAGCACCAACAATTATTAATTGCTGCTGCAGATATCTTAATTGAAATCTATATGGCAGAATCAGCAATTTTAAGAACAGAGAAAAATGTAAAACGTACGAGCGAAAAAGAACAATCTGCTCAAATAGCAATGGCGAAATTATATTTATATCACGCTGTAGATATCATCGAAGAAAAAGGAAAAGAAAGTATTATTTCTTTTGCTGAAGGTGATGAACAACGTATGATGTTAATGGGACTTAAACGTTTCACGAAATATGCAAACTATCCAGATATTGTAGATTTACGTATCGAGATTGCAGAAAAAGTAAAGGCAGAAAACAAGTACTGTTTCTAATGATTCAATAATTAGACTAACTCAAATAATTCTAATTATAAAGCCAATTCTTCCAAAATAAAATTTGGATTGAATTGGCTTTTTTAATTTGCGAACAACTAACTATCCTACTCTTTCATTAGTAATGCTTCATAAATAGTCTTTGCAATTTCCTGTTGTTTTTTAGCATTAGTCACTATAGCATAATCTTTAACATTAGTTAAAAAGCCAATCTCTAACAACACAGATGGGCTTTCAGATTCTTTAATTATTTTAAAATTACTAGGAATCAGCTTTGATGACTCAAAGCCAAGTTCTAAAAGTTTTGAAGCTATTCTAGAACTATAAGACATGGAACTACTGTGGCGTTCAATATTTTCACTTTCATAATAATAAGCTTCAATACCTGAACGACTTACATCCGAATGTGCATTACAATGCAGACTTAATACTAGGTCAGGCTTTTGCTCGTTTATAAAATCTATTCTTTCTTGTAAAGACGAAAACTCATCACTGTCTCTAGACATTATAAATTTTACTTTATCATCACTAAGTAGTTTTAATTGCTTAGAAATTGTCAATACAATATCTTTTTCACTGATATTATTAGAAATTTGACCAGAATCTTTTCCACCATGACCTGCATCTACGATAACCACAAGTGGTTCTTTTAAATCCTTATAAGAACTAAAGGCAAAGACACCTGCAAAAAGCAACATAACAGATGCTATTTTTAAAGTTCGGTTTAATACTGAGGTTTTTGATTGATGTAACATAATAATTCGATTTTTGATTTGAATGAAATTAAATCCGCTAGTTAGAGGAATGCGGTATTCCTTTTGACCTAAGTTTATAATGGTATTTGAATAATTCTCTATGTCAATACCTGAAGACACCGATTTATCATCAGCTAAATATTCATGATTCTGAAGTATCGCTTTTCTGTATAACCAAATGATTGGGTTAAGCCAAAACAAACAAATTAACAGCTCTATAAAAATGATATCCAATATATGCCGTTCTTCAAAATGAACAGTTTCATGTTTTAAAATACTCGTAAATCCTTCATCATGTAAATCTTGATTTTCATTTATAAATACATAATTGAAGAAACTCGAAACCAATTTAGAATCCTTACT
Organism: Winogradskyella sp. 4-2091; assembly: GCF_045765065.1. Classification (NCBI taxonomy): domain Bacteria; kingdom Pseudomonadati; phylum Bacteroidota; class Flavobacteriia; order Flavobacteriales; family Flavobacteriaceae; genus Winogradskyella; species Winogradskyella sp. 4-2091. The sequence continues at coordinate 324,197 of NZ_JBJKOD010000004.1, forward strand.
TCTAATCAATTTCAGGTTTCCTAAACGTTCGTGTTTATGTCTTGTAAGTTTGAATATTTGAAAGAAGTTCTTCAAAAATCGAAAAACAAAAAACAAACTAATGGTTAAATACACATAGAAAAATGGGCTTCTTTGAGAAGTATTAATCATTTCAATTTCCCCAAATTCTACATTTTCTATAGTTTCTAAGCTAGCTGATGCATTAGTTAACGTATTAATTGGTAATTCGGTAATACGAGGTACCGAATTAAAGAACTCAATTTCTAACAAAGGAGATATTAAACACAATACTAACGAACCTATTAAGAAAAATCGATTAAACTGAAACGTTTTTTGTTTTCTCAGCAACAAAAAATACAAGCCATAAGCGCATGCTAAACTTATAGTTGTATAAATAAAATAACCTATCATTTGTTTTTCTTTTTAGTCATTTTTTCTTTCAATAGATCTTGCAATTCTTGCATCTCTTCCATTGAGAAATCGGCATTTTTAGTAAAGAATGAAGCAAATTGCGCCTTAGAATCGTTAAAAAAATGTTGAATCATGCCATTGACCTGCTTTGAGAAATAATCATTCTTTTTAAGAATTGGGTAATATTGCTTATCTCTTCCTAAGCGCTCAAAACCAATATAGTCTTTGTCTGTCATTCGCTTTAACAAAGTCGAAATTGTTGTATATGCTGGTCTCGGTTCAGGATACTTCTCTACAATATCTTTCATAAATCCTTTTTCAAGCATCCACAAGTACTTCATTATCTGTAGTTCGGATTTATTTAGCTGTTTTATATCCACAATTATAGTTTTAATACTACAAATGTAGTAATAAAAATTTATTGTGCAAATCATTTATAAAAATTCTATCTTTAAAAAAACTTAAAGTAAGATGCGTTATATTATTATTGCCTTCTGTATATTACCATTAATTACGTTTTCACAATCTAACACCGAAATATTTCTTTTCGATTTAAAAATTAACAATTCTAAAATTGAATTGAGTAATCCAACAAACATTTCAAATAATGAAGGCTATGACAACCAACCTTCGTTTCTTGATGATCGTTATATTATTTTTTCATCTACGCGAAATGGGCAAACAGACATTGCAAAATATGATACACGTTACCAGGCAAAGATTTGGGTCAATCATACTGATGGTAGTGAATACACACCTTTAAAAATTCCAAATAAACATGAAGTTTCCGCAGTACGTTTAGATCAAGATGGTAAGCAACGGTTATATAGTTATAGTCTAAGCAACGGACAATCTACAGAACTCTTAGAAGATATGGTTGTGGCATATTATACATGGTATGACGATTCAACTATAGTAGCTTCAGTCATTGCAGAAGCCAATCTAAATCTTTATGTTTTAGATACAGAAGGCAAAGTTCATATCAAGGTTGACGAAAATGCTGGTAGATCAATTCATAAAATTCCAAATTCTGATCTAGTAAGTTTCATATCAAAAAAGAATAAAAATCAATGGCAGATTAAATCCCTGAATCCCAAGACAGGTGCTATCAAAACTATTGCTAATACTTTGCAAAACGTTGAAGATATTTGCTGGTTAGATGATAAAACAATTCTTTCAGGAAAAGACAATGTTCTTTATAAATTAACCTTAAATAAAGATAATAACTGGAAAACAGTGGCCGATTTATCCTCAGCTGGTATTCAAAACATAACCCGACTTGCAGTGAATCCTTCAGCTTCAAATTTATTAATAGCAGGCGATGTTAAGATTACTACAGAAACAGTTGAAGAAACTAACAATAACATAGATGAGCAACAAAATACAGTTATAGATGACAATGAAGAAACTTCTGAAGTAGAAAAAATTATTCAGAGAAATCTAGACGCCTACAATTCTAGAGATATTGATGGTTTTATGAAAGATTATGCTGACAATATTAAACTATATAACTATCCAAACACCTTGCGTACTGAAGGAAAAGAAGCCATGCAAAAGAGTTATAAAAGCTGGTTTGAATCCACACCAGACTTGAGAGCATTTGTTAAAAAACGAATCGTCATTGGCAATAAAGTAATTGATGAAGAGCAGGTAACAGCCAATGGCAAAATTTTTAATGCAGTTGCTATTTACGAAGTAGAGAATGGTTTAATTACTAAAGTGACATTCATACAATAACTTAAATATGAAAAAAATTATAGTTCTATTTTTAATTTCTAGCTTGATTTGCAACGCTCAAGACGAAAAAACTTTAGCTCCAAAATTAGAAAATATTGCTTGGATATCTGGTTCATGGCATGGCGAAGCCTTTGGTGGTACAACTGAGGAGATTTGGAGTGAGCCTTCAGGTGGTTCCATGATGGCAACGTTTAAATTAATCCACAACGGTAAAGTTTCTTTCTATGAAATTGAAATTATTCGCGAAGTAGAAAACACATTAATGCTTCAACTCAAACATTTTAGATGGGATTTAAAAGGCTGGGAATCTAAAGATGCTACAGTCGATTTTCCACTTATAAAAATCACAGAAAATAAAGCTATTTTTGAAGGTATGGTTTTCGAAAAAGTATCACCTACCGAAATGAATATCTATGTAGATATTGAGGACAAAGGAAAAACTGAAACTGTAAAGTTCAATTATAAAAAGAAAGCTGAAAAAGCTAAACCTATTAATCAGTTCATTACTGTAAAGAAAGCTAAAACAACACCAATTATTGACGGTAAAGCAGATGAAACCATTTGGGCAAATAGTGGTTGGTTGCCGTTAGACCAAACTTGGCTTGGTGATGCATACACAACGGAGGACTTTTCTGGTCGTTATAAACTCTCTTGGACAGAAGACGCGCTTTACCTTTTAGCGGAAACTTTAGATGATAAGTTAGTTGATAACAACGCTGATCCATTAACTGCATGGTGGGACGATGATTGTTTAGAAATATTTGTCGACGAAGACAATAGTGGTGGTGAACATCAGTACAACCATAATGCTTTCGCATATCACATTGCCTTAGATGGCAATGTAGTAGATATGTCTACGAAGAAAACAGGCAAGCTTTACAATTCTCATCTAGAATCTAAACGCATAACAATTGGGAATAAGACCACTTGGGAAGTTAAAATCTCATTATTTAACGATACCTACAATGATGAGGAAGATAACGTTGCTGTTAAACTAAAACCTAACAAAATGATAGGTTTTGCATTAGCATATTGCGACAATGACAATAGCAAAGAACGCGAAAATTTTATCGGCTCTGTATATGTTGAAGGAACAGATAAAAACAAAGGTTGGATTGATGCTAATATTTTCGGAACTTTAAAACTTATAAATCACTAATTACATGAAGCATTACTTTTTACTTTTTACCCTCGCGATGGTAATAAATTCTTTTGCACAAACAGATCAAAAAATCTACGATATTGTCGATGCCATTTCAGAGGAGAATCTACGTAGTGACGTAAAAAAACTAGCTGACTTTGGTACACGTCATACACTAAGTGATACAGTTTCAGAAACTAGAGGCATTGGAGCAGCAAGACGATGGATAAAATATCAATTCGATATTATTTCTAAAGACTGTAATAACTGTCTTAACGTATTTTTTCAAAGTAATTTTGTTGAGAAAGGTGCCAACCAACGTATTGTAAAGGATGTTAATGTGGTTAATGTTGTGGCTATTCAAAAAGGTACAAAATATCCTAATCGCTATATAATAATGAGTGGCGACATTGACTCTAGAGTTACAGATCCTAATGATTTTACCTCAGATGCTCCTGGCGCAAACGATAATGCCACAGGTATGGCAGGTGCTATGGAAGCCGCTCGAGTTTTATCTAAATACAAATTTGAAAATAGTATTATTTATGTTGGCCTGTCTGGTGAAGAACAAGGCTTGTTTGGTGGACAAGGATTAGCGAAATACGCTAAAGAACAAAACTGGGACATTATAGGTGTTTTAAATAATGATATGATTGGAAATATTTCTGGTGTAGATGGGATAATTGACAACCGTACATTCCGAATTTTTTCTGAACCAATAACAACCGCAGAAACAGATCCAAAAAAATTAGCTAATCAAAATAGAACGCGTCGTTACTATGGCGGCGAAATTGATGGTATTTCACGTCAGTTGGCTCGCTATGTTTATAAAACTACAAATACGTACATGCCAGAGATGAACCCAATGTTGGTCTACAGATTAGATCGTTTTGGTCGTGGAGGACATCATAGACCCTTTAATGACATGGGTTTTGCTGGTTTACGAATTATGGAAGCACATGAGAATTATACGCAACAACATCAAGATATTAGAACGGAAAATGGTATTGATTATGGTGATACTTTTGAGCACGTTAATATTCCGTATTGCAAAAAATTAACTGCTGTTAATGCAATAACAATGGCGAGCCTTGCCTCTGCTCCACCTTCTCCAAAAGAAGTTGGTATTGGAGGAATTGTTGAAGCTTCAGTAAAACTAAAATGGTCTAAAATTGAAGGTGCAAAAGGCTATAAAATTTATTGGCGAGATACGACATCGCCAACTTGGGATCATAGTAGATTTGTAGAAGATATTACTGAATTTACGTTAGATGGTATCGTGGTAGACAATTCATATTTTGGTGTTGCTTCTGTAGGCGAAAATGGTCATGAGAGCGTCGTTGTTTTTCCAAATAAAATTTTAAGATAATTACATGAAGCAAACTGCGCTTGTATTAATAACACTTTTCTTCTTTTTAAGTTGTCAAGGTCAAGGTCTACTGACAGACAAAAATAATTTTACTCGACAAGATACTCTAAGAGGTAGTATTACACCAGAACGTGAATGGTGGGATTTAACGTATTATCATTTGGATATAGAAGTTATACCAGATGATAAATTCATTTCAGGAAAAAACACTATTCACTATAAGGTTTTGCAATCACAACAAGTGATGCAAATAGATTTACAACACCCATTAAAAATTACTAAGGTACTTCAAAACGGAAAAGCATTAGAAGTTAAACATGATGGTAATGCACATTTCGTTTCACTATTAGAAAACCAAAAAATAGGCACAGTAAATTCTATTGATGTCTATTATGAAGGTCATCCAAAAGAAGCTAAACGTGCACCTTGGGATGGCGGATTCTCATGGAAAAAAGATAAGAATGGTAATCATTTTATAGCCACGTCTTGCCAAGGATTAGGTGCTAGTGTATGGTGGCCAAATAAAGATCATATGTATGATGAAGTGGATAGTATGCTTATCAGTGTTACTAACCCAAAAACGTTAACCAATGTATCTAACGGAAGGCTGAGAGCATTAGTAGAAAACAAGAATAATACAGTAACATCACACTGGTTTGTAAATAACCCAATCAATAATTATGGTGTAAATGTAAACATTGGAGACTACGTGAATTTTTCTGAGGTTTATAATGGAGAAAAAGGGGATTTAGACATGAATTATTATGTTTTAAGAGATCATCTTGAAACCGCAAAAACCCATTTTAAGGACGCTCCAAAAATGATGAAAGCATTTGAGCATTGGTTTGGTCCTTATCCATTTTACGAAGACAGCTTTAAACTCGTAGAAGTCCCATATTTAGGTATGGAACACCAAAGTTCTGTAACCTATGGCAATAAATACAAACAAGGCTATTTGGGTCGTGATTTATCTGGTACAGGCTTAGGTCTTAAGTTCGATTTTATTATTATTCACGAAGCTGGTCACGAATGGTTTGCCAATAACATTACCAATAAAGATATTGCAGACATGTGGATCCATGAAGGGTTTACCTCCTATTCTGAAAACTTGTTTCTAGATTATTACTACGGTAAAGAAGCATCAGCAGATTACGTTATTGGTACACGAAGAAATATTCAAAATGATAAACCTTTAATTGGAAATTATAATGTAAACAATGAAGGCTCTAGTGATATGTACTATAAAGGTGCAAATATTTTACATACGCTACGTCAGTTAATAGAAGATGATGAAAAATGGCGCGGAATCTTAAGGGGAATGAATGCTGAATTTTATCATCAAACCGTGACAACAGACCAGATTGAAAATTATCTAAGTAAAGAAACTGGTAAAGACTTAACAGCATTTTTTAATCAGTATTTAAGAACGATTAAAATTCCGACATTGGAATATTCAATTTCGGATACCACGTTAAAATTCCGATGGACAAATACTGTTGAAGATTTTGACATGCCAATTCAAGTTGAATTTAATGACCAATCCAAATGGATATTTCCTACTACTGAGTGGCAATCAATAGAAATCGCTTCTGAAAAAATTAAGATTGATAGAGATTTTTATGTGAAATCTAAAAAAATATAAATGTCAGATTTAAAAGAACTCTATTTTAAAACAGATAAGGAATGGCGAGATTGGTTGCACCAAAATCATAAATCTGAACAAGGCATTTATCTCATATTTTACAAAGTAGACCATTCAATGGCTTCGATGCGTTGGGAAGAAGCTGTACGTGTTGCACTTTGTTACGGTTGGATAGATGCAACAGTTAAAAGCTTAGGCGATGGTAAACGACGTCAATATTTTTGCCCACGAAAACAAAAAAGTGTTTGGAGTGCTGTAAATAAAAAGCACTTAATTGAATTAGAAAAAGATAAGTTAATTCATTCGTCTGGCTATTATGCTATTAAAATTGCGAAAGAAAATGGCAGTTGGTCTGCTCTAGACGATGTTGAGAATGGGATTATTCCTGAAAATCTGCAAATCGCGTTTAACAACAATAAAAAGGCCTACGATAATTACCTCAACTTTGCTCCTAGTTATAGAAAAGGTTATTTGTATTGGTTAAACCAAGCTAAAAGAGAGGCGACTCAACAAAAAAGAATCGCAGAGATTATAAAACTCTGCGATGCTAATATTAAAAGTCGTGATAATCGGTAAATTCTACAATCCACTAATATAACTTCCGTAAGGGTCTTTAAACTGAAGCCCTTCTGAAAAACGATACTTACTTAGTTTTTTAAATTGTGTTAAACCCCAAAGAATAAACTCTTTTTCAAAATAGACATCTTTTGAATCAATCTCTGGTTGATAATCTGCAATTAAAGCATCTAAAGGTGTTACCTCATCTAATTTAGCTTTATAAGTAGCATCGTCTAAATCATCTAAAAGTTCAAAACCATCGCCATTAAAAAACCAAGAGATTAAATCATCATAAGGTGTTTCTTCGCCTTGCTTTTCTAATTTTTCAACCTTAGGAAAATACTTCGGAAACAATGTTTTTACAGCGTCTTCCATTAATGAATTAGCCACAAAATCTGCGCCTTCTTGTTCACCTTCGTAAACCAATTCTACTTTTCCGGTAATGGCCGGAATTACGCCAATAAAATCAGATAATCTTACAGATGTTTTATCATCTCCAGAAATTAAAGCACGTCTTTCTGCTGTACTTAGTAGATTTTCGAAAGCTGTAATACTCATACGTGCACTTACACCACTTTTTACATCAACATACTCACTTTCTCTAGCTTCAAAACTAATTTGCTCCAATAAATCTTTGGCCAATTCTGGTACGTAAACCGATTCTGATTGTCTAGAATCTAACTTTGCTTCTTGAGCTGTAATTGTTCTTGCCGTTTCTACAGAATCTGGGTAATGCGTTAAAATTTGAGAACCTATTCTATCTTTTAATGGTGTTACAATACTTCCTCTATTGGTATAATCTTCAGGATTTGCTGTAAATACAAATTGCATATCTAATGGCAATCGTAATTTGAAACCTCTAATTTGTATATCGCCTTCTTGTAAAATATTAAACAAAGCTACCTGTATTCTAGCTTGTAAATCTGGCAATTCATTAATAACAAAAATACAACGGTTCGCTCTTGGAATCATACCATAATGAATCACACGATCATCTGCATAACTCAGTTTTAAATTCGCCGCTTTTATTGGGTCTACATCTCCAATAATATCTGCTACAGTAACATCTGGTGTTGCTAATTTTTCAGCAAATCGCTCACTTCTATGCAACCAAGTAATTGGTGTATTATCTCCTTTTTCTTTGATTAATTCAATAGCGTATCTAGAAATTGGTGCTAACGGATCATCATTAATTTCTGAACCTTCCACAACGGGAATGTATTCATCTAACAACGTTACCATCAAACGTGCTAAACGTGTTTTAGCCTGACCTCTCAATCCTAATAAATTAATATTATGACGCGATAAAATAGCACGTTCTAATTCCGGAATCACAGTATTCTCATAACCATGAATACCTTCAAAAGTTATTTTTTTGTTCTTTATATTTTCAATTAAATTATCTCTTAATTCATCTTTTATAGATTTTGATTGATAACTTGATTGTTTTAATTCGCCTAGTGTATTTATATTCATAAATTAGCCCCTTTTAATTTCCCCATAAGGGGAAAAACTCAACGTGGGAATTTGAGCTTTAATTTCCATTTTTTCTTTATTCCTTCCCTTCGGGAAGGTTAGGATGGGCTTTTTTTTTAACCCTTAATCCTCTTTTTTCTGTTATTCTCGTAATCTTCAAAAATCATTTCACCCAAACCTTTTAAGCCTGTGTAAAATACTTTCCCTCTATTGGCTTGCGTAAATTCTCTAATAAATTGCATTAGATAAGGGTCTTCTGCAATCATAAATGTCGTAATTGGAATATGTAATCGTCTCGCCTGCTGTGCCATTGCATAACATTTGTTAGTTATGTATGGATCTAAGCCATTACTATTTTTATAATATTGACCGTCTGGCAAACGTAAACAACTAGGTTTACCATCTGTAATCATAAAAATTTGTTTGTTGGTATTACGTTTTCTCCGCAACATATCCATGGCTAATTGCAAACCTGCAACCGTATTGGTATGGTAAGGTCCTACTTTTAGGTATGGCAATTCCTTAATTTTTATTGGCCAAGCATCATTACCAAATACTAAAATCTCTAAGGTGTCTTTTGGGTAACGCGTCGTAATTAATTCGGCCAAAGCCATTGCCACTTTTTTAGCAGGAGTAATTCTATCTTCTCCATAAAGAATCATACTGTGACTAATATCAATCATTAACACAGTACTCATCTGGCTTTTGTGTAGTGTTTCTTCTACCACCAAATCATCTTCTGTAAGACTAAAATCACCAATTCCGTTGTTAATTTGAGCGTTTCTAATACTTTCGGTCATAGAAACTTTATCCAAATTATCTCCAAATTGATAGCTCCTAAAATCGCCAGTATGTTCGTCTCCAAGGCCAACACCTTTACTTTTATGGTTACCAGAACCACTGCGTTTTATTTTACCAAAAATCTGATCTAAGGCTTGTTGCCTTATAGCACGTTCAGTTTTTGCTGTTATGGTAAGCCCACCTTCACCTGTTCCATTAGGATCAATTTCTTCGCGGATGTAACCTTTGTTTTTTAGATCTTCTATAAAATCATCAATGGTATACTCTGGTGTGGTAAGTTTATATTCCTTGTCTAATTGACGCAACCAATCTATGGCTTCATCAAAATCACCAGAAGTATGCGTTATTAACTCTTTAAAAATCTCAAAGAGTTTTTCAAAAGGTGATTGATGAGGCGCTTCGTACGTTTTAAATACAAAGCCTCTTTTATTTATTTTTTCTTTCATGTGTTTTTGTTTATTGTGATTAACTGACACATGCAGTTCGCAATTAAAAATTTCTTTTTGATTGAAATTTTTAGTATGCTCTTTTCATAGCTATGTAAAAATAATGATTTTTCATTTTAAAAGACAGTGAGTAGAATAACTTAACATCACATTAAGACTTCTCTAATTATTTTACTTAATTTTAAAGCTTACTCAACCAACCTAAAAAAAATGAAGAATTTACTCGCTCTCGTTATGCTTTTCAGTATAACATTTATGTCTGCACAAGACTTTTCAATGGACTTAGTAAAAAATATGCATCCAAGAAACATTGGTCCTGGTGGTATGTCTGGACGTGTTACTGCCATTGATGTAGTGAACAATAATCCGGATATTATGTACGTCGGAACCGCTTCTGGTGGACTATGGAAATCTAATTCTGGAGGTATTACTTGGGAACCTGTTTTTGATAAAGAAGTTACGGCTTCCATTGGTGCTGTTGAAATTCAGCAATCAAATCCAAGTGTTATTTGGGTTGGTACAGGTGAAGGAAATCCGCGTAACTCATTAAATGGTGGTTATGGCATTTATAAATCTTTAGATGGCGGAAAAACGTGGAAGACTATGGGTCTTGAAAAAACAAGACATATTCATAGAATTATTGTAGACCCAACCAATCCAGATATCGTTTATGTTGGTGCCATTGGTTCACCTTGGGGAGAACACCCAGAACGTGGTGTTTTTAAAACCATTGATGGTGGCGAAACTTGGAACAAAGTGCTATTCGCGAACAATAAAACTGGTGCTGCAGATTTAATAATGGATCCTGCAAACCCAAATAAATTAATCGCCACACTATGGGAACATAAACGCGAACCTTGGTTTTTTAATTCTGGAGGTGAAGGTTCTGGAATGCACATTACACATGATGGTGGGAAAACTTGGAAAAAGATCTCAGAAGATGATGGTTTCCCAAAAGGGAATTTAGGACGTATTGGTGTTGCTATTGCACCAAACAAACCAGACGTTATTTATGCTTTGGTTGAAGCTAAAAAAAATGCACTCTACAAAAGTGAAGATGGTGGTTTTAAATGGAAAAAAATAAATGATAAAAGTGATATTGGAAATAGACCATTCTATTATTCTGAAATTTACGTAGATCCTGAAAATGAAAACAGAGTGTATTCAGTTTTCACATACGTTAATGTTTCAGAAGATGGTGGCAAAAACTTTAAACAACTAATGCCAGCTTATGGTGTAGATAATGGTGTACACCCTGATCATCATGCTTGGTGGATTCATCCTGAAAATGGAAAATTTATGATTGATGGTAATGATGGTGGAATGAATATTACTAAAGATGGTGGAAAAACTTGGCGATTTATTGGAAATCTTCCTGTCGCACAATTCTATCATATTAATGTCGATAATGAATTTCCGTATAACGTTTATGGTGGTATGCAAGATAATGGATCTTGGCGCGGACCAGCTTACGTATGGAAATCGCAAGGCATTAGAAATAGCTATTGGCAAGAAATTAGTTTTGGCGATGGCTTTGATGTTATTCCAGATAAAGACGATTCTCGTTATGGTTGGACGATGAGCCAACAAGGTTACGTAAGCCGATACGATTGGAAAACAGGAAACAATTACATGGTAAGACCTACACATGAAGATGCTAATGTAAAATTACGTTTCAACTGGAATTCTGCAATAAATATAGATCCATTTAATAATTCTACAGTTTACTTCGGTAGTCAGTTTGTTCATAAATCTACAGACAAAGGCGAAACTTGGACGGTTATTTCACCAGATCTAACAACTAATGATCCTGAAAAATTAAAGCAATCTGAAAGTGGTGGTTTAACTATGGATGCAACTGGTGCAGAAAATCACTGTACTGTTTTGGTTATAGAACCGTCGCCTGTTGAAAAAAACATGCTTTGGGCTGGTACAGATGATGGACGAGTTCATTACACTACAAATGGAGGAGATTCATGGAATGATGTTACCAAAAACCTGAAGGATTTACCTAAAGGAAGCTGGATCGCTCAAATAAAAGCATCTAATAAAAATAAAGGAGAAGCACTTTTAATAGCTAATGATTACAGACGTTTTAACTATACGCCTTATGCTTACAGAACCAAAAATTATGGTAAATCTTGGGAACGAATCGTTGATGCTGCCGATGTACAGAGTTACACTTTAGCTATTGTTGAAGATTTAGTAGAACCTAATCTTTTATTCTTAGGAACAGATGATGGTTTATATGTTTCTTTAGATGCTGGAAATAAATGGACCAAATGGACCGAAGGATTCCCTACAACCTCAGTAAAAGATTTAGTGATTCAACCAAGAGAACATGATTTAGTGATCGGTACATTTGGAAGAGCAGCTTGGGTTTTAGATGATATTAAACCATTAAGAGAAATGGCTAAAAACAAATCTATTATGGATTCTACAATTAAACTTTTTGAACCACCAACAGCTTATCAAGCCGCTTACCAGCAACCAACAGGAAGCCGTTTTGGAGCCGATGCCATGTATCAAGGTGAGAATAGAAAAGGTGGTGCAACGTTTTCTTATTTAATTAACAAAAAGGAAGACGTCAAGTCTAACATAAAAGCGAATGCAAAAAAAGGTGATAAGAGCATAAGTGACAAGAAAATTGGGCCAGATGATGAAGAGTCTGATGACATTAGTAGTGACAAAAGCAAAGATGAATCTAAAGTAAAATGGGATTCTTTAACTTTAAAATTGTATGATGGTGAACGTTTAATAAGAACTTTAAAAACGAAAGCGCCTAAAGAAAATGGTTTGCACAATTGGACGTGGAGAATGCGTGAATCTGGAGCAGACAGACCATCGAGAAGGATTAGAAAAAACACAAGAGAGTCTTCTGGTGTAAATGTAAAACCTGGTATTTATAGAGCGGTTCTGCATTATGGTGACCAAGTATCGGAAACCACTGTTAAAGTAGAATCTGATCCTCGTTTAGACGTTTCTCAAAAAAATATTGATGAAGTCTATGCAGCTGCAAAACAGTTAGAACAAATGCAACAAACTACTGCGGATGCTGTAAAACAATTAGTAGAAAGTAAAGCTATAGCAGAAAACTACAAGAAAGACTTATTTAAATTAGATAAAGAAAAGTTTAAAGAGGAGATTAAATCTTCTAAAGCTATTATAAAATCAATTAATGGATTATTAGACAAATATCTAGGTAAAGAAGACAAACGACAAGGAATTACAAGAAGTCCTGAAGTTACACCTTTATTGCGTTTAAGAACAGCAAGTGGTTATGTGAACGGCAGCCAAAATGGATTAACCTCAACAGAAACTACACTAATTAAACAAGCTACTGACGCTTTAGATACACTACTTTCTGAAACTAATGCTTTTTTTAATGAAGATTGGACAGCGTATAAAGCTAAAATGGAAGTTATAAAAGCAAATCCTTTTAAGGAAGTTATGCGTTTTAGTACTGACTAGAAGCTGATGTGAATTTTATAAAAACACTCTAATTTTTTTAGGGTGTTTTTTTATTCAACACGTCTTAACCCTTCTAAATCTTCAATTTTAACATGTTTCCCTTTTGTAGAAATTAAACCATATTTTTTGAATTGAGATAAGATTCTAATTGCAGATTCTGTTGCTGTACCTACTAAATTAGCATAATCCTCTCTTGATAATATGACATTTAAAAACCCATTGTCATCCTTATCAAACGTTTCTTGTAGATAAATTAAAACATCGGCCAAACGTTGTTTAACAGATTTCTGAGCCATATCTACTATAATGTTATCAGCAGTTTTAAGTTCTTTTGCCATCTCTTGTAACATATCTAAAGAGAACTTGGCATTATTAGTTAGATCGTGCATAACTTCATTCTTAGGAATAAAGCAAACTTCCATATCATTCAGTGCTATAGCTGTGAGATTAGATTTCTCATCAGACACCAAAGAACGTTGCCCAATTAAGTCGCCTCTGACTACCAATTTCACAATTTGCTCTTTGCCATTAGCACTCAGTTTAGACAGCTTACAGACACCATCTTTAACACAATAAACACCATTAATACTTTCCCCTTCTCTAAAGATAACTTCGCCTTTATTTACAAACCGCGAAGTCTTACAACCAGAGATTCTAATTAAATCTTCCTTCCCTAAAGCTTTTAAAGAATTAAACTGTTTTATAATACATTGGTCGCATTTACTCATAGCAATATCCTATTATTTCAAAGTTAATCAAAACATGACAAATATCATAGTTTAAAACCACTTGTATTGTGACTTTTGTCACAGGTATAATTGAGCAAATATTATTATGGAAAACAATACGTGTTTTCATTGTGGAGATGACTGTGGTAATCATCCAATCACATTTCAAGAAAAATCATTCTGCTGTAATGGCTGTAAAACAGTTTTTGAAATTTTTAACGAAAACGACCTAACTTGTTATTACGATTTACAGAATTCACCAGGAGCAATCCCAAAAGAAATTGAAGGTAAATACGATTTTCTTTCGCAAGATAACATTATAGAAAAGCTTACGGAATTTAGAAGTGATTCTATAGAAATTGCTACGCTTTACATTCCGCATATTCACTGTAGTTCTTGTATTTGGATATTAGAAAACCTCAACAAATTAAATCCTAATATTTCTGATTCTCAAGTCAATTTTGGTAAGAAAACCGTAAGAGTAACCTATAATTCTGAAAGCACAAATTTAAAGTCTGTAGTCTTATTATTAAGCTCTATAGGCTATGAACCTTATATTAGTCTAGATGATTTTAAATCTGGAAAACAACACATCAATAGAACCTTAATTTATAAACTTGGTGTTGCCGCATTTGGCTTTGGTAACATTATGTTTTTATCATTTCCTGAGTATTTTGAAGTGAACGAATTTTGGTTAGAACAGTACAAACCATTATTTAGGTGGTTAATGTTTGCGCTATCGCTTCCTATTGTATTTTATTCGGCACAAGATTATTTTGTTTCAGCTTTTAAAGGTCTCAAAGCAAAACTTCTAAATATTGATGTGCCTATTGCTTTAGGAATTTCGGTATTATTTTTTAGAAGTACTATTGAAATTATTTTTGACTTAGGTTCAGGCTTTTTCGATAGTTTAGCTGGTTTGGTATTCTTTTTATTAGTTGGTAAATTCTTTCAACAAAAAACTTACGATTTCTTATCCTTTGAGCGCGATTATAAATCCTACTTTCCTATTGCAATTACTAAGATTGATAAAGAAGGAAGCGAAAATTCTATTCAAGTTTATGATATAGAAAAAGGCGACCGTATTTTAATTAGAAACGAAGAATTAATTCCTGTAGATGGTATTCTCATAAACGGAAACGCTAAAATAGATTACAGTTTTGTTACTGGCGAATCGCAAACTGTTTCTAAACAATCGGGAGACAAGCTCTTTGCTGGAGGCAAACAAACTAATGGTGTAATAGAAATGGAAGCTCTAAAATCTGTTGAGCAAAGTTACCTAACGCAATTATGGAGTAACGATGTTTTCAATAAAAACAAAGAGGATGGCTTTACTAATATTACAAATACAATAAGCAAGCATTTTACCATTGCTATTTTAACCATCTCAATAATAGCCACCACATTTTGGTTATTTACAGATAGTACAAAGGCCATGAATGTCTTTACGGCTGTGCTCATTATTGCTTGTCCTTGTGCTATTGCGCTTTCTGCACCATTTACTTTTGGTAATCTTCTTAGAATCTTAGGAAAACAAAAATTCTACGTAAAAAACGCTAGTGTTATTGAGCAACTTGCACAGATAAATACTGTGATTTTTGATAAAACAGGAACCATTACATCCAACAAAGAAAGTAATGCTGAGTACGATGGCGACTTATTATCCGATTCTGAAAACATAGTGCTTAAAAACTCACTTAGAGGTTCTAATCATCCTTTAAGTAGAACCTTGTATAATGTTTTACAGGAAAATAATATCGTAACGCTTGATGCTTTTGAAGAACACATTGGCAAAGGTATTGAAGCAAAGCACAATGCTGTTAACATGAAAATTGGCTCGGCAAGTTTTGTAGGTAATCCTAATGACACAGCGGTTTTAAACACAACGGTTCATGTCAGTAGTAACAATGTTTATAAAGGAAAATTCACGTTTTATAATAGTTATAGAAAAGGTGTTTCAAAATTATTTAATCAATTGAAGCAACAGTTTGATTTGGTCATTCTATCTGGCGATAATGAAGGAGAACGCGAAAACTTGAAAAAATTACTTCCTGCTAAAACTAAACTCATTTTCAATCAGAAGCCAGAAGATAAACTCGATTTTATAAAATACCATCAATCTGAAGACGCAAAAGTATTAATGATTGGCGACGGATTAAATGATGCTGGAGCTTTAGCACAAAGCGATGTAGGTATAGCTATTTCTGAAGATGTTAATGTGTTTTCGCCTGCTTGTGATGCCATCTTAGATGCTACAAAATTTGAAGAATTGTATACTTATATAAACGCTTCAAAATCGGCCATAAAAATTATTAAATGGAGCTTTGTGCTGTCATTTATCTATAACGTCATAGGATTATATTTTGCAGTAACAGGGCAGTTAGAACCCGTTGTTGCTGCCATCTTAATGCCTTTAAGTTCTATTAGCATTGTTGTTTTTACAACCATTGCCACCAACTTATTAGGGCGAAAAATAAAATAAAAAAGGTAACATGATAATTGTCATGTTTTACAAACAAGTTGAAACGTAATTTTGAACCATAACTTCAGTAGGTATGAGTGTTATTTATATTTTATTAACTGTTAGCGTCGTTGTTGGCGTTACGTTCTTCGTCATTTTTATAATGGCTGTAAGATCTGGTCAATATGATGATGACTACACACCTTCTGTACGCATGCTCTTTGAAGACGAACTTGTAAAAGAACAAACCAATACAATAAAACAAACTAAAACCGACTAATTTTTTTAATATGGAAATGCAACAATTCTGTTACGATAATAAAATCGTTAAAAAATTCCTCTATGCCACAATTGTTTTTGGTGTGGTTGGTATGCTCGTAGGTTTACTACTGGCTTTTATGTTTTTATTCCCAAACATGACCGATGGTATATCTTGGTTAAGTTTTGGTCGTTTAAGACCCTTACACACCAACGCAGTTATCTTTGCCTTTGTGGGTAATGCCATTTTTGCAGGCGTTTATTATTCATTACAACGTTTATTAAAAGCGAGAATGTTTAGTGATGTTTTAAGTAATATCAATTTTTGGGCATGGCAACTCATTATTGTTGGTGCAGCTATTACTTTACCTTTAGGTTATACAACATCTAAAGAATATGCCGAATTAGAATGGCCATTTGATATCGCTATTGCAGTCGTTTGGGTTGTTTTTGGTATCAACATGATTGCTACAATTTTAAAGCGTCGTCAACGTCACTTATATGTTGCCATTTGGTTTTACTTAGCCACATTTGTCACTGTAGCTGTACTTCATATTTTTAATAGTTTAGAACTACCTATTAGTTTAACAAGCATGAAGAGTTATTCTGTTTATGCAGGCGTTCAAGATGCCTTAGTGCAATGGTGGTATGGACATAATGCCGTTGCCTTTTTCTTAACGACACCGTTTTTAGGTTTAATGTATTACTTTGTTCCTAAAGCCGCAAACAGACCAGTTTATTCTTATAGGTTATCTATTGTTCACTTTTGGTCTTTAATCTTCATATACATTTGGGCAGGACCACACCATTTATTATATACTGCTTTGCCAGAATGGGCTCAGCACTTAGGTGTAGCATTCTCAGTAATGTTATTAATGCCATCTTGGGGAGGAATGATTAACGGATTATTAACCTTGCGTGGCGCTTGGGATAAAGTACGTACAGACCCAGTTTTAAAATTCATGGTTGTAGCGATTACTGGCTATGGTATGGCAACTTTTGAAGGACCAATGTTATCGCTTAAAAATGTAAACGCCATTGCGCACTTTACAGATTGGATTATTGCACACGTGCATGTTGGTGCATTAGCATGGAATGGTTTCTTAGCTTTTGGTATGATTTATTACCTGATCCCAAAATTATTTAAAACAAAACTATACTCTATAGGTTTAGCAAATATTCATTTCTGGATAGGTACTTTAGGTATCTTACTATATGCGTTACCAATGTATGTTGCTGGTTTTCAACAAGCAAGTATGTGGAAACAATTTAAGCCAGATGGTACTTTATTCTACGGTAACTTCTTAGAAACTGTAACTGAAATTATGCCAATGTATTGGATGCGAGCAATTGGTGGTACACTTTATATTACAGGAATGCTGATTTTAGTGGTTAATGTAATTATGACGGTCGTTACCTCTAAACATAAAGTCACAGATGAAC
Source organism: Winogradskyella sp. 4-2091 (assembly GCF_045765065.1). Taxonomy (NCBI): domain Bacteria; kingdom Pseudomonadati; phylum Bacteroidota; class Flavobacteriia; order Flavobacteriales; family Flavobacteriaceae; genus Winogradskyella; species Winogradskyella sp. 4-2091. The sequence goes on from NZ_JBJKOD010000004.1 coordinate 342,139, forward strand.
TTGCTGAAGCACCTGCCTTAAAACGTGTGTCTAAAAAACGAGTCGCTGGAGAAGGATGGCATACTTGGTTAGAGCGTAAACCAATTCAATTAACCATTTACGCAACCATTGCTATTTTAATTGGTGGTATTGTACAGATTGTACCAACGATTGTTGTAAAATCTAATATACCAACCATAACGAGTGTAAAACCGTATACACCTTTAGAATTAGAAGGAAGAGACCTTTATATAAGAGAAGGTTGTGTTGGTTGTCACTCGCAAATGGTACGTCCATTTAGATCAGAAGTTGAGCGTTATGGCGAATACTCAAAAGCAGGAGAGTTTGTTTACGATCATCCCTTCCTTTGGGGAAGTAAACGTACAGGACCAGATTTACATAGAGTTGGAGGAAAATACTCAGACAACTGGCACTTTAACCACATGTACGATCCTCAGAGTACTTCAACAGGTTCTATTATGCCATCTTACAAATGGTTGATTGTTGGAGAAGGTGCTAAACTCGATAAATCTATGACTGAAAAGAAAATGGAAGCCATGGTATCTCTAGGTGTTCCATATTCTGAAGAAGATATTGCAAACGCTCAAGCCTCTATGTTAGAACAAGGCACTCAGATTGAGAAAAACTTATACAGCGATCCAGATTTTGTAGCTTCTTACGAAGCTGATAAAGCCAACTCTGGAGCTGAATTCGTAGAAATGCGAAATAGAGAGATTGTTGCCATGATTGCTTATTTACAGCGATTAGGTACTGATATAAAAGTTAAGGATATTATAAACGAAACTGCACAAAACTAAGATACTATGTTCAAATTTATAAAAGGCCATTTAGAAAGTATCACAGGTATAGAGATATACCCAATGATATCACTTCTTATATTCTTCATCTTTTTTGTAGTGTTATTCTACTGGGTAATAACTGCTAAAAAAGACTATATAACAAACGTTAGTAATATACCATTAGACAACCAAAACGATACTGAGATATGAGACATTTAATACCATCATACATTAGAGTACCTGTAATCTTTTTTACCATTGCTGGTCTCGTTGAGTACTTTGTAGAATCAGGCGATAAACCTGGATTTATAGAGCAACCCATTATTTTATTATTCCTATTACTTGTACTTTTAGTTTTAATTGGAATAGAAGGTATTGTTGGATCCTTAGATAACATCCTTTTTCAAAGTTTAGATGAAAAAGGTAAAGAGCGTTATTTAGCGTCTAGAACAAAATCGCCTCAGTTCACAAAAGCGAAAGCTATTTATTCAAAATTACTTGGTAAACAAAAACCAATTGAAGAAGAAGGCGAAATTATATTAGACCATAACTACGATGGTATTAAAGAATTAGATAACAATTTACCACCATGGTGGGTTTATTCTTTCTATATCTCAATTGTATTTGCTGTGATCTATATGGTACGTTACCACGTGTTTAATGCAGATGACCAATTCGTAGAATACGAAATTGAATATGCAGAGGCCAATGCTGCCATTGAAGAATATAAAAGAACAGCTAAAGGACTTGTTGATTTTAACACCGTAGAACTACTAACAGAGACAAGCGATTTAAATGCTGGTAAAAAAATATTTGAAACTAACTGTGTGGCTTGTCATAAAGCCGATGGTGGCGGAAGTATTGGTCCAAACTTAACCGATAAACATTGGATTTTAGGAGGCGGAATTAAAAATGTATTTAAAACCGTTTCTCAAGGTGGACGTGATGGTAAAGGAATGATATCTTGGAAAAAAGAAGGATTGAGTCCTTTAGAGATTGCACAAGTGGCTAGTTATGTGCTACAATTTCAAGGTACAACACCAGCAGAACCTAAAGCTGCGGAAGGCGATATTTGGGTAGACGAAAATGCTGAAAGCCCTGAAAATATGGATACCGAATCTACTGAAGAAAGCGCTGAAGATTCTGCAGAAGAAACAACTGACACTGCTGAAACTGTAGTATCAAATAACTAATAATAGTTATTCAATAAAAAAAATGGAAACGCCAGATAAAGAAATATTTAGAGACTCAATTGGTACCATTGATGAGGAAGGGAAACGTAAATGGGTTTTCCCTAAAAAACCCTCTGGTCCATTATATGAAAAGCGCAAATTAGTTAGCTATATTTTATTGGCCTTTTTACTAGCTGCACCTTTTATAAAAATCAATGGTAATCAGTTTCTACTATTTAATATTTTAGAAAGGCGTTTCAATATTTTTGGTTTTCCTTTTTGGCCACAAGATTTCTATCTTTTTGTCATCTCAATGTTAATTGGTGTGGTTTTTATCACTCTATTTACGGTAGGATTTGGTCGTGTTTTTTGCGGATGGATCTGTCCGCAAACCATATTTTTAGAAATGGTTTTTAGACGCATTGAATACTGGATTGATGGCGACCGAAATAAACAAATGCGATTGGCTCGTCAAAAATGGGATGCTGAGAAAATTAGAAAACGTGTTTTAAAATGGTTTATCTTTTTAATTATTTCATTTGTCATTGCTAATGTGTTTTTGGCCTATTTAATTGGAGGCGATAAACTCATAAAATATATAACTGAAGGCCCTTTTGAACATACAAGTACGCTAATTCCTTTACTGATATTTACTGCAGTATTCTATTTTATATTCGCTTGGTTTAGAGAACAAGTTTGTATTATAGCTTGCCCTTATGGACGTTTACAAGGCGTATTATTAGATAATAAATCTATCGTTGTAGCTTACGATCATAAACGAGGAGAAGCTGAAAACGGTAGAAAGAAATTCAGAAAAAATGAAGATCGTGAAGCACTTGGACATGGCGATTGCATTGACTGTTCGCAGTGTGTAAATGTTTGTCCTACTGGTATAGATATTAGAAACGGTACACAATTAGAATGTGTGAATTGCACTGCGTGTATTGATGAGTGCGACCACATTATGGAAAGTATCAACCTACCTAAAGGCTTAATTCGATTTGCAAGTGAAGATGAAATTGAGAAAAAAGAATCTTTTAAATTAACGCCTCGTTTAAAGGGTTATATAGCTGTACTTACCATTTTAGTTGGTGTTTTGGCTGGTATGCTCTTATTGAGAAGTGATGTTGAAGCCCGTATTTTACGATTACCAGGACAACTTTACGAGCATAAGGATAATGGTATAATCAGTAATGTTTATACATTCAAACTGGTTAATAAAACGTCAGAAAACATAGATGATTTAACCTTTAAACTGAGAGGTTGGGACGGAACTATTAACGTGGTTTCAACATCAGACACCTTTAAAGTAGATGCTCAAGGTATCGCAGAAGGCACATTATTTATTGAATTGAAACAAAGTGATTTGTCAGGAGATAAAAATGAAGTTATGATTGACCTTTACAGTAATGGCGAATTAATTGAACATACATCTGTAACGTTTTTAGGCCCTCGAAGTTTTAATTAATAAATGAGGAAATGGCTTCAATACAGTAACTAAGTATAATATGAGATCCTGAAAGGAGTTCAGGATGACAATTAAAAAAATGGAGGTTCCCAATTGGGAAGTAGAAATATGAAAATAAATTGGGGAACAGCAATAGTAATTGCATTTGTATGTTTTATTTCATTCATAATGTATTTTGTTATTAGTATGAGTACAAATGATAAATACGACCATGATTTGGTTGTAGAAGATTACTACGGACAAGAATTAGAATTTCAAGCAGATATTGATAAAGAGAATAATTCTAAAAATTTAAATTCTAATTTAACTTGGAAAAAAACGAATGAAGGAATTGTAATAACATTTCCAAAGGATTTAGCTATTAATTCAATCTCAGGAAAAGTGTTCCTATACAGACCATCTAACAAGCAACTAGATTTTGAAACGCCAATTTCATTATCTAACCACAATTTGCTCATACCTGACAATCGCTTGTTGGATGGTCGTTGGAACCTTAAAATAGATTGGAAATATAATACTAATTCTTACTTATTTAAAGAAGACATCAATTACTAAATGTTAGTTTCTGGGCTCATATTAGGTTTATTAGGAAGTTTGCACTGCGTTGGTATGTGCGGACCAATTGCCTTTATGTTACCAGTAGACCGCTCTAACTCATTTAAAAAAGTAAGTCAAGTTGCCATATATCATATCGGAAGACTTTTAGCTTATAGTCTTATTGGCTTAGCTTTTGGTATCTTAGGTAAAAGCTTTTACCTCTTTGGCGTGCAACAACAACTTTCAATTATTATTGGACTATTAATGATCGTCATTGTTCTTTTACCACATAAAACAATTAGTAAATACAATCTTTCAAAACCACTATATAAACTCATCTCTAAGGTAAAATCATCTTTAGGGAAAGCCTTAAAAAAGAAAACTGCTGACACCTTTTTAACTATTGGTTTTCTTAACGGATTTTTGCCCTGTGGCTTAGTATATATGGCTGTTTTTGGAGCTATTGCTACGGGCAGTTTATTACAAGGAAGTTTGTATATGCTTCTTTTTGGGCTTGGCACTATTCCACTTATGACCACAGCTATTTATTTAGGCAAGTTTTTAAATTCCACAATAAAACAACGTATTCAGAAAGCAATTCCTGTTTTTGTGGTTGTTATTGGTGTTTTGTTTATTCTTCGTGGTTTGGGCTTAGGAATCCCTTACATTTCTCCTGCTCCAATGATAGAAATGGCTTCAAGTGCTATTGAGTGTCATTAAAAACAAATGATTTCCTATATTAGTCGCTATTAACTCCAATCATCACGAATGAAAAAAATCATAATTGCACTAATTTGCACAACAAGTTTTCTTATATCATCTGCCCAAAATACGAGTGTAGAAAAATCCATTTATGGCATTCAAACAGGTCTCTTAGGTGTATGGGCACATAACGAATTAAAACTCACTAACAGCATTGCTTTGCGCAGTGAATTAGGGTTTGATGTAGGTGCATTCAGTGAAAGGTTAGGAGAAGATCCTGAATTCTTATTCATCTTAATACCTGCAATTACTGTGGAACCAAGATGGTATTACAATTTAAATAAACGCGAATCTAAATCACTTAGAACAGATGGCAACAGTGGAAATTTCATTTCTATAAAAACAACCTATCATGTGGATAAAGTCATAGGGTCAGTACCAAATCACTTAAACTATATTAGTGATATAACTATTGTGCCAACTTGGGGAATTAGACGAAATATTGGAAAACATTTTAACTACGAAACCGGAATTGGTATTGGCTATGGTCATTACTTTAAAGAGAAGGACGTCTACATTAAAGATGTTAACGTAGTGGCATTAAATCTACATTTAAGATTAGGTTACCGGTTTTAAACTGTGTTGCTTCTAAATTAAAAATCTAGTTAAGTTTAAAACTCATCGTTGCAATAAATTACAGCCATAAAAAACGCCAAAGATTTGAATCTTTGACGTTTTTAAAACGGTGTTACCAAACACTAACTAAAATAACATCGTTATTTAATTATATTTTAAAAGTCATCACTGGTAATGTAGAATGATTTGCTATATCCTCAGATACACTACCTTCAAAGAAATGTGATAACCCTTTTCTACCATGTGTCGCAACAGCTATAACATCTGCTCCTATTACATTAGCAAAATTTAAAATTCCTTTTTCCACTGAATAATCCGAAACGACATTTACTGCATTTAAACTGTTTAAATCGCCATCTGCTTTTTCTAGGAATTCGGCAATTTTTTTATCTATTTCTGAAGAGCTTAGAAAATTTCCGTCTGGAGAATTAACATATACTAAATGTAGTTTTGCGTTAAGTTTATCAAAAGTAGATTTAGCTCTTAGATAAGGTTTTATCGCTTCTTCCGTAAAATCACTTGCAAACACAACATTATCAAAATCAAATAATATAGGGTTATGTTTTACCACTAAAACCGGAATATCTGAGTGACGAACCACTTTTTCGGTATTAGAACCTACTAAAACTTCTTTAATACCACTAACACCATGAGAGCCCATAACAATGAGATCAGCGTTGTGTTCTTTTGCGACATCATTTACTTCACTCCAAACTTTAAAATGTTTAACAATTGGAGTTAATTCAATATCCTTTAGAAATGGTTTATCTAAGAAATCATCAAATTTTTGTTCGGCTAGTTTTAAATAAAATACAGCCTCTTGACTTAAAGCATCACTAGAAGACGAAATGATAGCATTAGACAATTCTAACATATGCAATACAATAAGTTCAGAATTAAACTTTTGAGCTAAACTTGCTGCTGCTTCAAGAGCAAACTCAGAATGTTCAGAGAAATCTACTGGTACAATTATTTTTTTCATGATATTTTTTTTAATTAGTGATGTTATTTAATGATCGTTTGTATTACAATTTTGTTTACTTTATGATTGTTAAATGGTCATTGAAAACAAAGCTGTTTCTGGCCTTTTTCGTTGTAAACGCAAATCAAATGCCATACAAATATTTCTTATAAACGGTTTTCCTTTTTCTGTAATGGTTACTTTTTTTGTTTCAAATTGAAGGAGATTATCTTTTTCAAATTCTTTTAATTTAACCAACACTTCTGGTAATTCTTTAAATGATAATTCAGCATTTTCCCAAGACGTGCTAAAGTTGCACATTAGATTTAGGATGTGTTTTCTAATCACTAGGTCTTCAGAATTAAGAATATGACCTTTAACCACAGGTATTATATTTTCTTCGAGCAAATGGTAATAGTCTTCAATAGATTTTACATTTTGAGCAAACCCATACCAACTATCACTTATTGCAGACACTCCCAAGCCAATCATAGCTTGAGTTTTAGAAGCAGTATAGCCCATAAAATTTCTATGTAACGTTTTATACTCCATAGCTTTAAACAGAGAATCACTTTCTAAGGCAAAATGATCCATTCCTATTTCTATATAACCCACAGCTTCTAATAGTTTTTTACCAGTTTCATACTGCTGTCTTTTAGATGCCGCAGAGGGTAAATCGCTATCACTAAAACCTCGTTGACCATTTCCTTTTATCCATGGCACATGCGCATAACTATAAAATGCCAAACGATCTGGCTTTAATGTTCTCGTTTTTTTAATGGTTTCTATAACATCTACTTCAGTTTGAAATGGTAAGCCAAAAATTATATCGTGCCCAATAGATGTATAACCTATTTTTCTTGCTAATTCTGTAACCTGTTTTACGTTTTTAAAAGGTTGAACACGATGAATTGCTTTCTGTACCTTTAAATTATAATCTTGTACACCAAAACTAACACGTCTAAATCCTAAATTAAATAAGGTTTGTAAATGGGCTTCTGTAGTATTGTTAGGATGACCTTCAAAACTAAACTCGTAATCTTCTGCCAATTTTGAAGTTTTTAATAATTCTGTAATTAAAAACTTTAGATTTTCAGGCGAAAAAAATGTTGGTGTGCCACCACCAAGATGTAATTCTTTAATCTTAGGCTTTTCATCTAATAATTCACAATACAAACTCCATTCCTTTAAAACGGCTTTTAAATATGGAGATTCTACATTGTGTTGTTTTGTAATTCTTTTATGGCAACCACAAAACGTGCATAGACTCTCACAAAACGGCAAATGGATATAAAGGCTTAAACCTTCAGATGTGTTACTTTCTACAAAAGCACGTTTTAGTGTTGTTTTCCATTGTGATAATGAAAAAGAATTAAGCTCCCAATATGGAACTGTTGGGTAACTCGTATATCGAGGACCAGCGACATTATATTTATTTATTAACACTTGACTCATACCAAAAATCTACGGTTCAAAATTAGTAGAATGTATTATTTTAAAATATGATTTTTATCATGTGAACATTAAATGAAATTACATTTAGGCTATGGTTAATTACAATTATCTCCTTAACTTTACTAAAAAAAATCTGATAATATGAAACGTATAAAACTCTTATCATTCCTAGCCATTTTTACTTTAGTATTAACCTCTTGTAAAGAAGAAAAAAAGGAAGCGGAACCAACTACGGTAGAAAACACAGTTAACTATGTTGTAAAACCAGCAGCAACATCTGTAAAATGGACGGCTTATAAAACAACAGAAAAAGTTCCGGTAGGTGGAGAATTCGCAACCCTAAATTTTGATGAAAAATCTGGTGCGACACCACAAGAAGCATTGAATGATTTAGAATTTTCAATTCCTATTAGTAGTTTGTTTACTAAAGATGATTCTAGAGACGAGAAATTAAAAGCTTCATTTTTTGGTGCAATGCTAAACACCGAATTGTTGAAAGGAAAAATTATTTATCTTGATGATAAAGCTAAGGCTCAAATTACCATGAACGGTGTAACTGCAGATTTACCTTTAAAAATTTCTATTACTGACGAAAGACGTGTAAGCCTTAAAGGCACAATGAACTTAAAAGATTGGAACGCTTTAGATGCATTAGCTTCTTTAAATAAAGTTTGCTATGAATTACATAAAGGTGCAGATGGTGTTAGTAAAACTTGGGAAGATGTAGCTATTGAAGTGAATACTTACCTTCGTGAAAATTAAAATAGTACAAAAATAAATTAGTTGTACCTTTAACATCTTATAACCAATTAACTCTTAAGTTTAGAATAATTGCGGTGAATAACTTCCCCTTATCTGCATTGTGTTCTAAGATAATATTCTTATGGCCGATTTAGATATTTTAGTAAATCAATTTCAGAACAAAAACCAAGTTGCATTTAAAAAGCTTTATGGTATGTATAGTAAAAGTATACATGGTGTCGTTTACAATATTGTAAAAGATGCAGATATTGCAGATGAACTGATGCAAGATGTTTTTATAAAAGCATGGCACAAAGCAGACACCTATTCTTCTAAGAAAGGACGTTTTTTTACTTGGATCTTAAATATAGCGCGTAATGCAGCGATTGACAAAACACGATCAAAAGCGTTTAAACAGTCTAAACAAAACCTAAACGCAGATTATTTCGTAGATATAATAGCAGGTCATGAAAATTTAGATGACAGCACAGATGCCATCGGTATTAAAAAATTTGTAACCCAATTAGGCGAAAAGTGTAAAGCAGTAATTGAACTCCTATATTTTAAAGGATTTACACAAAAGGAAGCCTCAGAAGAATTACAAATGCCTTTAGGCACTGTAAAAACACGAAACCGAAACTGTATACAACAGTTAAGAGATATGGTATTGTAATATGGATATTAAAGCATACATAGAATCAGGTATTTTAGAGCTTTACGTAGCTGGTCAACTTTCTGAACAAGAAAATCAAGACATCTATGATTTATTGCATCAACATCCTGAGTTATTGCAAGAAGTTTTAGAAATAGAAAGTGCGGTAGTAAAATTAACTGCAGCAGTATCTCCACATGCTATAGATTTTGATTCGTTTAAAGGAAAATTAGGCCTCACAGATACTAAAGTAGTAGATCTAAAACCTAAGAAACCAAATTGGATGTCTTACACAGGTTGGGCAGCCTCTATTTTATTAGCAGGTGGTTTATTATGGACTCTAAACCAGAAAACAGAATTAGAATTACAACTGCAAACTGCGGAAACCGATAAGCTGTACTTAGAAACACAAATAGAAGATGCAAGAACAGATTTGGCAGCCACCAAAAACCTATTGGACGTTATAAGAGATAAAGATATCATTGCTGTACCACTTGGTGGACAAGGCGATTATGCCACTAGTTTTGCAAAAGTATACTGGAATAAAGCAGATAACACTATCTATGTAGATGCAGAAGGTTTACCAAATGCACCACAAGGAAAAGTATGGCAAGTTTGGTCTCTAACCTTAAATCCATTAACACCAACTAGTTTAGGTACAATTGACGATTTTAACACAGACGATAATAAGATATTTACCATAGCTAATGCTAACGAGAGCCAAGCTTTTGGTATAACACTAGAGCCAGAAGGTGGAAGTGAATCGCCAACAATGGATCAACTATATACACTTGGTGTTATTGACGCAACACCCTAAAATTGAGTTTTTTAAACGATTACTAAAGCCTATTCTTTAAATAGAATAGGCTTTTTTATATCTTTATTGTACCGTTTTTTCAACTTGTTATGATAAAGTCCATTACGTTAGCCTCATTTACACATAACGCTAAAATGTGTATTGCCATAAAGTTTCCTTATGATTTTGAAACAAAAGAATATATCAAGAAATTTCGAGGCGTATATTGGACAAAAACGCATCGTACCTTTTACATTTATTATGACGAGGTACGACTAGAAGACCTTAAAACTCATCTTAGAGAAGCAGATTTGCTAATTAATGAATCTGATAATAACAAAAACATCCCAAGATATAGTAAAGGAGATATTGTAACGCTAAAACCTTTAAATAAAGAAAAGACTATTATTTATCGTCACTACCTAGAATTTTTAAAAGGAAAACGATTTAGTACGAGTACCATCGCTTGCTACAGTAAATTTATATTAGAATTTTTAAGATTTACAGAACAGAAACCTGTAAATGAATTAAATGAAAACGACGTTAGAGATTATATACAGTGGGCTGTATCCTCCTTAAATTATGCAGTAAGTACTCATAGACAAATGGTAAGTGGTTTTAAACATTTCGCCTATTTCTACCCAGCATGTTCTATAAATACGGATCGTATTTATATGCCGAAAAAGGATTTAAAATTACCCGTAATTTTAAGCATTGATGAAGTATTGTCTATTTTACAAGTCACAAAAAACTTAAAACATCGAGTGGTCATTGCATTGATCTACTCTTCTGGTTTAAGAATTAGTGAGATAATAAATTTAAAACTCAGAAATTTTGATTTCAACAGAAAGCAACTTCATATACAGAACGCTAAAGGGCGAAAAGACAGATATGCTACTTTAGCAGAAAGCATCTTTCCGCTAATTAAGAATTATTATAACACATACAAACCAAAGGAGTATTTTATTGAAAATCCAAAAGGTGGTAATTATAGCCCACAATCCATAAGAGCCTTTTTAAAAAAGAGTTTGAAATTGGCAGGTATAACAAAACAAGTAACACCACATAGTTTAAGGCACAGTTATGCCACGCATATGTTAGAGCAAGGCATTGGCATAAGGCACATACAGGAATTGTTAGGTCATAGCAGGCCTGAAACCACAATGATATATACACAAGTAACAAGAAAAGATTTAGAACAAGTAAAAAGCCCTTTAGACATTGCAGTAAATAAATTATATTTACAGGATAACGACAACAAAAATCTTTTCATATCCTGAATTAATTCCGGGATATCGACAATAAAAATTTTTATATAAGGAGTTGTGTACAATTAAAAACCCGAACTTGAAAAAATCATTTGAATTAGAATTTAACTGGAAAGATTACTTCATAGTATCTGAAAATTTTGTGCGACAAAAAGAACATTCTGAAATAGAATTCAAAGAAAGTTTTCATAGTCCAAAACATAAAGACAAAAAATTACATAAATGGATTGCAAGTTTTGCCAACGCAAACGGAGGGTTAATTATTTACGGTGTAAAAAACAATGGAGAATTAGTCGGATTAAAAAATGACAAGCTTCAAAATTTTGACAATAAAGATTTATCTCAAGAACTTCTCGACTATTTTGCGCCAGAAATAGAATTCGAATTATTTATTAAAAAAATAAATGAATTCAAAATTGGTTTCTTATACATTCATAAATCCAAAAACAAACCTGTTGTAGCAATTAAAACTGCGAATAATAACATTCAAGAGAGTGATATCTTTTATCGTTATCCAGGTCAAAGCAGACGAATTTCATATGGCGATTTACGAAACATAATCGAAGAAAAGCAAAAAGAATTAAATGATAATTGGCTCAAACTAATTAATAATGTTGCTACCATAGGAGTAGAAAATATTGGTCTTCTAAATATTGTGAACGGAGAACTTATAGGCTCTCAAAACAAATTATTAATTCCAGAGGAGCTATTAAAAAAGGTTACATTTATAAACGAGGGGAAATTTGTAGAAAAAGATGGAGCACCAGCTCTAAAACTTATTGGAGACGTTCAACCAATTGATAGTAATAAAATAATTCAACTTGTCGAAAACAAATATCATATTATAACCCATTTTGAGCTATTTAATTCGTTTTTTGAACAGCAATTAGATACTGATAGTGCAAAAGAATTTTTAAGACGGGTTATGCACGAAAATACTGCTTACTATCCTATTTACTTTTATATTTCTAAATCAACCTTGAACCAAACAAAAATAGCCGAATTACTTAATAATGAAGTTGGTAATAAAGTTGAGGATATCAAAAATAGATTTAGGCTCGAAAAAAATAATTCTTCCAAATTTAAAATTGGGAATATAACAACAGGTTCTGAAGCTGCAAAAAAAATAACAAAAGCAATTAAAGAACTAAAAGAAAATAAAACAATAGATTTCAAATCAATAGACACAAGAGAATTAAGATATTATATCCAAGCAATCACTCATTTAAAAGAAAATGAGATAAATAAAACTTACATAATGGGTGTTTTAAAAGATGTCTATGATAATTGTTTTAATCAGTCAAGTACTACTAAATCATTCATTCGAAAAGCTATTTGTCATATAGATTTAATACTATTTGGAAAAAACTTTTATGAATCAAAATAACTGTACACAACAACGTGTATAATTCATTGCTAGTACTCGCCTACTTACGAAAATCCTCGCGGATTTTCTATTCGGTTTGTATT